>JAPOVF010000209.1:15807-22866 GCA_026708285.1 Acidobacteriota bacterium
GACCGGTCGCTGGCCGCCGCTCCGGATCGCCGAGATCGAGCGGGCGGAGCGCCAACTCGGCCGCGCCGTCAACCGGCGCCGGGTTGGCTTTCCCATGGACGTCACAGTGCGCCGGCACCGCCGGCAGGTACAGGTGATTCACGGCCACATGTCGGCTCCCAGCCAGTTCGAGGAGTACTTCAGCCTGCACGTGGAAACGCCGTGGGGGGTGTGGGGCGGCCTGCTGCCATCGCTCGCCGACGAGGATCTCGACCCGGTCGCCACCTGCCTGGTCGATCGACTGAGGTCACGGAACCTGCCGGAGCACTCGAACACGCCCCGCGTCATCGTTCTCGGGCCCTGCGCCGCCGCGGTCATGCTGCACGAGGTCGTTGCCCATACGTTGGAGGCCGACACCCTGGCCCTTACCGGCGCCCCGGAAAGCGTCGTCGGCCTGAAGCTGGGTAAGGACGATCTCAACGTGATCGACGATCCCCGGCTGGCGCCGGACGGCTGCGGACGTTTCAGCGACGACGAAGGCACGACCGTCATCGCCCGCTGGCTGCTTCGAGGCGGCCGTGTGCGGCAGCCACTGGCGGACCTCTGCTGGGCGGGCCGCTACCAGCGACTGATTCCGGGAGCCGCGAGACGGACTAGCCGCCACGTGCTGCCGGGGCCACGCACGACACATCTCGAGTTGCTGCCCAGCGACACGCCCGAAGCGGACCTGTTCCACGAAGCCGCCGGAGGCCTCTACATCGGCGAGTTCGAAAGCGGTACGCTGAACCCGTTCGACGGCGGCTGCGTACTGCGGGCGCCCTGCGCTCGGAGACTCGGAGCCAGCGGCCCGGTCGAGTTCGTGGGACCGGTGGAGCTCCGGTCACGGACGGTCGACCTCCTCGGGGCCGTCACCGCGGTTGGGGACCGTCCGCTGGCTGCCGGTGCCGGATGGTGCGTGAAGGACGGAGCGCTCCTGCCGGTATGGGCCCGAAGCCCCTCCGTGCGCCTGGAGGGTCTGGATTGAAGCCCCTCCGGCTGCCGACCGTCCAGGCCCTGCGGACGGCGCTGACCGCGGTCACCGAGCGCACCGGCGCATCGAGCGCCGAGATCTACGTCAAGGCCGGCGGCGGCGTTCAAGTCGAGATCGACCCCTGGCGCGCGGCCATCGCCTCGCCGTCGGCACCTGCGGATTGGCGGTCTCACACACTTCAGGTCGAGGAGAAAGGGTGGGCCCTGCGCGCCGGAGCTGACGGCCGAGCCCTCTTCGTTGCCGAGTCCGGTTCCCTGCCCGCTCCCGGCGGCTGGCGCCTACTCAATCGCCACTCCCTCCGGCCGGGTTCGCTCAGGCTGCCGTCCCCCAGCAGGCGCAAGGCGACGACGGCCACGGGCAGGAAGGACCCGCCGGACGACGACGCGGAAGCACTTGGCCGGGACCTCGTGTACCGCATCCTGGAACGAACCCGGAGCGAACTCCCGGGCAGCCGCCTGATCCGGGCCAGACTGCACAACGGCGCCAGTGCGTCCGTGCTTGCTAACAGCGAAGGAGTCACGGGGCGAAGCTCGCTGCGCCTCGCAACGATCGAGATGGAGTTCGCAGTCGAACGCCAGGGTACGCGTGGTTCCTGCAGCCTCTATCGCGCTGCCGGCGACCTGAGGGACTTCGACGCGTCCACCATCGCCGCGGAAGTCGCGGACCGGTTGACTCTCGCCACGGCGGCACCTGAGTCCGTGTTGCCTTCCCGTGAACTCGCCGTCTCGCCGGCCGTCGCCTCCAACCTGCTGACACTGCTCAGCCCTGTCCTGCGGGACCGCGACGGCTGGGAGACACTGCAGCGCCTGAGCTCCGGCCACGCGCTGGGACCTACGGACTTGGCAGTCCTGGACGACGGCGCTCTTGATACCGGTTGGATCCGAACTTCGGTCGATGACGAAGGCGTGCCGACCCGGGCGGTGACCCTGATCAGGGACGGGGAACCCGGCGAGCCCCTACTGACCTGGGAGGATGACGGGTGGTCGGGCTTCTCCGCCACCGGCTGCCGGCGCCGGTCGGGCTGGCGGGCTCCGCCCGAGATCAGTCACTCCCATCTCTACATCGCCCGCGGCCCGGAGCCCGCGGATCGAATCCGGACTGGAATCCGGCGCGGTTGTTATCTGCTGGACCGCGCTCCCGGCGGCCGCCTGGGCGCCACCTTCGAAGATTCGGACAACGGAGCGGAAGCGTCCTTCGAGATCGATGTGACCGGCTTCGTCATCGAACATGACCGCATTCTCGGAGCCATCCCCAGAGCTCGGCTCGGCGGTTCGATCCGGCAGTTGCTGCGGGGAATCCGCGCCGTCGGCGATGACGTGAGGTTCCTCCCGGTGCCCGGAGCGGTGGGAGCGCCGACACTGCTGCTGACCGGGCTGCAGCTCGAGCCTGTCTAGGGCCGCGACCCGGTCCGACGCCGGCCCCTTTACGGCGCAGGAACGGGGAAGCGCCGGATTCTCGTCTCGAGCTGAGCGCTGCTGCGGACGGTCGGCTCGAAGCGCCCCCCACCCGAACCGCCGTCCGTCATGGGCGAGGGAAGGGGCTCCGGCTGCCTGCCGCCCGGTCCCACCGGTGTCCCGACCTGGATCGCGTCGCGCCTCCCCGAAGCAGGGCTCGCCGACGGGGCCGGAGTACCCACGGGCACTCTGGTAACGCCACCAGAGGCGCGCGTGCGGCTCCGAAGGTCGTCTCGGGTGAAGACCCGCGGTTCCGGTTCGGCGGCGGTTTTGGCCGCGCGGGGCATATCCGCCGGCTTGCTCGCCCTCTCACTTTCCGGCGAGGACACCGGGAGAGGGGAGGGGACCGGAGCCGAAGGCTCGAACCCTTCCGGCCCGGTTGCCGCCGGAACGCGTGATGGCGGCACCCCGTCGCTTCGGCGGCCATCTGACTCGGTCGTCTCCGTTACCTGGGCGGCCTCGGCCGTCTCATCAGTCCCCGGTTCCGGGGCCTGCGCCGCTGGCGAAGGTATGAGCAGCCCGCTGATCCGGCCGGGTTCCGAGTACCTCCTCGGCGGAAGTGCCCTGACGTTCGTGCGGTCCGCGCGGAGCAGGATCTCGGTGGCGTGGCGGTTCACGGCGAAGTGAGGATTCACGTCGTCGAAAGCCAGGCGCGAGTCCAGACTCACGGCTCTCACGTAGTGCTTGACGGCCTTCTCGGTTGCGCCCCTATCGTCCGCGATCCGGCCGAGCTGGTAGTGCGCCCAAGCGTTCTCCGGTGCCAATTCGATGGCCGTCACAAGGTGGCTCGACGCCAACTCCATGTCTCCGGTCGTGTAGGCCAGCAGGGCAAGGTTGTAGTGCGCCGGTGCCCAGGTTCCGTCCGCGGCGATCGCCGCGCGGTAGGACTCGAGGGCCTTGGCGACATCTCCGCGCAACTCCAGCAGGTTGGCGAGATCGTTCAGGGCCGTCGCACGGGCGGCCGGGCGGCTCTGACGCTCCACCAGCCTGCGCTGCTCATCGATCGCCCGCTCCAGGTCGGGACTCGCCTGCGCGCCGGCGGCGCCAATCTGGGCCTCGAGCGCGGAGTCGCCACCGTGGAGCGCCGCGTAGAGGGTCACGCAACCAAGCAGGAACAGGCAGGAAACGAGCGCCTGCGCTCTCAAGAGTGTGTTCTTGGCGTTCATGGCTCTCCGCGCCGTGGCTGCGAGGACATAGGATCAGCGGGAGGTGAGTCAACTGCGCCGACTACCTGCAGTGGGACGTCTGCTGCAGGAGAGCCCGCTTGCCGAACTCACAGGATTATACGGAAGGCAAGCGACGAGGGTCCAAGCGGCCAGGGTGATCGACCGGCTTCGCGGCGAAATCCGGACGGGTATCGAAGACGACGACCTGGGCGACCTCATCCGCCGGATCCCCGAACTCGTCCGCAACGCCCTGGAGGCCGGAGCGCCGCCGCTTCGGCGGGTGCTCAACGCGACGGGCATCTTCCTGCACACGAATCTGGGCCGGGCGCCGCTTCCCCGCTCTGTCGCCCATGACCTCAGGACGAGGCTCGACGCATACTGCGACCTGGAGATGGATCTTGCGACCGGACATCGCACTGACCGCAGTCTTCGCGTCGAGAGTCTCCTACGGACCCTGACCGGCGCTGAGGCGGCCCTGGTCGTCAACAACAACGCGGCGGCTCTCGTGCTGGCGCTCTCGACACTGGCTTCCGGACGCGAAGTCCTTCTCTCCCGCAGTGAACTGGTCGAGATCGGCGGCTCGTTCCGGATTCCCGACATCCTCACCGCAAGCAGCGCACGACTGGTCGAGGTCGGCACCACGAACCGGACGCGGCTCGCCGACTTCGAGCGTGCGGTTCGGCCGGCCGCATCCCTGGTCCTGAAGGTCTTCTCGAGCAACTTCCGCATCCGCGGGTTCGTGGAGGAGGTTCCGGTAGCCGAACTCGCGGCCTTCGCGCACCGACACGGGCTGCCCCTCCTCGTCGACGAGGGCAGCGGTGTCATCGAATCGAGCACGGCGCCGCCGCTCCGCCGTCACCAGAGTTTCCGGGACCTGATCGAAGCCGGCTGCGACCTGATCTGCGGCAGCGGCGACAAGGTCCTCGGCGGACCGCAGGCTGGACTGATCGCGGGTCGGCGATCGATCGTGGACCGACTCCGGCAATCGCCGCTCTACCGTGCGCTCCGTCCGGGACGGCTGGTCCTGACCACCCTGGACGCAGTGCTCCGGCGGCACCTGGCTGAGCAGCACATGCCAATCGACGCTCTCTGGAGCAATACCGGAGAATCGCGCGCCCGACTCGAACGAATGGCCGCGAGACTGGGGGGGCGGCTCGTCCGGGGCGACGCCTACCTGGGAGGCGGCTCGGCACCGGACGAAGCGATCGAGGGCTGGGTCCTCGCTCTGGACGCTCCCGCAGAGACCGCCCGCCGGCTGCGGACCGGCGAGCCGCCGGTCGTTGGCTACCAGCGCGATGGGCACCTCATCCTCGATCTTAGGACCGTGGATCCAGCCGACGACGACGCGCTAGCCATGGCGGCCGAACGCGCTCTGAAACCCTAATCCTAGGGCGCGCCCTCGACCCAGTCCGCCTGGATCCGGCAAACTGGGAGAACCGCCAACCGGATCGGCAAGCCGTCGGGGCCCGACCCGATGAGCCGAATGCGGCTGCCATCGAACCGGCATCGTTCCGGCATCTGAGCGCGAAGCTTCTCGAGCATCGCGAGCTCGTCGGACTGAAGCAAATCTGCGGCCGCACTTCCCGCGTGGTCGACCTCGATCCGGGTCGGTGATCCAAGGACCGACGCCGGCGACGAGGCGCCGCGGCCGACAAACCGCGCACGGGTCACGGCGCTCGCGGCGTCGCCCGAGACGAGCTGAAGCGCGTACTTGCGGATCTCTCCGCCGTCCGGCCCGGTCGGGCGCCGCGTGAAGAAGGTCAGAAGCCCACCGACGACCAGGGGCGCCGACGCGGGACTCTCCCCGGCGCCGAGAGCCAGGGACCACCCCTGCTCCCGCGGAGACAGCGCCGGCGAAAGCCGATCGACACCGCCGAGTGGACTCTCCCCATCGAGCTGAGGCAGCTCGTCCGCCGTACCGGACCGGCCGGAAACACCTTCCACGAACACATGGAATCGACCTGCTACCGCTTCTTCGGACGCGGCGCCGGGATCGGCGCTTCCGGCGGCGCCCAAGGCCAGAGCACGAGCACCAAGCGCCGGCAGCGGGATCACCGCAGGCGGATGATGAATCGGCAGGCCGCCGGTGTCGAACACCAGCCGCGGTTTCCAGGCACCCGCCGGAACGCGGCCGCCTTCGAGTTCCACCTCGGGCGACAGGTCGACCCGGTAGAGACTACCCTCGGTCGTCCCGATGTAGACCCGGTCCGCCAATCCGTCGCCCTCGGTGTCCACTGCGGCCGGCGCGGCGACAACAGGCCCATCGAGCGCCCGCTTGTACAGCACCTCCCCGCCGTTGATCGCCACGAAGTACAGCCAATTCCCCACATCTCCCGACCGCGCCGGGTCGAAGCCGCCTCCGAAGATCGCAACCGGGCGAACGTTTGCGCCGAACCGCAACGACACGACCGACGGCTTCGACACCGTGTAGCCGAGATCGGTCTGGCCGTTGCCGTCTTCGTCTCGGCTGTCGGCAAACCGCCACAGCGGGCGGGGCTCCGGCGACAGCTCGAAGGCGTAGAGAAAGCGACCGGCCCGGCCGAGTCCTCCGACCGTCACCGTCCGCGGTCGATCGATGTCCGGGCCGGCGAACCTCTTCACCGTCAGCGGAGCATCCTCATCGTAGGCGCCGACATCGGTCAAGGCGGCATCCCGGACGCTGCCCCGCGCCTCCTGCGCAGTACGCGCGAGCTCCCAGCCGTCACTCCCGCCCGCCGGCCACGGCATCAGGTCGACCACCACGGTCAGATCCCTTGTTGGAGGCGGCAGGCCATCCAGGCGCGGCGGAGCTACAGCGACCGCTCCGGCAACGTGACTGACCCGTCGCAAACCGCCAAGCGAACTCAACGCTCCGTCCAGATTCGCCATACAGAGGTGGCAGACGCCGTCGGCCACCGCAGCGAAGCCCGTGACCTCGACCGCGATCTCCGCCCCCGGCTTACCGCTGATCAGGGTGCGGCTGTAGGGTCCGGCGGCGCCGGCGGTTCCGCGCGCGATCGCTAGCTGAAGGCCGCCGTCGGCGGCTGCGAGCAAACGCGCCTGAAGCTTCTGCCCGGAGGCGATCAGCATCTGCGTCTCTGTCGCCACCAGAAGCGCGAGGCAGGAGCCGCTCAGCAGCAGGAGGATCAGCGTCACCAGCAGGGTCGAGCTGCCTCGTATTGCAACCGGCTGCCCTCCAGGCCCGGATCTCACCAGAGGTTTCTCAGTCGAACCACGCTCGACGCCGACTGCTCCGCTCGCAGCGCCGCCGCGGCCGATTCACCGATCCGTGCAGTGCTTGTGACGGTCACCCTCGGTCCGCCGTCCTCGCCCGTCCCTCGGACCGTCGCCTCGAGGTCGGCGATGCCGTCCGCGATCACCTGAGTCAGGTTCGCGCTCCGCCGGCGCCAGGCGACCGCCGTGCCGGGGTATAGGCGGGCCATCGCCAGTT
>JAPOVF010000103.1 GCA_026708285.1 Acidobacteriota bacterium
GGCCGATGGCGGTGACGATGGGGGATGCTTCGGGCGTTGGCCCGGAGATCGCGGTCCGGCGGTTTGCGGAGGGGCTGCTGGGCAGTGAGGTCGTGCTGTATGGCGACGCTGCGGTGCTGGCGAGCGCGGGGGCTGTGCTGGGGTTGGATGTGTCGATCCGCCTGGTAAGAGAACCGGACGAGGCTGCGGACGGGGCGCTGAACGTCCGCGACCTGGGGCTGCTGAGCGCTGACCGGGTGACGCCGGGAGTGCTCAATGCAGAGGCGGGCGCGGCAGCGTTGGCCTATGTGGACCGGGCCACGCGGGACGCGTTGGCGGGCAAGGTGGCGGGGGTCGTGACCTTGCCGATGAACAAGGAGGCGACACGTATGTCGCGGTCGGACTTCAAGGGGCATACCGAGTTCATTGCCGGACTGTGCGGTATCGACGATTTCGCGATGATGCTGGCCGTGCCGGAGCTGGCGGTGACCCACGTCAGCGCTCACGTCAGCCTGCGCCAGGCGATCGATCGCGTGGAGCCCGTGCGGATCCGGAAGGTGCTCGACCTGACTCACGATGCCCTGTCGCGGTTCATTGCACGGCCTCGAATCGCTGTCTGTGGACTCAATCCGCACGCGGGAGAGCACGGGCTGTTCGGTGCCGAGGACGAGGAGATCATCCGGCCGGCTATCGAGGCCGCGGCAGGGGACGGTCTCGACGTGTCGGGCCCGCATCCCGCGGACACGGTCTTCCGCCAGGCGATCCATCTCGACCGTTTCGATGCCGTCGTCTGCATGTACCACGACCAGGGCCATGCGCCGATGAAGCTCTACGGCTTCGAGCGGGGAGTCAACGTGACGGTCGGTCTGCCGATCATCCGCACTTCGGTCGACCACGGCACGGCGTTCGACATCGCCTGGCAGGGCAAGGCGTTCACCGACTCGCTAGGCCACGCGTTGGACTACGCCTGGAAGCTCGCCGGTGCTACACGGAGCGGACCGTGATCAGGTCGTCGAGGCCCTTCACGTCGGCGGCGTTCCGGGTGTAGAGAGGCAGGTCGTTGGCCAGCGCCGTGGCGGCGATCAGCAGATCGGCGAAACGTCGGCGTCCGACGCGGCCCCTTGCCACGAGCGCTGAGTAGATGCGACCGTACGCGCGGGCCGCCAGAGCGTCGAACGGCAGCGGATCCCAGGTCGCCGCTGCCCACTGCAGACGGTCCTGGCGACGAGCGCGTTCTTCTTCGTCCCTGCCGGCAGCCAGCGGGCCGACCGTGAGTTCAGCAAGCGTGATCGCCGAGACGGTGGACTGCTCGGGAAGACTGGCGTCCTCGATCAGGTCGAGGTCGATCACGACCGACGTGTCCAGAAGTCCGTGCCTACACATCGACCCACGGATCGACGACCGCGTCGATGTCGGCCCGGAACCGGCTCGCGTCGATCCTGGGAGCGGTTCGAGCCGCCTCCCTGAGTACGCTGCGGGATACGTAGCGGCGGGCAGCTACGGGTCGCAGTTCGGCCACCGGTGTGCCGTTCCGGGTCACGATCATGGACTGTCCCTCCTGAACTGCCCGGAGGATCTTGGCGGAGTCGTTGCGCAACTGCCTTTGGGTGATGGTGATCATGCGCGGCAGAGTAGCAACTGTAGCGTCTTGTAGCAACGCGGTCCCTTTCTGTACAGTCCAGCTACTGACCTAGACGCAGAAACCGACGGAGATCTCGGATGAGCGAACAAGTTCACGTCCCGATTGCAGTCGTGCTCCTCATGGCGGTGCTGGCGGTTGCCTGCTCCCCGGAAGGGGACGGCGGCGAGCAGGAAGCGTCCGCGGACGCTCCACCGCCGAACATCGTCGTCATCCTGGCCGACGACCTCGGATACGCCGACGTCTCGACCTACGGCGACCGGCTGCAGACCCCGAACATCGACCGGATCGGTCGCGAAGGGGCGATCTTCACTCAGGGCTACGTGACGACGCCGGTGTGTTCACCGTCGCGGGCGGCCTTGCTGACGGGTCGCTACCAGCAGCGTTACGGGTTTGAGTACAACGCGCGCCAGGCGCCGGAAGTGCCGGACGTCGGTCTGATCCCGGGCGAGTTGACGATCGCCGACCACCTGAAGGCGGCCGGATACGTGACCGGGATCGTCGGCAAGTGGCACCTGGGCTTCAAGGACGAGCACTACCCGACGAATCGCGGCTTCGACGAGTTCTACGGTCACCTCTCGGGCGCCACGCGGTTCATCAACCGCAGGACACAAGGCGCCGTATCGATGTCGGTCGACGAGGAGTTCAGGAGGCGGCCGCCGGACGATCCG
>JAPOVF010000231.1:0-5828 GCA_026708285.1 Acidobacteriota bacterium
GGCGACGGCGGTCACCGGCTTCGTCATCGAGGCGATCGGGAAGATGGTGTCCTTCCGCATCGGTGCGTTTGCCTCGATGTCCTTCAGGCCTCGCGCCTCGAAGTGGGCGACGCGGCCGCGACGCGCGACGACGGAGACAGCGCCCGAGATCTGCTTCGTGTCGATGGCGCGCTGGATCATCTCGCCGATTCGCTCGAGACGTTTCGCGGACAACCCCACGTCCTCCGGCACCCCGGCGGGCACCTGGGCTCCGGTCGTCGCGACCGCGAGCAGGAAGACGAGGACGAACGCCACCGGCCACCGCGGGCAGGCGGCGTCACGGGCACTGTTGGCGCGCACCGGTAACTCCTTGACTTAGAGGATCAACCGACTCGAAGCCTATCCGGCCGCGCTACGGTGCCATCGAGCCGGTGACGCCGACCGCGCGGCCGCGCGGATCGATCAGCACGCCGGGGTTCATCAGGCCGTCCGGGTCGACGGCCGCCTTGGCGCCGCCGAGGGCTCGGGCGAAGACGTCAGGGCGCTGGCGGTCGTAGCCGGCCGGCCGGTGGTCGCGGCCGACCGCGTGGTGGTGGGTCACCGTGCCGCCGGCGTCGACGACCGCCTCGTTCGCGGCGAGCTTGATCTCGCGCCACTGCTGCGCGAGACGATCCCAATCGCCCAGCGCCGAGAACGTGAAGTAGGGGGCGGGTCCGTCCGGGTAGACGTGGGTGAAGCGGCAGGTGACGCTGCCGGGCCTGCCGGTCGCCTGCTCGAGGATCTCGAGGGTCCGGGCCATGATCCGGGCGTGGAAGTCGGCGAAGCGGTCCCAGGTGATCGCGGTCTCGAAGGTGTCGCCGATCAATCCCAGGGGCACGCCGACCTCCCGGAAGTAGGGTCCCTTGATGAAGGCGTCGCGCCAGGCCCCGGCGGCGCCCTCGCGATGGGACCGCCCGGCGGAGGCGCTGTGGTCCCCACCGCAGTCGGCGGTCAACTCGAGCGCCCGCTTCATCCAGGCGTCGACCGGGTGGTCGGCGGACTCGAAGCCGAGGACGAGCAGCGAGGTCGAGCCGTCGCCGGCGCCGGCGGTGGCGGTCTCCTGCGCGTCGATCAGGCGGCAGTTCGAGGGGTAGAGGCCGCTTTGGGCCAGCATCCGCACCGCCTCGCCCGCGCTCGCGTAGTCGGCGAAGTGGACAGCCGCCGAACCGCGGTTCGTCGGCCGGTCCTGGAGCCGCATCCAGGCTTCCGTGATCACGCCGAGGATGCCTTCCGAGCCGATGACCATCCGGTCGGGCGAGGGTCCGGCGCCGGAGCCGGGCAACCGCCGGGTTTCCATGACGCCCTGCGGGGTGACCGTCGTCGTCGCCTCGACGAAGTCGTCGATGTGCGTGTAGAGGCTGGCGAAATGGCCTCCGGAACGGGTCGCGATCCAGCCGCCCAGGGTGGAGTGCTCGAAGCTCTGCGGGAAGTGGCGCAACGTCAGCCCGTGCTCCCGGAGCTGAGCCTCGATGTGAGGCCCGCGGGCGCCGCCCTGGATGCGCGCGGCCCGACTCGCGTGATCGACCTCCAGCACCTTGTCGAGCTTCAGCAGGTCGATCGTCACCGCGCCGGCGTAGCTGTCGCCGACCGCCGGCTCGACGCCGCCCACGACGCTCGAACCGCCGCCGAAGGGGATCACGGCGGCGCCGGCGTCGCCGGCCCAGTCGAGGATGCGGACGACATCGTCCGTCGTCTCGGGGTAGGCGACGAGATCGGGAGGTTCCGGCACCTCGCGGCGGAACATCCGCACGGCGTCCGGAAAGGACTTGCCGTAGGCGTGGAGGAGCCGTTCGTACGGATCGTTCCGGAAGAGGGCCGCAAGCGATGCCGGCGCCGCCAGTCGGGGCGGGCGAAGGTCGAAGTCGGCGACCTGGGGCGCGGTCGCTTGAGGTTCGAGCGGCGTGCCGAAGCGCTCGGCGGTGCGGGTGCGGAAGGCGTCCGCCTCCGTCTGCGTGAGACCCTGCCCTTCGTACCCCCAGCCACAGAGCTTGCGTCTTGCGTCCTTCACGTGAACCTCCCGGACGGCGCAGGATAGCGGAGCATCTACAATCCCCGTCCAATGTCCTGGCAGCCCGAGGTCGACGAGATCGAACGCCGCCGGCGTCTGGCGCTGGAGATGGGCGGCGAGGAAGCGGTGGAGCGCCAGCACGAGCGCGGACGTCTCACGGTGCGCGAGCGGATCGAGCGTGTCGCCGATCCGGGCTCTTTCGTCGAGGAGGGCCGCCAGGCCGGGGCCGCCGAGGTGGACGAGGAGGGCCGCGTCGTGGCGTTCACGCCGGCGAACTACGTCGTCGGCTTCGCTGATGTCGATGGGGCTCCGGTGATCGTCGCCGGGGAGGACTTCACCCAGGCCGGGGGCTCGCCGTCACCGGCCGGGCTGCGCAAGAGCGTCTACTCCGAGGAGCTCGCCCTCAAGTACCGGTTGCCCCTGGTGCGCTTTCTCGAAGGCGGTGGCGGCAGCGTGCGCGGCAGCGCGGGCCGTCAAAAGGGGGCGCCGAAGACGCCGCCCCGGCCGATGGGGGAGCCGGTGTACTCGCGGGCTCGTTTCTGGTCGATCGCCGAGATCCTGCGGACCGTGCCGGTGGCCTCGATCGGGGTCGGTGCCGTTGCGGGGTTCCCCGCGGCACGTCTGGTCGCTTCCCACTTCTCGGTGATGACGCGGCACACGGCCCAGATCCTGATCGGCGGCCCGGCGCTGGTCGAGCGGGCATTGGGGGAGAAGAAGACGAAGGACGAACTCGGCGGCTGGCAGGTTCACAGTCGCAGCGGCGTCGTCGACAACGTGGCCGAGGACGAGGACGACGCGATGGCGCAGGTGCGCCAGTTCCTGAGCTATCTGCCCTCGAACGTCGATTCGCTGCCACCGCGGCGCAAGGTGAGCGATCCGGCGGACCGCCGCGAAGAGCGCCTGCTCGCGATCGTGCCGCGCGACCGGCGCTTCCTCTACGACATGCGCGAACTGATCTCGCTCGTCGTCGACCGGGACAGCTTCTTCGAGATGACGGCGGGCTACGGGCCGTCCCAGATCACCGGTCTGGCCCGGGTCGACGGTCACACGGTCGGAGTCGTCGCGAACGACTGCAAGCACATCGGCGGCGCGATGGACGCCGCCGGTGCGCAGAAGTTCCGGCGCTTCGTCGAGTTCTGCGAGACCTTCCACCTGCCGATCCTCAGCCTGGTCGACGAACCGGGCTTCATGATCGGCTCGGAGTCGGAGGCGTCCGGCACGATCCGCTACGGCATGGAGGCGATCGCGGCGACCGTGCGGACGACCGTGCCCTGGTGCGCCGTGCAGATCCGCAAGTCCTACGGTGTCGCAGCGGCGGCCCACTACGGCCCGGGCGGTCGGGTGCTGATCTGGCCCTCGGCCGAGAGCGGCGCGCTGCCGATCGAGGGCGGCGTGGCGGTCGCCTTCCGGCGAGAGATCGCCGCGGCGCCCGACCCGGACAGGAAACGGGCCGAGCTGGAGGCCGAGTTCGCCAAGCGCCGCACTCCCTTCCCGCGGGCCGAGGGTTTCTCGGTCCATGATTTGATCGACCCCCGCGGCACTCGCGCCGAGGTGGTCAAGTGGCTGAAGCTGTCGGAACCGCTGCTCGCGTCGCGGGTGCGGTGAGGATGCTCAAGGAGGCCGGAATGCCTGTGAACCGAAACAAGAGAATGTCGTGCGCCACCCTGGCGACAGGCCTGCTGTTGACCGCGGCGGCAGTCGCCCAGCAACAGCCGGTCGGCTACGAGGACACGCCCAAGCTGCCGGGATCGCCCTGGAAGGTGCACGACCCGAACCGGCCGGTGCCGCCGGTGGTCGCTCCGGGCGCCTCCTTCAGTGACATGGCGGCTGCTCCCGCCGACGCGGTCGTGCTGTTCGACGGGACGGACCTCTCCAAGTGGCAGAAGCCGAACGGCGACGAACCCGAGTGGAAGGTCGAGAACGGCTACATGGAGGTCACCTCGACCGGGTCGATCCGTACCCGGGACGAGTTCGGCGACTTCCAGCTCCACCTGGAGTTCGCGACGCCGGCCAAGGTCGAGAGCAACAGCCAGGGCCGCGGCAACAGCGGCGTGATGCTCTACGGCGACTACGAAGTCCAGATCCTCGACTCGTACGAGAACCGGTCCTACGCCGACGGACAGGCGGGCGCGCTCTACGGCCAGACCCCGCCGATGGTCAACTCTTCGAGGGCTCCGGGGGTCTGGCAGACCTACGACATCATCTTCGAGGGTCCGCGCTGGGAGAACGGGGAACTCACGAAGAAGGCCCAGGTCACCGTGATCCACAACGGTGTCGTCATCCATCACAAGAAGGAGTACATCGGCCGGACGGTCCACCGGCGCGTCGGCGTCTACGACCGGCCGCACGAGCCGCGCGGCTGGATCGGCCTCCAGGATCACCGGAACCCGACCCGTTTCCGCAACGTCTGGATCCGCGAGCTTCCGGGCTACGACAGCGGCGGCTGAGGCTGCAGCGGTCCCGACTCTCTTGAAGATCTCCCTCTTCTACCTGCCCTCGATCGGCTCCCGGGCCGACATCAAGAAGGGCATGGCCGGCCTGCGCGGCGATCTCTACGACCGGATGCTGGCCGAGGTCTCGGAGCAGGCCCGGCTCGCCGACGACCTCGGCTACGACTCGATCAGCTTCACCGAGCACCACTTCCACATCGAAGGCTTCGAACTCTCGAACAACCCGGTGCTGCTCGACCTGTTCGTCGGCATGCAGACGAAGAACATCCGGGTGGGGCAGTTGGGCATCGTGCTGCCGGCGAGGAACCCGATCCGGGTAGCCGAGGACATCGCGATGCTCGACCGGATGACCGGCGGGCGCGCGAACGCCGGTTTCGCCCGCGGCTACCAGCGGCGCTGGGTCGACGTGATGGCGCAGCAGACGCACGGAATCTCCGGCGCCCTGCCGCACCGGCACGACGAGATCGACGCGGCGAACCGGGCCGCTTTCGAGGAGTGCTTCCGGATCGTCAAGAAGGCCTGGACCGAGCCGATGCTCGACTACGACGGCCGGTTCTGGAAGGTCCCGGTCGGCGGCCGAGAGGGCGGCACGCCGTGGACCCTCGAAGCGACGGAGCAGTGGGGTGCCGGTGTCGAGGACGGCGTGCTGCGCCAGGTCGGCGTCGTGCCCAAGCCGGTGCAGAAGCCCCATCCGCCGATCTTCCAGCCCTTCGCGTCGTCGGAGGCGAGCATCCGCTGGTGCGCGCGGGAAGGCGTGACGGCGATCCTGCCGCCGCTGCACCCGAAGCGGGAGCGGGCCCTGTTCGAACTGTTCGCGGAGGAATCCGGGCGGCCGTTGGGCGAGGGGATCGGCGTCCTGCGCGACGTCGTGATCGCCGAGTCGGACACGGAGGCGCAGCGGCTGTGGAAGGCGAGCGGCGCCTTCTGCGGCTCCGCCTGGTTCGAGCCCTTCGGCTTCAGCCGGGGGATGATCGACCCGGACACGGGGGAGGAGTTCGACGACATGATGGGGTCAGGGATGGCCCTCGTCGGCACCGTCGACACGGTGACTCGTCAGCTCGAGACGCTGCGCGAGCGTCTGCCGGTGACCTGGCTCTACTTCTGGGCCTACAACGGCCTGCTGCCGCACGCGCGGCTGATGTCGACGATCGAACGGTTCGCCAACGAGGTGCTGCCCCGGGTGGGAGCTAGTTAGGCTTCTTCTTCGCCCGGCGCTTGCGCCGGGTCCTGAGGAGCAGACCGTCTTCGAGCGACGCGTCTTCCTTCGCATCGACGACGATCTTGCCGCCGTCGGCCAGCTTGCCGAAGAGGATCTCGTCGGCCAGCTTGCGCTTGATCTTCTCGTCGATCAG
>JAPOVF010000231.1:6609-22504 GCA_026708285.1 Acidobacteriota bacterium
AGAGCGTCGCGGTCGTCGCTGGAGACGGACTTCTCCGGGATCTTCGCCATCGAGGCGACGACCCGCTCCATGTCGACCGGGTCGAGGACGCTCTTGCGCTCCTTCGCGGCCACCAGGCGGTTCGCGGCACCGGCCTGGTCCACCAGATCGATCGCCTTGTCGGGCAGCCGGCGGTCGAGCAGGTAGCGAGCCGAGAGGTCGGCGGCGGCGTCCAGGGCCTCGTCCGCGTACCTCACCTCGTGGTGCTCCTCGTAGCGGTCGCGCAGGCCGCGCAGAATCTCCGCCGACTCCTCGATCGACGGTTCGTCGATCTCGATCATCTGGAAGCGACGCGCCAGTGCGCGGTCTCGGTCGAACGAGCCCTTGTACTCGGCGTGGGTCGTCGAGCCGATGCACCGCAGCTTGCCCGAGGCGAGGCCGGGCTTCAGGATGTTCGAGGCGTCCAGGGAACCGGACGAAACCGCGCCCGCGCCGACGATCGTGTGGATCTCGTCGATGAACAGGATGTGCTCGGGCTCCGAGATGATCCGGTCGATCACCGCCTTCAGCCGCTGCTCGAAGTCACCGCGGTAGCGGGTGCCGGCCAGCAGCGCGCCCATGTCGAGGGCGTAGATCGTCACCCTGGAGATCAGCTCGGGCACGTTCCCTTCGTGGACGGCGAGCGCAAGCCCCTCGACGATCGCCGTCTTGCCGACGCCCGGATCGCCGACCAGGACCGGGTTGTTCTTGCGCCGGCGGGCCAGCGTCTCGCATAGCACCCGGACTTCGTCGAGCCGCCCGACGAGGGGATCGATGGATCCCTCGGCCGCGCGCTCGTTCAGGTTCGATGCGAACTGCTCGAGTGGATCCTCTACCTCTTCTTCCTCCGCGCCTTCCGCGTCCGGCTCGACGCGCTGTGGAGCCGGAGGGCCGCCCTGCTTGACCGTGCCGTGGGAGAGGTAGCGGATCACGTCCAGGCGGGTTACGTCCTGGCGCTGGAGCAGGTAGACCGCCTGGGATTCCTTCTCCCGCATCAGCGAAGCGATCACCGCGCCGGCGTCCAGTTCACTCTTGCCGGCGCCGTGTGCGTGCATGGCCGCCCGTTCGATGACCCTCCAGAACGCGATCGTCTGCTTGGGAGGCGGTTCGCCTTCGTCAGCGGAGTTCGAGGCCTGCTCGGTGCTGTCGGTCTGCTCGCCCTCCGCCTCGACTGGCGCGGCGCCTGCCGACTCGTCCGCCGCATCGGCGGGGAGCACGGGCGGCAGGGTCTCCAGTTGCTGCTCCAGGAACTCCTCGAGCTCGCCGACCAGCCTGGGCAGACGGACGCCGACCGACTGCAGCGCCTTGGCGCCCACCGGGTCGGCGCACAGAGCGAGCAGCAGATGCTCGAGCGTCACGTACTCGTGGCGGCGCGACGACGCCTCGAGCATCGCCCGCCGGAGCGACTGCCGCAGGTCCTCGGTCATGTGCACGGAAGCGATGGCGGTACCCCCTTCGCGCCCTCAGTTGACGTCGCCGCCGTCGTCTCCGTCATCGCCACCGTCGCCGTCCTTGCCGTCACCCGTGTCGGGCTCGATCGTGCAGAGCAGGGGGACTTCGGCCTGCTGGGCCAGGCTGCCGACCTCGGCCACCTTGGTCTCGGCCACGGAGAACGGGTAGAGGCCGACCACGCCGACGCCGTTCTTGTGGACGTAGAGCATGAGCCGCGAGGCGTCCGATTCGGTCATGTGGAAGACGTGCTGCAGGACGACGACGACGAACTCGCGCGGCGTGAAGTCGTCGTTGTGGAGCAGCACCTTGTACAGCCGGGGACGGGCCAGCTTGGTCCTGGTCTTGGTCTTCGTGAGGACCTTGCTGTCGCCCTGCTGGTCGTCTTCGAAGTGCGGCATGACGTATCGATTATAGGTCCGGGGCCAGGGCAGCGAGTCGCGGCTCTAGCCGAGTTGCGTCCGGTTGCTGCGCCATGCCTCGATGCCCTCGAGGTGTCGCTTCGCGTCGCGCTTCAGTGCCGCACCGAGGAGCTGGTTCAGCTTCTCGTCCATGAACAGGTGCGAGCTGTAGACGGGCGCCGGCTCGAAGCCCCGGCTGATCTTGTGCTCTCCGCCGGCGCCGCCCTCGAAGACCCGTACGCCCCGTTCGATGCACTCGTCGATCGAGTGGTAGAGGCAGACGTTGAAGTGGAGGAAGCGGTGGTGCTCATGGCAGCCCCAGTAGCGCCCGTAGAGGTGCGTGTCCGAGCGCAGGTTGATCGCGCCGGCGACGACCCGGTCCTCGCGCTCGGCGACGACGAGCTCGACTTCATTGCCGAGGAGCGTGAACAGGGCGGAGAACATCTCGCGATTCAGGTAGCGGCCGCCCCACATGTATCTGTCGCAGGTCGTGCAGTAGAGACGGAACGCGGTCTCGGCCCAGCGCTCGGGATCGGCGGCGATCTCCCGGCCGCGGACGGTGCGGATGGCGATGCCCTGCCGGGCCGGTTCGCGGCGCTCCCGGCGGCACTGGGTGCGGCGCTTGGAGCGGAGCCTGGCCAGCCAGTCGTCGGGGCTCCGGTAGTCGTAGTTGTGCCAGTGGTACTGGACCATGACGCGCTGGGAGAGGCCGGTGGTCGCCAAAGCTGAGGCCTCCCGGTCGCTGTGGTAAAGCACGTGGACGGAAGCCACACCGACCTCTCGGGCGGTGTGGGCGGCAAGCCGTACGAGGAGCCTGGCAGCGACCGCCGGGTCGACGTCGGCGGCGGCCAGAATGCGGCGTCCGGTGACGGGGGAGAAGGGCACGCCGACCACCAGCTTCGGGTAGAAGCGGCCGCCGACCGCCTGTACCGCGTCGCCGAAGGCCCAGTCCCGCGAGAAGTCGCCCATGCCATCGTTCTTGATGTAGGCGGGGGCGGCTGCGATCAGGTCGTCGTCTGCGCCCCAGGCGGTGAGGTGGAAGGGCAGCCAGCCGCGATCGGGCGCCACGCAGCCGGTCCGCTCGAGGGATTCGAGGAACGTCCAGGACAGGAACGGGCGGTCGCCAGGCCGGAGGAGACGGTCCCAGGCTTCCCGCGGAATGTCCGCGATCGACTGGACGATCCTGAGTTCGAGCTGCCGCTGTGCGGTGCGGTTCTCCGCCTGGGCCGCAGCATCGTCCATTGGATGAGTCTTGCACGACGGCACAGAGGGGAGCCGGCCAGAACCCGGCTGGCGCGTCTCCGCGCCAGCCGGGTCACAGTCCGAGCGCCCGTCCTCGGGCGGTCGGATGTCAGGCCGGCGCACCGACAGTGTGGCCCAGCATCCCAGCAGGGCGGCTCGTCAGTAGCCGAGTGCCACGCCGTCCTTGCGGGGGTCGGAGGCGCCGTAGAGCGTTCCGTGCCGGTCGACCCTGATGGCCTGGGCGCCGCCGAACTCGGCGCCGCCGGCACTGCGAACACGGTGACCGCGCGCCGAGAGTCCCTCCACGGTTTTGGGCTCCATGCCTCGTTCGCACAGGAGGTCGAGGCCGGCCGCGTGGCGCCACCGGGGGCGGTCGATCGCCGCCTGGAGGGGGAGTCCGTGATCGTAGTGATTGGTCAGGAGCTGCACGTGTCCCTGCGGCTGGAACGGACCGCCCATCACGCCGTAGCAGAGCTCGAGCCGACCCCGGTCGAGGACCATGCCGGGAATGATCGTGTGGAAGGGACGCTTGCCGGGACGGTACTCGTTCGGATGGCCGGCTGCCAGGCTGAAGCCGGCGCCCCGGCAGTGGAGCATGATCCCCGTGTCGCCGCCGGCGATCGCCGCTCCGAAGGGGGCGAACAGGGAGTTGATGAAGGAGGCGGCGTTGCCGTCGCCGTCGACGACGGCCAGGTAGACCGTGTCGGAGCCCGCCGCGCCGGCGCCGGGCGGGATGTTGCCGGGCGCGGGGCTGTCGGCCGCCCGACCGGGGGCGATCAGGCGGCTGCGCTCGCGGGCGTAGGCCTTGTCCAGCAACTCGGCGAGCGGAACGCCTCCGGAGCCCCGGAGCGGCTCGCTCTCCGGGTCGCCGACGTGGGCGTGGAGGTCGGCGTAGGCCAGCTTCTTCGCTTCGACCAGCAGGTGGGTGTGCTCGACTCCGGCCACGTCCATCGAGGCGAGGTCGAAGTTCTCCAGCAGGTTCAGCATCAGGAGAACGCCAAGCCCCTGGCCGTTGGGCGGCAACTGGAAGACCTCCCGGCCGCGATACATCGTGCCGATCGGATCGACCCAGGTCGATTCGTGGCGCCGGAGATCCTCGAGATCGAGAAAGCCGCCGGTGTTCCGGGCGTAGCGGACGATCTCTTCCGCGATCGGACCCTCGTAGAAGGCGTCGCGGCCGTCTTCCGCGATCCGCCGCAGCGATCGTGCCAGGGCCGGAGAGCGGAACACCGCGCCGAGTGCGGGCGCGTCGCCGTCGAGGAGGTAGTGCTCCGCCGCCGCGGGATCGCGGCGCAGTCGCTCCGTGCAAGCCGTCCACATCGATTGGACGCGCTCGCTGACCGGGAAGCCGCCTTCGGCGGTCTCGATCGCGGGACCGAGCAGGTCGGCGAAGCGAAGACGTCCGAAGCGCCGGTGCGCGGTCTGCCAGAGATCGACCGCGCCGGGGACGGTCACTGCGGGCCACGAATCCGGATTTATCACCGTTCCGGCGATGTCGGTTCGGTCCAGGGCCAGGGGTGAGCGGCCGCTGCCGTTGAGGCCCAGCAGCTCGCCGCGCGCGCTGTCGGGATCGGCCTTGTAGTAGAGCAGGAAGGCGTCGCCGCCGATGCCGGTCATCATCGGCTCGACGACCGCCAGCATCGCGGCCGCCGCGACGGCGCTGTCGATCGCCGAACCGCCGGCACGCAGCATGTCGAGCCCCGCCAGCGTGGCGGCGGGGTGGGATGTTGCGACCATCCCCCGGCGCGCCATCACGACGCTTCGTCCCGCGCGGTGGGGACTGGCCAGCCGGGGCCAGCCGGCGGCTCGGGCGGCGTTAGCGGAAGACGTCAAAGGTACGGTTGAACTTGACCGCCAGACTCCGGTCCGGCGTATCCAGGCCGAGCAGACCGAACTCCGAGATCTCGTTGTAGACGACGAAGAGTCCCCGGTTCGCCTCGTTCAGCCAACTGAAGCGGACGTTCGTGTTCACGCTGTGGGTCAGGTCGTTGTACTGGATCAGGGCCTGGAGAAGCAGGCTGGTGCTGAAGGCGTAGGTGACGCGGAGGCGCCCCAGGTGGGTCTTGAAGGCGCCCATGGGAAGGTCGATGTCGTTGTAGGACCAACTCAGCTCGGACGTCAGGTAGTCGCCGAGCCGGATGCTCAGGGACGGATCCAGGACGAGCTGGTTGCCGCCGAAGAAGCCGCCCCCCTGGATTCGGGTGAAGAGGCTCACGGCCCGGCCCCGGTTCGTGTTCATGAACAGGAAGAAGCCGTGGTCGTCGTACTCGCCGGCGGGTACGTGCACGATGCCGGCGAGCGTGAAGGGTTCGAGCAATCCCTCGTAGCGGCCGCCAACGGAAAGGCTGATCTGCGCGCCGTTGCGGAACTCGACCTCGCCGCCGACCGAGTAACGCTGTGTTTCCTGGTAGCCGTCGAAGTCCCAGAAGCTGTCGTAGAACATGCGCGGGCCGAACTCCTTGACGCGGCCCTCGCCGGCCGGGCGGAAGCGGCGCCGGATGTAGCCGTTGAGCTGACGGTAGCCGGAGCGGCTGAGGAAACCGACCTCGGGGTTGAAGTCCTCGCCGATCTCGGCATAGCCGACACGCCAGCGCCAGAACGGGGAACTGTAGCCGCCGTCGAGGCCGAAACCATGGTCCCGGCCGGTCAGGCCGGGGGTTTCCGTCCTGGCCGCCCAGCCCGAGACGTCCGTGAACTGCCCGATGCCGACCTGGCCGTCGACCGCGTAGGTCCGGTTGTAGTCGCCGTCCGGCGCTAGCGAGCCGGTGCCCTGGCGGTTGACGACCAGCACGCCGGCCCGGCTCCGGTTGCGGTACTCGCGGCCGAACCGCGCGACCGTGAAGTTGTTGCCGTGGATACTCCCCAGGTCGTCCGTCTGCATGTTCAGAAGGCCGACGTTGAATCCACCGGCCCTTCCCGACAGCCGGACGCCGCCGAGAATCGGGACCGGCCGGCCTCCGCTCAGGCCGATCCGCCGGCTGAAGAAGAGCTCCGTGCTGCCCCGGAACGAAGACCGGCTGCCGACTCGGAAGAGACCGGAGTTCTCCAGGAAGAACGGTCGCTTCTCGGGGAAGAACAGGCTGAAGCGGTCCAGGTTGATCTGCTGATCGTCGGCTTCCACCTGGGCGAAGTCGGTGTTGACGGTCAAGTCAAGCGTCAGGCTCGGGGTGACGCCGTACTTCAGGTCCATGCCGATTTCGCTGTCGTCGGCGCTGCCGTCCACGTTGTCGCGCCCAGAACTCAGGACGTAGGGAGTCAACTGCAGGTTGCGCTGGCGCGGCGGTTCCACGCCGACCAGGTGCCCGGCTTCCGACACCCGGAACAGGTCGTGCTGGCGGCCGAGGTGGGCCCAGAACGCGGTCTCGTTCTTGCGCCGGATGTTGCGTTCGAAGTTCAGGCCCCAGATCGCGCGGCCCGATCCGTACCGGAGACTGCGGAAGGGAATCGCCATCTCGGCGCTCCAGCCGAAGTCGCCGCTCATCGTTCTCACCGTCCAGGACGTGTCCCAGTCCAGGTTCGCGCCGCCGGAACTGAAGCTGCTGGAGGAACCGCCGCCGCGACCCTGGTTCGTGAACTGGCCGTCGTACTGGATGCCCGCGATATTCGTGCCGAAGACGAAACCGTTCTGCCGATCGCCAAAGGTGTCGAGAATGAGCCGGAAGCTGTCCTCGTTCCGGAGCGAAGCGTCGCGCCGGCTGTCGGAAATGGCCAGGGATGCCGCGTCCCGGTCGAAGCAGACGACGGCGAGGTAGAGGTTGACGTCGTCGAAGGCGATCCGCACTTCGGTCCGTTCGCTCGCCGGTTGGCCTTCGAACGGCTCCACCTGCTGGAAGCCGGTACCGAAGTCGACATCGAGCCAGAGCTCTTCGCCGAGCACGTCGCCGTCGATGATGGGGGCCTCGGCGAGACGCTGGGCGCGCAGACGGGGACGATCGCTTCGTATCTCGACCTGCGCCAAAGCACTGCCGTCGCCGGCCGCAAGGAGGGCGATCAGCGCGAGAGCGCCGCGCGAGAGGTGGTGTCGCGGCATCGGACGATTGCGGTGCGGGGCGTTAGCGGTCGGCTGGCGGCTGGACGGCGGGAATCGCCAACTCCCGGGCTCGCCGGTTCAGTTCTGCAAGCTGCGGTCCGGTCAACTCGGATACGGCCTCAAGGATCGGCAGGAGTTCGGCCTCGAGGTCCTCAAGGCGACGACGCGCGCCAGCCGTCGGCCGGGCAGTGTTGCCGAAGACGTGAGTGTAGAGGTACGCGTACTGGTTGTCGATCCGGGGCTGGAAGTTCAGCGCGTCCTGGGAGACGCGGCTCCGCGACTGGATCAGGCGCTCGTCGAGCTCCCCGGCTCGCTCCAGAATCGCCTCGACGGCCGGCCTCAGCTCCGAGGCGCCGGCCTCGTCGAGACGTTCCTCGAGGGCTCCGGCCTGTTCCCGGACGCTGCGCAGGCCGGCGATCGCGTCGTGCGTCGCGGTCAACCGCGCCGACAACTGGTCGAGCATCGCGTACTGCTCCTCCAGGTCGGCCTGGGAGATGTCCTCGAGGCGCGGGTCGGCGAGCACCTCGAAGGTTCGGCTGTCCGACCAGTCGGCCGTCGCCGCCTGGGCTTCGCTGCTCTCGTCACTGTCCTCGTTCGCAGCGGCGACCCTAAGCGTTGCCCGGTAGGTCCCCGGCGGCAGGTAGGGGCCGCCGGTGTACGACAGGGACATGATGGCGCCCTCGACCAGGTGGGGCGCCTGGCCGCGCAGGTTCCACACCACCCGGTTGAGCCCAGCCTTCGCCTCGAAGGACTCGATCCGTGGGCGCTCCTCGTCGCCTCCCTCGATCTCTTCGCCCTCGGGCAACGATACGAAGCGCCGCAGAATCCGGTCGCTGCCGTCAGGAGTGATCGTCAGCTCGACCCGGCCCGCCGGCGCCTCGGGGAGGTCGAACCAGATCGAAGCGCCGTTGGCGAAGCCGCCGCCTCCGCCGGGACGGTCGATTCGGACCACAGGCTCGGGAGAGAACAGCCGGGGTACATCCCGCTCCGTACCGGCGGCGACTTCCCCGGCGAGCTCGCGCACGGCGCCGAGGTCGTCGAGCACCCAGAAGCTCCGGCCCTGGGTCGCCAGCACCAGGTCCGGGTTGCCGGCGTTGTGGTGAATCAGAAGATCGGTGATCGGCGTGCGCGGCAGGTTCAACTGGAACGACCGCCAGGAGTTCCCCCCGTCGAACGAGGCGTAGAGGCCGAACTCGGTGCCGGCGAAGAGCAGGCCGGAGGCTCCCGGGTCTTCGCGCACGACGCGCACGAAATGGTCGGCCGGCAGACCATCGGTCACGGTGGTCCAGCTTCTGCCGCCGTCGTCCGTGCGGAAGATGTACGGCGTGTAGTCGTTCATCCGGTAGCGATATACGCCGACGTAGACGCGCCCCGGATCGTGTTGCGAAACGTCGATCGAGTTGACCGTGCCGTCCGCCGGCATTCCCGGCGGCGTGACGTCGACCCAGGTGACGCCGTTGTCCCGGCTGACGTGGATGCGGCCGTCGTCGCTGCCGGCCCAGATCTCGCCCGCCGTCTCCGGCGATTCAGCGAGCGCGAAGATCGTGTTGTAGACCTCGACGCCGGTGTGGTCGTGCTGGACGGGTCCGCCGGGGACTCCCTGCTTCTCGTCGTCGTCCGTCGTCAGGTCGGGCGAGATCGTCTCCCACGTCCAGCCGCCGTCGCGGGTGCGATGGACGTAGTTCGACGTGTGGTAGACGACGTCGGGATCGTGCCGGGAGATGAGGATCGGCGCGTTCCACTGGAAGCGGTAGCGCAAATCGCGCGGCGCCGTGCCGTCCTGCATTTGGGGGTAGAGGATCATGTTGCGGGCGGTGCCGCTCCGGTGGTCGTAGCGGTCGATCCGGCCCAGGTAGTTGCCCGAGTAGACGAGGTGGGGCTGCTCTGGGTGGACAGCGATGTGCCCGCTCTCGGCGCCGGCCACCGAGTGCCAGTGCTGGGTCGCGGTCAACTCGGGCATCGGCCGCGACGGGACCGAGATCGTGCTGTTGTCCTGCTGGGCGCCGTAGATCCGGTAGGGGAACTGGTTGTCAACGGTGACCCGGTAGAACTCCGCGGTCGGCTGGTTGTTCTGGGTGGACCAGGAACGGCCGCCGTCGACGCTCACGTTCGCGCCGCCATCGTTCGCCTGGACCATGATGTGCGGCTGCTCCGGGTTGATCCAGAGGTCGTGGTTGTCGGCGTGGGGCGTGCCGACCCGCTCCCACGTCGCGCCGGCGTCCACCGACTTGAAGAAGCGGACGTTCGAGCCCCAGACCGTGTTCGGATCGGCCGGGTCGGCGTGGATGTGGCTGTAGTACCAGCCGCGGGTGAGCAGCTCCGGCTCGTCGCTCACCTTCTCCCAGGTGTCGCCGTGGTCCTCGGAGCGGAAGATGCCGCCCCGGCCCTCCGCCGCGGTGATGATCGTCCAGAGTCGCCCTCGGCGTGCCGGCGACGCGGAGACGCCGATGCGGCCGAGGACGCCGGTCGGCAGGCCGCCCTCGAGGCGCTCCCAGGTGTCGCCGCCGTCCGTCGAGCGGAACAGGCCACCCTCGTCGCTGCCGTCGATCAGCGTCCAGGGCTTGCGCTCGACCCTCCACACCGCGGCATAGAGGACGCGGGGATTGAAGGGATCGAGTTCCAGGTCGGCGATTCCGGCGTCGTCCGAGATGCCGAGCACCTGCTGCCAGGTCTCGCCGCCGTCGGTCGAGCGGTAGACGCCCCGTTCCGGGTTGCTGCCGAAGATCTGGCCGAGCACGCCGACCCAGAGGACGTCCGGGTCGTCCGGATGGACGCGGACGCGGCTGATCGCGCCCGCCCGCTCCAGGCCGATCTGCTGCCACGAGGCGCCGGCGTCGGTCGAGCGGTACATGCCGTCTCCGATGGAGACGTTGCCGCGAGGGCAGGCGGAGCCCATGCCGACGTAGATCACGTTGGGATCGCTCGGCGCCACGGTCACCGCGCCGACGGAGCCGGCCTTGAAATCGTTGTCGCTCAGGTTGTCCCAGGTGATGCCCGCGTTCGTCGTGCGCCAGACGCCGCCGCCGGTCGAGCCCATGTAGAAGGTGTAGGGGTGGGCCACATGCCCCGCCACCGCGGTCACCCGGCCACCGCGGCTGGGTCCGACAAGACGAAACTCGATCCCGTCGAAGGCGTTCGTCTCCTGCTGACTCCACGTCGGTCCACCGGAGCCGGCGGCGACGGCGAACGCGAGGGCGGCGGCTTGGCGCGAGAGCAACATCACTGCCGAGTCTATGAACTCGCGCGGCGCAGCGAGCCGGGCGAGTTCGACTGCTACATTCCAGCCCGTCGTGAACGCCCAGCCCGCCGACTGGCCGAAGCTCGTCATCTACACCGACGGCGGCGCCAGTCCAAACCCGGGACCGGGCGGCTGGGCGGCTGTGATTCTCGAAGCGGACGATGCCCCTCGAGAACTTGTGGGCGGCGCGCCGAGTACCACGAACAACCGAATGGAACTCCAGGCGGCAATCTCGGCGCTTGCCGATCTCCCGGAACCGAGTACGGTCGATCTCTACACGGATTCCCAGTACGTCCGGCAGGGGATCACATCCTGGCTGGCCCGCTGGCGGGCCCAGGGCTGGCGCCGGCGCGACGGCGGAGCGGTGAAGAACGTCGACCTGTGGCGGCGCCTGGAGGGCCTGAACAGGCGCCATCGCGTTCACTGGCACTGGGTCAAGGGGCACGCCGGAAACGAGTGGAACGAACGGGTGGACGCGTTGGCCAGTGCCGAAATCGCATCCCGGGGCGGCGGCGCGGCGGCCGAGCCGGGCGCCGATGAACCTGTCCCAGCGGACAGTGTGCGGATCTTCCTCAAGGTGCGCTGCGTCGGCCGTCGCGGTGCGTGGGTTGCCGAGTTGGTGACGCCCGAGGGAACCGCCGAACGTTCCGGCGAGGCCGCGGACACGACCCCGAACCGGCTCGAACTCGAATGCGTCCTGGAGTTGCTCGGGGGCCTGCCGTCCGGTCAACCGGCCGCTGTCTACACCGGCAACGACTACCTCAGGCGCGGCGCGGCTCTCTGGATCCACGCCTGGAAACGCAACCGGTGGCGGACGAAGAGCGGTGGGCCGGTCAAGAACGCCGAACTCTGGCACCGGCTCGACCGCCAGCTCGAAGAGCGGCGGGTGCAGTGGCCGGCACCGACCGGCGACGCGGGGGAGCGGTTGCGGGAACTGAAGGAGCGGGTGCGCGAACTCTAGCTCAGACGGCCTGCTCCCGGGTTGCCAGAAAACGGATATCTGGCGCGTTTTCGGCGGCACGGTCGAGCCAGTAGCTGTTGGCGGCCAGGAACAGCGGCGCGCCGTTGTGGTCGTGCGCGATCTTCGCCTCGTTGCGGTGCACGAAGTCGCGCACCGTGCGATCGTCGTCGGCCTCGATCCAGCGCGCCAGGGACATCGCCGTCGACTCGAAGCGCACCGGCACCTCGTAGTCGGTGCGGATGCGGTCTGCGAGCACGTCGAACTGAAGGGTGCCGGCGACCCCGACGATCCAGGCGTTGCCCTCCCGGGTGCGAAACACCTGCGCTACGCCCTCTTCCGCGAGCTGGAGCAGCGCGCGGCCGAGATGCTTGGCCCGTAGCGGGTCCTCGGGCCGGACCCGGCGCAGGAGTTCGGGGGCGAAGCTGGGTACGCCGACGAAGCGGATCGGCTCGCCGGTCGACAAAGCGTCGCCGATGCGCAGGTTGCCGTGGTTCGGGATGCCGATGATGTCGCCGGGCCAGGCTTCCTCGGCGAGCTCCCGGTCCTGGGCCAGGAACAGGACCGGGCTGTGGATGTTCAGCGTGCGTCCGCTGCGCGGATGGAACAGGCGGATACCGCGATGGAAACGCCCCGAGCACAACCGGACGAAGGCAATCCGGTCGCGGTGCTTCGGGTCCATGTTCGCCTGGATCTTGAACACGAAGCCGGTGACCGGCCCCTCGCCGGGCACGACGGTTCGCTCGGCCGCCTGCTGCGCCCGCGGCGCCGGCGCGTGGCGGGCGAGGCCGTCGAGGAGGGCGCCGACGCCGAAGCTGCGCAGCGCACTGCCGAAGTAGACCGGAGTGCGGTTGCCCGCGAGAAAGGTCTCGGCGTCGAACGGCGGGCAGAGCTCGCTCACCATCTCGACTTCCTCACGCAGCCTGGCAGCCGGTCCGGTGCCGATGGCCTCTTGGATGTCGGGGGAGTCGAGGCCGTGAACCACCCGTTCCGCGGCTCGTCTCTCTCTGTCTCCCGGCGCGAACAGGACCAGCCGGTCGCCGATCAGGTCGTAGCAGCCCTGGAAGCTCCGTCCCATGCCAACCGGCCAGGTCATCGGAGCGACCTCGAGTTGCAACGTGTCGGCGATCTCGTCGAGCAGATCGAACGGATCCCGCACGTCGCGGTCCAGCTTGTTGATGAAGCTCGTGATCGGCATGTCGCGTAGCCGGCAGACCTCGAACAGCTTTCGCGTCTGCGCCTCGATGCCCTTCGCCGCGTCGAGGACCATGACCGCGGAGTCGACCGCGGTCAGCGTCCGGTACGTGTCCTCGCTGAAGTCCTCGTGGCCGGGAGTGTCCAGCAGGTTGAACGTGTTGCCGTCGTACTCGAAGGTCATGACGGAGGCGCTGACCGAGATGCCGCGCTCGCGCTCGACCTTCATCCAGTCCGATCGGGCGCGGCGCGTCTCTCCGCGGGCCTTCACGGTGCCCGCGAGTTGAATCGCGCCCGAGTAGAGAAGGAGCTTCTCGGTGAGGGTCGTCTTGCCCGCGTCCGGGTGGGAGATGATCGCGAACGTGCGGCGACGTGCGACCGCTTCGGCGAGAGTCGGCATGGTGCGGTTCCTGCGCGGCGCCGGGACCGGGGGCGCGGCGGGAGCGTGAGTCTACAGGTCGTCCATGCCAGAATGCGCGCTCGTCGAACCGCACGAGGTAACCGCATGAGTGATCTGTCCGCTTTTCGAGATGAGGCCCGGACCTGGGTGGAGGCGAACGCGCCCGACTTCCTGCGCGGCAGGGCGTCCGACCCGAACGCCTGGGCTTCCGGCGGCCGCAAGGCGCCCTTCATCTACCCGGAGAGCCGCGACTGGCTGCTGGCGGCGGCCGATCGGGGACTCTCGGTGCCGACCTGGCCCGAGCAGTACGGCGGCGCCGGTCTCTCCCGCGACGAAGCGGCCGTCCTGCACGAGGAGATCGGGCGTCTGGCCCTGCCGCTGCCGCTGACCGGCTTCGGCTACAGCATGATCGGACCGACGCTGCTCGATCACGGCACCCAGGCGCAGAGGGCGGAACACCTGCCGAAGATCGCTCGCGGCGAGATCCGCTGGTGCCAGGGCTACTCCGAACCGAACGCGGGATCCGACCTGGCGTCTCTCGCCACGTCGGCGGTGCGGGACGGCGATTTCTACGTGATCAACGGGCAGAAGATCTGGACTTCCGGCGCCGACCAGGCGGACTGGATCTTCATGCTGGTGCGCACCAACCCGGACGTCAAGAAGCAGCGCGGTATCACCTTCATTCTGGTCGACATGGCGTCGCCGGGCGTCGAAGTGCGGCCGATCCGGCTGATCAGCGGCGCCTCGCCTTTCTGCGAGACGTTCTTCCACGACGTGCGAACGCCGGTCCACCAGGTCATCGGCGAGGTGAACGGCGGCTGGACGGTGGCGAAGGCGCTGCTCGGCCACGAACGGACCTCGATCGGCGGCATGGGGCGCGGCGGCGCGAGAGCTTCGCTGCCGGACCTGGCGCGGGACTACGTCGGCGTCGACGAGATGGGCCGCATCGACGATCCGGCGATCCGGGAGCGTGTGACCCAGTGCGAGATGGACGCGATGTCCTACGGGCTGACAATCAGGCGTCACGGCGACGGGCTGGAAGCCGGGCACAAGCCCGGGCCGGAAAGCTCGATGTTCAAGTACTACGGGACGGAGCTCAACATGCGCCGCGAAGAGCTGATGCTCTCGATCCGTGGCCCCCAGGCGCTGGGCTGGGAAGGCGAAGGCTTCGAGCCGGCGGAACTCAACCAGACCCGCACCTGGCTGCGGTCGCGGGCGAACAGCATCGAGGGCGGGACCTCGGAGATCCAACTCAACATCATCGCCAAGCGCGTGCTGGGGTTGCCGGACTGATGGCTTCGCTGGTCCTCACCGCTCCCCAGAACCTGCTGGCGCGGACCGCGGCCGAGCTGGTTTCGAAGCACGGCGGGGTCGACCGCCAGCGTCGACTCCGTGACGAGGGAGCCGAACTCGGTTTCAGCCCCGAAGTCTGGGCCGAGATGGCGGACCTCGGCTGGCTGGGCATCCCCTTCGCGGAGGAGCACGGCGGCCTTGGCATGGGCATGGCCGAGACGGTGCTCATCACGGAGGCGATGGGCCGCGGCCTGGCGCCCGAACCCTTCGTTTCGGCGGTTGTCTTCGCCGGCGGGCTGCTTGCGGACGCCGGCGACGCTGAGCAGCGGGCCGCGTGGCTGCCGCCGCTGATCGACGGGGAGGAGCGCCTGGCGCCGGCGCTGCTCGAGGCGGGAAGCAGGTACGGGCTCGACCGGGTCGAGACGCGGGCGCAGGCGAACGGCGACGGCTGGTCGATTTCGGGCGAGAAGGTCCAGGTGGTCGGCGGCGTCGGCGCCGACGGCTTCCTGATCGCGGCCCGAACGGAGGCCAGCGACGACGGTCTGACGCTGTTCCTCGTTCCGGCGGCGGCGGATGGCCTCGAGGTCGTGGCTCAGCATCGGGTGGACTCCCGTAACTCCGCGATCGTCAGGCTGAGCGATGTTCAGGTGGCGGCCGGCGCCGTCCTGGGCGATGTCGGCGGCGGCCTGGAACCGCTCGGACGGGCGGTGGACCGGGCCACGGTCGCCATCTGCGGCGAGATGCTCGGGTTGATGACGGAGTCCTTTGAGCGGACGATCGAGTACCTCAGGTCGCGCAGCCAGTTCGGCGTTCTGATCGGCACCTTCCAGGCGCTCAAGCACCGGGCGGCGAAGATGTTCATCGAGATCGAGCTGTCGCGTTCCACTGTCATGGCGGCGGCCCGGGCGCTCGACGAGGGCAGCGACGATACGGAACTCCAGGTCTCGAACGCCAAGGCGCGCTGCTCGGACGCCCTGATCCTGGTCACGAACGAGGCCCTGCAGATGCATGGCGGCATCGGCATGACCGACGAGCACGACATCGGCCTGTTCATGAAGCGCGCCCGGGCGCTCGAGTTCGCCTTCGGCGACGCCGCCTTCCACCGCCAGCGCTTCGCCCGCCTGCGCGGCTTCTAGGACGGAACCGGCCTACAGCTCGAACCGCAGGCCGATGCTGAGGATCCGGCCCAAGGGGTTGTGGGTTGATGGGTCGTAGTTGAGCTGGCGGAAGACGCGGGGTGGCTCCTGGTCGCCGAAGTTGAGGATGGACGCGAAGAGGGTCGCCTTGTCTCCGGGGATGGTCCACGAAACGTGGAGGTCGTGGGTGGCGTAGGCGTCGATCGGGTAGTTGTCGCCCCAGGGGGCGGGGGCGTCGTGGACGTAGGAGTCCGTGTAGTTGAGGTGCCAGCGGCCGGTGAACGAACCGACGGTGTAGCCGGCGAAGAGGCGGCCCTTGAACTCGGGCAGGGCGCGGGCGAGGGACGTGTCGTAGTTCAACCTGCCCTTCGCGTCGTACGGCTCGCCAAGGTCCCAACCGTCGATCCGCCAGGACAGGGTGGTCGTGCCTGAGGCGCCCAGGGTCAGGCGTCCCGGGCCCGCGTTGGTCTGGAAGTCGGCGCGGAAGTCGATGCCGTCGGTCTCGATGTCCGGGCCGTTGACGATCCGCACGGCGA
>JAPOVF010000239.1 GCA_026708285.1 Acidobacteriota bacterium
GCAACCCCAAGGTCGACGCACTGTTCGACCGCTCCCGCATGGAACTCGACCGCGACCGCCGCGCCGAGCTGTTGCGCGAACTGCAGGCCCACGTCCAGGCCGACCAGCCGGCCCTGTTCCTGTGGAACTACAGCACGACCTGGGGCTTCAGCAAGAGGATGCGCGGCGTCGAGCTGGGGCCGGCGGGGGTCACCGCGTTCGTCCCCGGTACGCGGGCGTGGTGGGTTGAGCGGGAGGAGTAGACGGCAGCCTATGGAGACCGTGGACCCATTCGTCGCTGCGGCTGGGGAACGTACTCTCCGTCGCGTCGAATGGGACGACTCGGAAGAGGAGAACGGAACGATGGTGCTGCTCGTTCGCAACCGCGTGAAGGACATCGACCACTGGAAGCGCGTCTTCGACGAGCAGGAGGCCGCCGGCATGGCAGCGGGCCTGTCCGTCCAGCGCGTCTGGCGCTCGGTCGATCGCCCAGACGAAGTGTTCTTCATCCTCGGCGTCGAGGACCGGGCAATGGCGGAGGCCTACATGGCGACACCCGAAGCCGCCGCGGTAGGAGAGGAAGCCGGTGCCCTCGAAGGGGAGTTCTGGTTCTTGGAGGAGTTGCCGGCGCCTGAAGCCGGCTGAGCCCAGCAACCCCACGGACCTCGACATCACGCCAGTCCAGGTTGCAAATCTGGTCTCTTTTCTGGTCTACTACTAGACCATGATGCGCCTCAACATCTCCGACGCGAAGACGCACCTCTCAAGGTACCTGGAGCGGGTAGAGCGCGGGGAGACGATCCTTCTCTGCCGTCGCAACCTCCCGATCGCAGAGATACGCCCCCTTCCCGGACGCCCTTCCTCACGGCGGCCAGTCGGGATGGACCGCGGGCTGACGGTTCCCCCCGAGTTCTTCGATCCGCTGCCGGACGACATTCTCGCAGCCTTCGAAGGCGGCAAGAACTCCGAGTGAACCTCCTCGTCGACACCTGCACGTTCCTCTGGTTGGCCGCCGACGATCCGCAGCTCTCAAAGGCAGCACGGGCCGCATGCCGCGACCGCACAAACCGGGTCTACCTGAGTGCACTCTCCGCCTGGGAGATCAGCATCAAGCACCGTCTCGGCCGTCTGCCGCTGCCGGAGAGCCCGTCCCGCTATGTGAGCAGCCGGCGCCAGGCGATGGAACTCGAACACCTGGCGTTCGATGAAGCCAGCGCCGCCCGCGAGTACCTGCTGCCGCTACACCACCGAGATCCGTTCGACCGGGGGCTGGTGTGCCAGGCAATCCTCCACGACCTCGTCATTGTGACGCCAGATCTGGCGATCGCCAACTACCCGGCACCGGTCCTCTGGTAGTGAACCGAAGTTCGTAGCGAAAGACCGATCGACCGGCTCCGGATACGCCGGCCGTCAAACACCCCTCTTCTCCCTCACCGCGGCCCACAGGCCGACCCAGGTGCTGTAGCACATCGCCAGCAGCACGAGTGTGAACGGCAGGCCCGTCGAGACGGTCATCGCCCGCAGGGCGTCCAGCGCGCCGGTGCCGCCGACCAGAAGCAGGACCGCGGCGACAACGCCTTCGAGGGTGGCCCAGAAGACGCGCTGGCTGGTCGGCACGTCCTCCTTGCCGCCCGCGGTGATCGTGTCGACGACGAGCGAGCCGGAGTCGGACGATGTGACGAAGAACACGAGCACGAGGACAATGCCGACGAGCGACACCAGCGGGCTGAGCGGGAACTGCTCGACCATCCGGAAGAGCATGACCTCCTGGGCCGCGGACGCCACCGGCGCCGTGCGGTCCGCGATCGTCTGGGAGATCGCCGTGCCGCCGAAGGCCGCCATCCAGACGATCGACAGCAGCGTCGGGATGAGAATCACGCACACGACGAACTCGCGCACGGTCCGGCCGCGAGAGACCCGGGCGATGAACATGCCCACGAACGGCGACCAGGACACCCACCAGGCCCAGTAGAACGTGGTCCAGTCATGGGAGAAGCTCACGTCCTCACGGCCGAACGGCATCGCCAGGGGCACCAGGTTCGCGCCATAGGCCAACGCACCCCTGGCGGCGGCAACCAGGATCTCGCCAGTCGGGCCAATCACGATGACCGCGAGCAACAGGGCAAGGGCAAGGGTCATGTTGACTCCCGACAGCACCTTGATGCCGCGGTCAAGGCCGCGTACGACCGAAACGACGGCGAGTGCCGTGATGCCGCCGATCAGCACCACGGCGGCCACACCGCCGGTACCCCAGCCGTAGAGCAGGTTGAAGCCGGCCAGGGCCTGGGTGGTTCCCAGTCCAA
>JAPOVF010000033.1:0-4420 GCA_026708285.1 Acidobacteriota bacterium
ACCGCGGCCATCCAGTACGGCCCGGGTCCGAAGTCGACGATGCTGGCGGAAGGCGACTCGGTCTACAGCTTCGGCATCAGGGAGCGCCTTCTGGCCCTGGACGCGAAGTCGGGCGCGGTGCGCTGGGAAAAGACGTTCGACGATCTCTACACGGAGCCCTACCCGATCTGGGGAACCGCCTCGTCGCCGCTGATCGAGGGCAACCTGCTGATCGTGCCGGTCGGCACGACGGGCAACGAGCAGCAGGGGGACGAGGGCGCTCTGGTCGCCTACGACAAGACGACTGGCAAGGAAGTGTGGCGCGTCGACGGTCCGCCCGCGTACGCCTCGCCCGTGGCGTTCGACCATGGGGGGGTGCGGCAGATCGTGACGTTGGACGACGTGTCCTTCTTCGGCGCCGGGGCCACGGACGGTGATCCGCTGTGGTCGCTCCCCTTCACGACGGCCTTCCAGCAGAACACGCCCACCACGCTCCGCTACGACGGCAACTTCATCCTCTCGGGGTACCAGTGGGGGACTGCGGCGATCAAGGTCGAGCCGCCAGCCAAGCCCGGCGGGGCCTGGGCCGTGAGCGAGGTCTGGAAGACCACCGACGCGGAGCTCTACATGGACTCTCCGGTGCTGGTCGGCGACCATCTTTACTTCCGCTCGAACAAGAGGGCCGGCACGTTCGTGTGTCTCGACCCCGCCACTGGGGAGCTTGTCTGGCAGGGGCCCGGCCGGTGGGCCTCGTACGCGTCGGTCATCGCGGTCGACGACCGCTTGCTCGTGCTCACGGACGAGGCGGAACTCAAGGTGATCGCGGCGGATCCGTCCGGGTACAGGGAACTGGCTTCCTGGGAAGTGGCCGACAGCACCACCTGGTCCCATGTGGCGCTCTCCGGATCCCGGGTCTTCGTGAAGGACGAGGAGCACCTGGCGGCCTTCGATCTGGCTTCCACGCGGGTAACGGACGCACGGGATCTGTCGGCCGGGGCCGCCTCCGCACCCGCTGACGTCGCCGCGGGATCCAAGGAGGACACCGAGGCGGTCAAGGTCGCCGTGCGCGCGATGCTGAAGGCCATGGCGGCAGGCGACATGGACCTGATGTGGACCTACCTGGGCGAGGACTTCAGGTCCTACAGCGGCGCCGACAAGGATGTCTTCCGTGACTACCTCGGGTCGACGGCCGGTAGCAAGACGCCGAGCGACGAGATGGTGGTCGAGTGGGAGAACGGCACGGCGAAGGTCACCGGAACACGGTGGATCACCACCGCCGGGCTGGACTTCGGACTCGAGATGCTGGTGAACAGGCGCGACGGCAAGTGGCTCGTCACCTGGATGGACTTCGACTCCAGGCGCATCCATGGCCAGGAGTAGCCGCGGCGCTACTGCCGGCGGCGCACGACCATTGCCACTTCGGCCAGCTCGTCGAGAGTGAACCCCTGATCGCAGAGGTTCCGCAGCGCGGCTGCGACGCCGTCGCCGTGTTCCCCGGCGAGGACGTTGGGGAGGCGGTCGCGCAGGTCGTGGTCGCACCAGCGGGCGACGGTTTCGAAGCCACTGTCCTCGTAGATCGACGCGGGGTGACCGCCCATGAAAACGCCCAACGGCCTGAAGGGAGGCACCGCCTTGGCGACGGTCGCCTCGACGCCGGTGGCGTCGGCCCAGTTCACGAACGCCTCGAGCAGCGCCACACCGATGCCGCGTCCGTGGTAGCGGGAATCGCGTGCGTCGCCGGCTTCCAGCTGACCGACGTGGTAGCAGAACAGGTTGAGCGTCCCCGGCGGCAGGGACGGGGCGTTCGCCTGGCCGAAGTCGCCCCAGTACAACGGATCCATGATGCCGGCGGGGGAGCGTAGTGCCGGGTCGTAGCGGCGGAACTGGAGCTGGCCCACGTGCTGCTTGCCGTCGAAGGCGAGGATCGCGCTCGCTCCGAGATCCGCGATCCGGGCCCGGACTTCGTCTTCAGTGCCCTGGCAGTCGATCGGGGCGCGGCCGACATCGGCCATCCTCATCGGTTGGTAGTGGATCACCGCTGCCGAAGCTATCGTGTTCACATCTACTTTGATGACTACCAGGAAAGGGAGCGCAGCGATGGAGATCATGCAGGCAACCGAGGCACATGCCCGGAAGTGGGCGGACGAAGTCGCCGATCTGGTCTACGAGACCGGGCCGACGACCTACGAGTATCAGTTCGGAGGGCGGGAGTTCTACGACGAGATCGTCAAGGCCTCGTGGCCCCTGGCGGGCACGCTGTTCGGCTACGACTGCACGACGATCGCGGTCGAAGGCGACGAACTGCTCGCGATCGAGATCGGCTTCCGCGGTCCGGAGTTCGCCACGCGCAAGAAGACGCTGGGTCCCCTCTGGGCGCCGCTGATCGAGTCGGGCCGGGTCACGAGGGAGCAGCTCGGCGAGATCGGCCGGGCCGCCTATCTGGCCAGTTACCTGAATGTCGCGATTCCGTCGGCGGTCTACTACGTGCACGCGCTCGCCGTCGTGGAGTCGCGGCGCGGTGAGGGGATCGGCAAGCAGTTGATGCACAGGGCGATCGACGACTCGAAGAAGGAAGGACTTCGCGGTCTACACCTCGACGTGCTTTCGGGCACGCCCGCGGTCCACTTCTACAACTCGCTGGGGATGGAGTGCCTGACCGAAACGGTGGCGCCCATCCCGCACCAGCACGGCATTCCCATGGAGATGCGGATGTCGCTCGACTTCTAGCTAGCTAGCGGTTCGGCGCGCTGCCGGGTGGGAAGAAGAGGGTTCCCAGCCCCTTCTCCAGTTCGGCGCAGGCCGCCGCTTCGCCCATGTTGCAGGCGGTGGAGAGGAGGTCCTGGGCCAGGGGGATGTCCTTCGGTACGCCGTGCCCGTGCACGTGGGCGTAGCCGAGCAGGAAACAGCTCATGCTCTCGCCGTCCTCGCAGCCGGCCGGGAGCTGTTCGATCGCGTCGGACACACCCGCGGAGGTCATCGACACGTTGCCGTCGAAGACCGCCTGGATGACGACGTTCTGGCAGCCCTTGTGGAAGCCGCTGCGACAGGCCTGGTCGAAGTAGGAGACTCCTTCCAGCGGGTCGAGTGGTACGGCCTCTCCGCGATTGAACAGCACCCCCAGCATGTTGCACTCCTCGCCGCCGCCGTTGTTGCAGGTGAGTTCGAGTTTCGTGACCAGGTTCTCGCAGGCGAACCGCTTGCCGTCGTCGCAGGCGGTCTGCCAGTACTTGAAGTCGTCGCCCTCGTGCGCCTGGCCGACGAAGTTCGACGCCAGCATCCAGCCGAAGAGCCCGATCCAGACGGCCATGAAGGCGTAGTTCACGCGGCGCGGCTTCGTCGCCTGAAGCAGCACCGAGAGGCGGAAGCTCTCGACGCGGCGCGACTTCCCGAGCCGGTCGAGCAGCGGTACGCAGAGGTTGAGAACCGGTACGAAGAGGAGCTTGTCGTAGAACAGGGGGACATCGACCTGGCGGAGGAACTCGAACAGGCCGAAGACGCTCAAGCCGTAGAGGGCACCGAACACCGCGCTCCCCAGCCTGCTGCGCGGTGACGTCGACGGATCAGTGACGAGCAGGTGAAGCCCCAGAAAGACCGCGATCGGAATGCTGGCGTCGACGAAGAAGTGGACGCCGGTGACGCTGGAGTAGACGAGGTTGGCCACGACCAGGGCGGCCGCCGCGAACAGGGTCACGATCGTCACCGAGAAGAAGAACTGGACGACCAGACCTGCCATGAAGATCGCGACGTACATGTGGGGCGCGTTCGCCAGGGTCGTCGCGATCTCGGCGCCCCAGGTGAGGTCCGTCGTCCCGGAGAGGATCAGACCGAGCGAGAAGACGGAGAGAGCGAAGCCCGACGGATTGAAGATGTGGCGCTTGCGGCCGTCCCGGTTCCAGCGGAAGAACTCCTTTCCCAGGATGCCGACGGCGATCATCGCGAACTGGAGGTAGAACCACTCCTCCTTGAAGCAGAGGAAGAAGTTCGTGCTCAGAATGATCGGAAACTGCCCGAAGCCGAGGTGCCAGGTCTCGCGCCGCGACCAGCCGACGAGCATGTCGAAGGCGTAGGCGAAGACGATCTGTGCGACGATCAGAGCCGCCTGGTGGCGCATCTGTTCCCAGTACATGGCCCAGTAGACGTAGATGCAGGTCTGGACGAAGGCCTGCACGTAGTGCGAAGGGATGAGGGAGACCTTCAGTTCCAGCTCACGGCCGTCCTGGCCGGAGTTGGCCAGCAGACGACCCTGCAGAACCGCGAGCACCGCGCAGGCGGCCCAAAGCGACCAGGTCAACGCGGTGCTCGCGCGAAACTGCGGGAGCAGCGAGAACGCAAGCAGCAGGAGGGTGAAGGACGCCGGCAGCCACCAGGCGGGCGGTAGCCGCTGGACTTCCCTGATGTTGGCCATTCGGGACCTCTTTCCCTTTGACACTATAGGGGAGGA
>JAPOVF010000033.1:4875-18730 GCA_026708285.1 Acidobacteriota bacterium
GTCCTCCTGTTCGAACTCGCTCAGACCCTCGAGCAGTTGGGGCGGTACGAGGAGGCCGGCAGGATCCTGCGCTTCCAGGAGATCGCGCCGGAGGCGCCTCGCGTGCGGAGGTAGCGGGCGGCCTTACTCCTCGACCGGCGTGCCCTGGATCTCGGCGATGATCTGACGCCGCACTTCAGTCGGGTTGGTGACCGGTTGGCTACGCAGCAGTCCGACTTCCGCGGCCTCGTAGGGCTTCAGATCCTTCGCGTTCTCGGGATCGAAGCGCCTGACGATCCAGTTCATCAACCTGGCCAGGGCCTCGTCGTCGATCAGAGCCTGGGAGGCGCCGGGCACCTGGATGAGATAGTCCCGCCACTCGGGACTGGCGATGAACTTGCCCACCTCGCCGGGCAGGGGAGGGACCGTGCCTTCCACGCCGGAGCCGTCGGCCATGTGGCAGCCCTGGCAGTGCAGCATGTAGTCGAGGTGAGCGAGACGGTAGGTGTCCGCGTCGTCCGCCTCGGCCCCGGCCGCGGCCGCACTCGCGCACGCGACGAGGATCGTGAATAGAAGGAGCGGGCGATGCACGTCGTGGCGTCCTATTCAGCGACGGAGAGAATGCGGGACATCGTGCAGTGGTAGCCGAACGGGGCGCCGCCGTTACCGCACCAGAGGACGGAGTTCGAACGCTGCGGGTGGTAGCGCATCGTGTCGCCCTCGTTCGTGTTGCAGTAGCAGCGCTGGCACGGGAAGGCGCCGCAGCAGTCGTGGTAGGCGACGACGTAGCTCTTTCCGTCGGCCGGATTGAGGCAGGTGCCGGTCCAGGTGATGGGCGCCGCCTTGGACCCCGGCGGGCAGGAGTTCGTCGAACCGCCGCAGCAGCCGCACAGCCAGCCGTCGACCGAGCAGTAAGCCCAGTAGTCGCACTGCATGGGATCCTGCATGGGTTCGGCCGCGTCGTCCGCGGTTTCCTGCGCGAACGTCCGGTCCACCGGCAGTAGCGGCAGCAGAACGCCGCCGGCGATGGCGCTGCCGATGGAACCCAGCACCGATCGCCGGGAGGTCCTGTCGGCCAGACGGGTCGCCGCGCGAATCGAGATGTTGTCGAACCAGTTCATGGCAAACCTCACGATGGTTGTTGTGAACCTCCTGCGATGAGCACCCGGCCTTCTTCCTGGTGCTCGAGAAACTCCTGTATCGAACTGACGCCCAGCCTCTTCGCCTCGAACAGGCTCTCCACGTGCTCCCGGCTGTTCGTGAGCCCCTGCGCCGCGACGAACCCGTTCTCGTCGAGCAGCACGCCGTACGGGAGCTTGCCGATCTCGTAGGTCATGCCGAGCTCGGGTGAGAGCACATAGGCGAAGTCGTCGAGCCGGCTCCTGTTACGAAACTCCGCGTGCTGCGCCGGGTCGCCGTCGCTCGCGAAAACGAGTCGGAGCCAGTTCGACTCCTCCCGCGCGATGGATCGGAGCGCCGGAAGGAGCTGGGCGCACACCGGGCATTTGGGCGTAAGGAACGTGATCAGCGTACTTCTTCCATCCGGATCGGGAGCACCCAGAACGATCGCTTCTCCGTCCAGGGTGTCGAGTTGAAACTCCGGCGACTTCTCGCCGACGCGCACGGTCTTGCTCAGGGCCAGCGCGCCGACCGGGCCGATCCGCTGGTGGATCACGCCGACCTGGCGGGCGAGTGCGAACGTCACCACCGCCAGGCAGAGAATCGCGAAACCCATGATCGCGAGCAGGATGGCGACGGAGGTCGTCAAGCCGTTCCCTCCCGGAGCAACCCGTGGTTCGCGATGAGCACGTCCGCCGTAGCGTACATGGCGATGGCGAACAGGCCGAGCGAAAAGGCGCCGGCGTAGTCGGCGAACCCGAGCGGCCGCGCGGCGGCCTCGGGCGCCAGCAGCAGGCCGACGGCGATCAGCACGAGATTCCTGAGCACCAGCGCCCATCCCGCCGGCTGTCCAACCGTTCCGGCCCACGAGCAGCCGCAGTCCTCGGGCGCGATGCCGCGGAGGACGCTCACAGCCATGCCGAGCGCGTAGAGGCCGAGCAGTCCCGCAACCAGCCCGGCGGCCGCGGCTCCCGAGGGGTAGACGGCGCAGAGCCCGGCAGCGGCTAGCTCCGCTCCGATCAGGCCAACTGTGACGACGGCGGCGAGCGGGGGCCAGCCGGGCAAGCCGAAACTCCGCAGATAGCTGGACGTGATCTCCGCGGTCGTCCGCAGGTCACGCATCTTGTGCACGGCGGTGCCGAGAAACAGCAGCGTGAGCAGAACTCGCGCGGCGATCTGGACGACCGGGTCGATGCCTAGGCTCACGGACGAGTCAGTCCCAGGGTTGCATCAGGACGAGGACGCCTCTGACCTCCACATCGGGGTTCAGAGTGCGCGTCAGCTCGCCCGTGTTCGCGTCGTAGATGTCGACGTGGCTGTAGGTCGAGACATAGAGGAGCGGCGCGTCGTCCTGGCTCACCGCGATCGCGGCGGCGGCCTTGTCCATCTTGTAGCGCGCCAGCCGTTCACGGCTCTCGATGTCGAACACCCAGGTCTCGAAGCCGAAGCCGCGGTGGAAGTCGTAACCGCCGGGCTTGCGCTCGAGATCCGGCACGGAGGACATCAGCAGGAAGAGACGGCCGGACGCTTCGTGGATCGCCATGTGCTGGTTCGGAGCGGCGGGCACCCAGACCCCCGCGTCGTCCTCGTCACGGAACGTCCAGGGCTCCTGGAAGCTGATCCCGCCGCCGCTCGTGTCGACGGCGTGCATCACGCCGCGCACCGAGGCGAAGTACCACACGTCCCCCGACCTGGCGCCCGTGGGGTGGAGCGGGTCCCCCTCGGCGTCGAAGAAGCCCGGGTGGGTTTCTCTTCCGCTCTCGGCGCCGTTCTCATCCAGGTCGACGGTCAGCACGGATCCGTCGCCGCATAGCGACAGGAACCGGCGGGATCCGGCCGCCATCGTGTGCGCGCAGCCGCCGGTCTCGATCTCGCCGACGTACTTCCGTTCCTCGAGGTCGACGACGCCGAAGCTCAGGGCGGGCGTGAAGAACGACTGGATGAGGAAACGATCGTTGTCCGTCAGGGTCGCCAGGTTGCTGCTCGCCAGCCCCCGCATCGCCTTCGGCGGGTCGATCGGGATCTCTCCCTTGATCTCGAGCGTCTTCGCATCGAAGATCTCGACCACCTCGACGAGATCGCCGTGGTAGCCGCGCGTCATGTAGACGGCGTGGTTGTAGATCTCGTCGCCCGAGCTGGGGATCTGCGGCAGGAGGCCCTGGTAGCCGAGTTCGATCGAGCCGAGAAGCGTGCCGGAGTCGGCGTCGATGAGGTCGGCGTGCGCGTAGTTCGCGAAGGACGCGATCCAGACCCAGTGAGCGCCGTCCGGTTTGTCGGGCAGGGTCGCGGTGATCAGCGGCTCCGGCAGGGAGGCCGGATCGATCTGTGCCGAAGCGGGAACTCCGGCGAACCCCATCGAGGCGACGAGCGCCAGCGCGAAGAACGTCCTTTTCATACCTATTCCTTTCGGGTCCAGAACAGTTCGTACTCGGTTTCCCAGGTCTCCCCGCCGTCGGTCGAAAGAACGGAGAGCTCGCGCAGCCGGCCGTCGGGCAGCGTGAAGAAGCTGAAGCGGCCGATCGTCTCCTCGTCGAGGTCGGCGGTCTCGAAGCGGAACTCGTTCTCCACCATGTTCCCGTTCTCGAAGCGCATCCGCTGTCCGCCGGGCTTCCCCGAGCCGGCGAGATAGCTCCAGTTGTCCTGTGTGTCGCTGTAGACGAGCAGACAGAAGAAGTCCCGTATGCCCTCCATGCGGGTCATCCACTCCTCGACGAGGTAGCAGCCTTCGGGCCCCAGTTCCCACACGACCTCGGCCATCAGCGTGCCGTCGCCGGTGTGGACCGCCCATTCGCCGACCAGGTGGTGAGCGGCCTTGCAGGCCGGGTTCGCCACCTCGTGTGAGTCGGCGGCCGCTGCCGAGGCGGCAAGGAGCGTGACCGTTACGGATCCGCAGGCGAGCAGTCGCGCCAAACCCATGTCGTTCTCCTCCGGAAGGCGTCCCCGACCATGCCGAAGCCGCCTTCTCGACTGTGTCCAAGTCAAGTCACTGTGTCCGACACGGTAGGGGAAGTCAAGGCAGATCAGGGCATTTTCAGGTTCGCTCAGATTCGCTAAGAAAAGTTCCTTGACTACGGACGGGAACGCCGTAAACCTTACGGTGTTTGAAACTGCGCCCCGGAGGTTCGTATGACGTCGTCTCCTCGTTTCGCCCCGAAGCTCGTTTTCACTCTGGTCGTTGTGGCGCTCCTGGTGTCGACGGCGATGTACGCCCAGAACGTCGGCAGCGTGCGCGGCACGGTCCGCTCGGCGGACGGTGAACCGCTGCCCGGAGTCCTGGTGCAGGCCACGGGCGACATCGTGCGCGGCGAACGCACATCCATGTCGGGCGTCAACGGTGATTGGCTGATCCCCGGGCTTCCGCCCGGCCTGGTGACCTTGACCGCGACGCTCGAGGGACTCGAAACCGAGACGGTCGAGGGTGTCCGCGTCTCGATCTCCGGCGTCGCCGTCGTCGACTTCTCGATGCGGGTCGCAGGTGTCGAGGAGGCGATCACGGTGACTTCGGAGGCGCCGATCCTCGACGTGACGAGTTCCTCGGCCAGCAGCAGCTTCCAGGCCGAACTGATCGACGCCAAGCCGACGACCCAGCGCAACTTCCAGGAACTCGCCCTGATGGCTCCCGGCGTGTCCTCGAACGGGCGTGTCGGGTCGGTCGGCGTGTACGCTGGCTTCGTTTCCGCCTACGGACGGGACGAGGGTTCGGTGGCCTGGAACGTCGACGGCCTGGACATCAGCTTCCCGGACACCGGCAATATCTGGGGCGCCTGGGCGGACCCGGACACGATCGCCGAGGTGCAGGTGCTCGGCGTCGGAGCGCCCGCCGAGTACGGGAACATGACCGGCGCCGCGGTCAACGTGGTGACGAAGTCGGGGACCAATACCTTCCAGGGGCGCATCGCCTACACGGGCGAAACCGACGGCCTGACCTCCGCGGGTCCGCAAGTGGAGGACGCGGCGGGGGTCGAGCGAGGCTTTGTCAGGGAGACCTACAACAGTTGGACCCTGTCGGCGGGCGGCCCGATCAAGAGAGACAAGCTGTACTTCTTCGCCGCGGTCGGGCTCAAGGAGGATCTGCTGCTCGAGCCGGGAGCGACGCCCAGCATCAACATCCCGGTGAGCACGTTCGACCACTACAACCTGAAGCTCGACTGGTCGCTCAATCCGTCGCACACGCTGACGGGCGCTTTCCAGTTCGAGGACTACGCGCGCTCCTACGGCAACAGCAGCCGCGTGATCACGAATCCGGCGGCAGTGGGAACGGAGTACGTGGTGGTTCCCTACTCCCGCTTCGGCTACCAGGGGATCCTCGGCAGCAACACGATCCTGGAACTGAACTGGAACGACATCCACAACAAGAACCGGAACGTCTCGGCGACCGGCAGCCTGGAACCGCCCTTCATCGACTACAACACGAGTCCCCAGACGATGAGCGGCGGCAAGACGTACCCCTACATGTACCCCGTATGGTGGAACCGCGGTCATGCCAAGGTGACCCACTTCGCCGAGGATCTCGCCGGCAGCCACGAGTTCAAGTTCGGATTCCAGTACAGCAGCAGCGGTGAGAAGGCTGCTGCCGTCTATCCCGGCTTCACCGGCAAGTACTACTACAAGTACGGCGCCAACTACTACGTCTATTCGCGCAAGGAGCACTACTACGGCGCGGAGACGGAGGCGTACGGGCTCTACATGGACGATTCCTGGCGGGTCAACGACCGCCTGACTCTGAACCTCGGCATCCGGACCGACTCGGACGGAGGCTACATTCCGCCCTACCCGATCCTCGAGTCCTACCTCTGCGACGAGCTCAACTGCGGCGTGACGACCGGAGAGTTTTCGCCGAAGTACTCGGATGTCGTTGACTACTCGAGCGTCGACCCGAGACTCGGACTGGCCTACCGGATCGGCGACGGTGACCGGCAGGCCGTCCTTCGGCTGTCCGCCGGCCGCTACCACGAGATGAACGTCGTCTCCAACTGGCAGCAGCCCCACCCCGACCGGCCCGTCGCGCGGTTCGGCTACAGCCCGAACCGGCACGGTCCCTTCGTCTACTTCGCTGAGGTAGGCGACGGCACCTTCGGGCTGCCGCGGAGCGACCTGAAACGACCCCAGACGGATCAGTACGCGGTGGGGTACGAGAAGCAGCTCGGGGAGTACGTCGTCGGTGTCCAGTTCATCACGCACGAAACGACGGACATGATCGGTTGGCAGATCGCCGACGACGGCGAGTACGAGGACATGCCGTACGTCAATCCGCTGACGGGCCAGACGATCATGCTGAAGAACATGATCGTTCAGCCTACGCTTCAGAAGGGCAACCGCCCCGGGAACGCGGCGAACGCTCCGCGGGGGACCCAGTACCACCAGGAATACCAGGGCGCCTTCCTCACCTTCGCCAAGCGCCACACCGGCCGTTGGTCGCTGAACGCGTCGCTCGGTTGGTCGGAGTCGAAAGGGCACCAGCCCGACGCACTCCAGCAGAGCCAGAACAACGCCTTCTACATCGGCAACCAGGGATCCGACCCGAACCATCACCTCTTCGGAGGTGCACTAGGCCAGAGCGACCGTCCATGGACGTTCAGGACCCAGGCGACCTTCGACCTGCCCTGGGACCTGCGGCTGGTGACGATCCTGAACTACGAGGACGGCCGCCCGTACCGCCACATGGCCCGTGTGCGGCTCAACCAGGGGAACGTGACGATTCCGCTGGAGGCGATGACCGGCGACCGCCGAATGCCCGAACGCAAACAGATCGACATGGGTCTGTCGCGCCGGTTCATGCTCGGCGACCGTGTCGGGCTGAACGTCGACCTGCAGGCGCTCAACCTCCTGGACGACGACGGGCACTACTACTGGGGCAGCTACGGCCGCTATCCGGCCGAACTCGTGCCGTCGCAGTACTTCCTGCCGCGGCGGGTGGCTATACGACTGGGCCTCGACTTCTAGGCTTCCGCGCGGAGTCTGGCGGCGCCAGGAGTCCGCAGGGACTTGGATGGAACGAAGTGACTGACTCTTGAAAGGTGGGTTGCTGATATGACGACGAAACCCAAGACGCCGTTCCCCTTCGATCGCCGCACTCTTCTGGCCGCGGCTCCGCTCGGAATCCTCGCGTCGGCCTGCGCTCCGGCGGAGGAAGCCGGAGCCGCGGAGGAGGAAGCCGCTGCCGCGGCGGATCAGACCGCTTCAGCGGATGAGGATGCCGGTCTGACGGTGGAGGAGATCTCCCACCGGCAGACCGCCCGCGACTTCGTCAAGGCGCTCGAGACGAGTGACTGGGAGTGGTTCGCCAGCGTCATGGCCGATGACGCCCGGTTCATCACCCACGCGGCCGAAGGGCCGTGGGCGCGGTCGATGACGGAGGGGGGCGACGTGATCCTCGAGAACATGAAGCAGTTGATGGGCGGCCTGAAGGATCCCAACCTGATGATCACCAGGGAGCGGGTGCTCGGGCACCTCGTGATCCACGAGCGGGAAGAGAGCTTCACGACGGAGAACGGTCCCACGACCTCGAACATCACGGCCATGTACCTCGTCCACGACGGCAAGGTGCAGGTGTGGTTCGAGCTCGTGGGCGACCTGCCGGCCTAGGCCTCAACCCCGGGCCTGAAGGCGCCGCCCGTTCTCGACGGCTTCCCTGGCCTCGGGCAGGCGTCCCTTCCGGTTGAGGATGTCGGCCAGGACGAAGTAGCCGAACGGTCCGAAGGCGCCCTCCGGATCGCGGCGCAACCCCTCGCGGACCAGCAGCTCGGCGCGGTCCAGGTCGTCACCGCGATCCATGTGCAGCTTGGCCAGGTGGTAGTAGCCGAGAACGAACTCCGGGTTCGAGCGGATCGCCGTGCGCCACATCTCCAGGTGATCCTCCGGCCGGCCGAGCCGGCCGTACAGGTGTCCCAGGTTGAACTGGGCGCGGAAGTGGTAGGGCGCGTGCCGGATCGCCTGTTCGTAGGCCGCCGCTGCCTCCTGGGCGCGACCGGCCTCCTCGTGAGTCAGCGCCAGGTTGAAGTAGGGCTGGCCGATCTCCGGGTTCTTGGCGATCGCCTTCTCGAAGTGGACGGCCGATTCCCGGCTCCGGCCCAGGAGGGCCAGGAGTTCGCCGTGCTGATTGTGGATCCACGCCGGTGCCACCTCTTCGGCGGCTGCCGCTTCAACGACGCGGAGTGCGTCGGGGAGGCGTTCCAGATCGGCGTAGATGTCGCTCATCGCGATCGCCGCGTTCGACTCGTATGGCGCGAGTTCCACCAGCCGGTGAAAACCCACCAGCGCTTCCTCGAGGCGGCCGAGCCGCCAGTAGCTCGTGGCGAGTCCGAGCAGGGAGGCCTGGTGTTCCGGGTTGAGCGCGAGCGCCTGCTGGTAGAGCGCCAGCGCCTGACCGTTGAGTTCGGCTGAAGCTGCTTCATCTCCGCGCCGCGAAGCCTCGTCGGCGCGCCGCCCGATGATGCCGCCCAGCATCTGGTTCGCGTCGACGATGCTGGCGTCCAGTTCCAGGGCGGCGCGGAGGTACTCTTCGGCCCCCTCTTCATCACCCTTCCCGATGAAGCTCTGCGCCTCCATGATCGCCCGGTGGACCGCGATCCTCTCCTTCGGATCCGTTCGTTCGATGCCGTCGTCCTCGTCGATCCCAGTGTTTGCGCGGCCCGCCAGGTAGCCCAGGGCGCGCAGTTGGGCCAGCGTCTCCGTATCGAGGTCGGGGCGCCCGCCGGGCCGGTCACCCGATGACTTGAGGTTGTCGGAGTAGGCGAGCAGGCGGTCCCGCAGGGACCGCGCCAGGTCCCGTTCCTGGAGCAGGACGTTGTTCGCTTCGCCGGCGTCCTCCCGCAGCAGGTAGAGCTCCGGGTTCGTCGTCTCGATGAACTTCTCGGACTCGGTGCGGATCGAGCGCAAGGGCGCCCAGTTGTAGTGGTAGAGGGAGTAGTAGGACTCGGTGTAGACCTCCCGCGGCGATGCCGGTTCCCGGCCCAGGATCAGCGACCGCAGATCGACGCCCTGTACCTCCGGTGGCACGTCCTGGCCGACGATCGAGAGGACGGTCGGCAGGATGTCGACGTGGCTGACCGCTTCGCCCACGACCCGGCCTTCGAAGTCTCCGAAGGGCAGGCGCAGGATGAGCGGAACGTGGACGGTCGAGTCGTAGATGAAGTAGCCGTGGAATCCCTCGCCGTGCTGCCCCAGTCCCTCGCCGTGGTCGGAGGTGAGAACGAACACCGAGTCGTCGAGCACGCCGCGGCTCTCCAGCCCTTCGCGCAGCAGGCCGACGAGCGAGTCGGTGTAGGCCACCTCCGCGTCGTAGGGGCGGTCGGGATAACGGGAACGGAAGGGCTCGGGCGGCGTGTAGGGGTCGTGCGGCTCGAACAGATGGACCCACAGGAAGAAGGGAGCATCCCTGGGCTCGTCGAGCCAGGCCAGGGCGTGCTCGATCGTGTCCGGCCCCTCGTGCTGCACCTGGCCGACGTTGACGGAGGGCTTTCTCGGGTCGAGCTGGAAGTCGTCACGGTAGCGGTCGAACCCGCGGCCGATCCCCCAGCGGGAATCGAGGACAAAGGCGCTGACGAACCCCGCCGTGTCCCATCCGGCCACGGAGAGCACCTCGGCGAGAGTGGGAAGCGTTTCGTCCAGGGAGTAGCCGACGTTCTCCCGGACGCCGTGGAACGGCGGGTAGGTGCCGGTCATGATCGAGCAGTGGGCCGGCAGCGTGAACGGCACCGCCGTGGCTGCGTTCGAGAAGCGCACCCCTTCGCGGGCGAGCCTGTCCATGTGGGGCGTGGAGACGAGTTGGGAGCCGTAGCTGGAGAGACGGTCGGCGCGCAGCGTGTCGATCGTGACCAGAATGACGTTCAGCCGGTCGGCGGCGACCTCTCCGGCCAGTTCCGTCCAGGTCGGCAGGGGTTCCCGTTCGCCCTCCGTGCCGGTCTCCGGAGCAGCCTGGGGTTCGTCTCCCGGCGCACAGCCAACCAGCACGCCCAGGCACAGACCGAGGAATCCTGAGCCAACTGCCCTGGGAAGTGAGAGCAAGTCCGGGCGCCTCCGGTTGGAGATGAACATGGAGCTTCTTCCACTCGCCATCGTACTAAGCTGCCGTGGTTCAGGGCCTGCAGGACAACCTCGAGAAACGGAGCACGAGTGATGGAGATCGTCCAGGCTACGGAGGAGCACCTGGATCGCTACGCGGACCAGTTCGTGGACCTGGTCTGGGAAACCGGCCCCGCGTCCTACGGCTACCAGTTCGACGGCCGGGAGCTGTTCGACCTGATGATCAAGGCCGCATGGCGGGTGCCGGGCACGCTGTACTCGTACGACCGCACCACGCTGGCGCTGGACGGCGACGAACTGCTGGGGCTCGAACTCGGCTACGCCGGCCCGGAGTTCTCGCCGCGCAAGAAGGCGCTGGGCGGCCTCTGGGGCCCGCTGCTGGAGTCGGGTGAGGTCACGATGGAACGGTTGAACCTGCTCGCCGAGCGGGCCTACCAGTGCAAGTACCTGAACGCGGTGATCCCGTCGAGCGTGTACTACATCTGCGCCCTGGCGGTGGAGGAGCCGCTACGGGGGAAGGGCATCGGCAAGAAGCTCGTCGACCATGCGATCGAGCGGAGCAAGCAGGCCGGCATGCGAGGCCTCCATCTCGACGTCCTGTCGGACGCGGATGCGGTTGGCTTCTACCGATACCTGGGAATGCACTGCCTTGCCCAGGTCGTTGCGCCGATTCCACATGAGAACGGCGTACCGATGGAAATGCGGATGGCGCTGAACTTCAACTAGGCGGCTGCGCGGCGGCTACGGGCCGAGCAGGTCCTCCAGCTCCCGGACGCCGCTGTCGAAGCGTTCGAACGCACGCTCGGCCCGCGCCCGGTCAGCGAGGTCGCCGCTACGGTCGAGTTCGGCGGCGCTCTGCATCACCCGGCCGATCGCCTGCCGGGCCTGGCCGCGTTGCCGGGCGCTCAGGCCGACCAGGCGGTCGAGCAGCACTTCGGCGAGGTCGCGGGCGTCGAAGGCCGGTACGTAGAGAGTGAGCCATTCGCCGTTCTCGATCTGGGTGCGGACCCGGTCCCGCTTGTTCGCCATCAGCGCCATGATGGCGTTTCGGTCCTCCGGGATCGTCATCGGCGGCCGCTCGTGGCTGTGCGGCCCGGCGCGGATGACGCCACTGCCGCGGGAAGCACTGGCGGGCGGCTCTACCGTTGTCTCCTCGAAGTAGAAGTCGTACCGCTGCTGCTCGCCGGCCAGCCAGACGTGGGCGAAGAACTCGCTCGGCAGCTCCTCGGGAATCTCGGAAACGAGGTACTGGCTGCCGATGAGAGGCGTCATCGGGTAGCGGGTCTCGTCCCAGCTTTCCGTCTCCTCGTTCCACGCCTCGAACACGACATCGCCGCCGAAGTTCCGGGGATCGACCGGCTGCTTGAAGTCGTCGTAGACGTAGAGACGGAACTCGCCGGGCTGGGGCAGGGCGCCCTCCAGGTGGTGGTAGTTGTTCGCCGCCATGAAGAACTGGCCGCCGTGAAGCGGGTTGTGGTCCATGTGGGCGGCGGCGTTCGGGTCGGCCGGGTCGGGCGCGAGGCCTGCCGTTGCCCCGCCCTCGCCGGCCGGCAGGTCGGTGCCGCCGAGGCCGGCGGCCAGCATGCCGCCGCGGGACTGCGGCTGCTCGCGCGGCACGAAGATTTCCGGCAGGACGAGGTGATCGTCGAGCTCGTAGTCGACGTGGAGCGCGAAGGGCTGGACGACGGGGTTCTTCGCCTTGCCGACGTCGAACGATCCGATCAGCTCGACCCGGGTGCCCGGCGGCGCATGGACCGCCTCCTCGAACAGGTAGGAGGCGGGGAACTCGGGGTCGTAGTCGGGTACGTACAGAACCGTTTGCGTCCGGCCGTCGGGAAAGTGGATCTGCACCTCCATCGTGTCGAGCAGGTCGCCGACGTACGGATGCAGGCCGATCAGACGGGCGCGCTCGGCGATCGTCAGGCTTGCGGTCTTGGGCCGGGCGGCGCGCCGGCCCTTCAGGGTGAGTTGACCGCCCGCCTGCTGCCCTTCGACCCACAGTTCCACTTCGTCCACGGTCTGGGCGAGGAACAGGCCCAGGCCCGAGCGGTCGCTGATCTCGATGCGCGAGTCGTCGCTCGGCCGCCGGCGGTACTCGACCACGAGTTCGATCGTCGAGCCGCGGCGCAGCCGCTTGCCGGCGCCGTCCGGCAGTAGCACCGGATCGTCACCGCGCAACCACTGGCCGAGGAAGTGGGGGCCGGAGCGGCCGGTGCGCATTCGCGTGGGCTCCGGCTCGTCCTCGTCGCGGAAGGGGTCGTAGGGGACCTGGACCTCGACCTCGAGCTGTTCCGGCGGCGCGTCCTCAGGCTCGTGCACCCAGGCGGCCATCCGATACACGACGCCGGGGTGTTGGGGCCGGAACTCGTAGCCGGTGACCCAGGCGTCCTCCTCGAGCTCCACGGCGAGCCGCTCTCGAACGAGAGCGGCCTGCTGCCCGGACGCGACGACCGTATCGGCGGTGGGCTCGAGCACCAGGTCGGGAACGCCGAGCACCCATTCCTCCTCGGTGAACTCTGGCGGGGGAGGCAGGTTGCGGCGCGGTCCCTGGGGTCCGCCGCCCTGCACCCAGGCGACCACGATGTCGATTTCCTGCTGGCTCATGCGACGCGAGTTCCGGAAGTGGTCGTAGCGCGCGTCGGCCGTCCACGGCGGCATGCTGCCGGTCAGCAGTTCCTCCTCGATCGCCACCGCCCAGGCGCGCGCGCCGGGTTTGGCGTCGTTGCCGTAGGTCGTCAGGTCGATGTAGTCCGGCGCCGACCCCTTCGGGTTGTGGCAGGGCATGCAGTAGCGGCGGAGGATCGGGCGGACATCGTCGGCGAAGTTGATGTCGGTCGTGATCCGCACGTGGGCGGGCGCGGGTTCGGTGGCGATTCCCGCCAGGGCCAGCGCGGCCACCACGACGGCGGCCGCGGCGGCGGCGACGCGCCGGCCGTGCCGGTTCGTTCGCTCTCGCCTCATCGTCCGTCTCCGGAGTAGATCGTCAGGTCGCCCTCGTTGTCGGCGAGGAACAGCGGCCGGAAGTCGTAGCCTCGACTCCGCAGACGGTCACCACCGCCCTCCTGGCGGTCGACGACCGCCGATACCGCGGCCACTTCGCAGCCTTCCGCTTCGACCGCCTCGATCGCGCGGAGGATCGAGCCGGCGGACGTGACGACATCGTCGACCACTGCCACCCGGCGGCCGGCGACGATCAGCTTGCGTCCGTCCGGGTGGTACGAGGCGTCGATTCGGGCGCTCGTGCCGTGGCCCTTCGCCTTGTTGCGCACCAGGAAACCGAACAGAGGTGGCCCTTCCAGGTCGCTCGCCACCGAGGCCGCCGTCGCCAGGTAGGCGCCGCCGACCTCGGGCCCGCCCACGGCGTCGACTCCGAAGGGCCGGAGCTGCTCGCAGAGCGCCTCGCCGATGAGCCGCGAGCCCCGCGGCGACAGCACCGTCGCCTTCGTGTCGCAGTAGTAGTGGGAGCGCGCACCGGACGTCAGGACGAAGTCCCCCTTGGCGATGCTCCGCTCCTGGAGAAGCGCCCTCAACTCGTGCAGGTGCGTGTCTTGGTCGGTGTCCGGCACGGCCGGAGAGGGTATCAACGCGACGCTGGCGACGGGCCCGTTCCCGGTTGTTATCGTGACGCCGTGCGCTCCGCCCGCATCGGCATCGTCACGGTTTCGGACCGCGCCTCGCGCGGGGTGTACGAGGACCGCGGCGGTCCGGCGATCCGGGAGTACCTGGCGGAGGT
>JAPOVF010000033.1:19127-22195 GCA_026708285.1 Acidobacteriota bacterium
CGGATCAAGGCGTTCCGGCCGAAGTCGGCGAAGAAGCCGGCGGGCTGAGGAGGATCGCGATGGCGAAACAAGGCGTCTGGCCGGCTCTTGTTGCGCCGCTCTTCACGCTGATCGCGGCCTGCGCGCCGCCCGGAGGAGGCAAGGAGGCGATCGTCTACCGGGACACCTGGGGCGTCCCCCACATCCACGCCGAGTCCGCCGAGGCAGGGCTCTACGCCTCCGGCTGGGCGATGGCCGAGGACCGGCTGTCGCAACTGCTTGAGAACTACCTCTTCGGACTGGGCGAGTACGCCGCCGCCTTCGGCCCCGGCAACAACGATTCCTGGGTACGGTCCGACCTCGAGTCGCGGATGTGGGACCACTATGGCACGGCCAAGCGCCACTACGAGGCCAAGCTCAACCAGGAACTCCGCCGGCACCTGGCAGCGTTCATCGCGGGCATCAACGACTACCTCGACGAGCATCCCGACGAGGTGCCGGACTGGTGGGGCGACCGCCCTGTCGACGTCTACATGCCGGTCGCCTTCAGCCGCCAGTTCATCTGGAGCTGGCCGGCGGGGCAGGCACGTTCCGACCTGCGGGCGATCGGCATCGAGCCGAGCTTCGACGTCGACCTGCGGGCGTCCAACGAGATCGCGCTGGCGCCGGATCAGACGACCTTCGGAGCGGCCGCGCTGATCATCGACCCGCACCTCTCCTGGCTCGGCCGCCACCGCTACTGGGAGCTGCGGCTCCACGCCGGCGACATCCACATCAGCGGTTTCGCCACTTCCGGCTTCCCCTACGTCAACCTGGGCCACAACGAGCACGTCGCCTGGGCCCACACGACCGGCGGCCCGGACACGGCCGATGTCTACGAACTGACCCTGGACCCGGAGGACCGGACCCGTTACCTCTACGACGGCGAGTGGCGGCAGATGGAGAGCCGCACGGTCGAGGTGGCGGTTGCCGGCGAAGAAGCGCCGCGCGAGGCGACGTTCTGGACCTCGCACCACGGCCCGATCGTGGCGCGACGGGGCGAGCGGGCTTACGCCGCGGCCCTGGCCTACGAGGACGAGATCGGCTACCTGGAGTCCAAGTACTGGTTCATGGTCGCGGAGGACTACCAGGGCGCGGCCGAGGCACTGGACGTACGCCAGATCATGCCGCAGAACGTGATGATCGCGGACACGGGCGGCAACATCTACTACCAGCGCACCGGCCGGGTCCCGATCCGGCCGGACGGTTACGACTGGAGCCGTCCCGTCGACGGATCGACATCCGAGGCCGAATGGCTGGGCATCCACCCGGCGTCCGAGCTGATGTCCCTGCTCAACCCGGAGCGCGGCTACATGCAGAACAACAACATTGGCCCGGACACGATGCTGGTCGGGTCGCCGCTGGTGCCCGAGCGCTACCCCGCCTACCTCTACAACCAGCCCGCCCTCTACACCCATCAGCGGGGCGCTGCCGCCGTTTCCCTGCTGGAAGCGAAACGGGAAGCCGGCGCCAGATGGAGCGAAGAGGAGATCGTCGAGCTGGCGCTCAACCGCTCGGTCTACCAGTTCGAACGCTGGGTCGAGGAGCTGCGACGCGCTGAGGCCGCGGTCCCCGGCAAGCGCTCGAAGGAGCACGCCGAGGTCGTACGCAGGATCGAGGAGTGGAACGGCGTCTCCGAACTCGACTCCCAAGGCGCGCTCGCCTACTTCCGCTGGCGCGAGGCTCTCCGGGAGCTGGTCGGCCGCGATGGGATGAACGGGATGACGGCGCGGGTCAACGACTACCTGGAACTGATCCGCGAGGCGCCGAAGCCGCCCGGTCTCCGCGACGATGAGTTGCCGGCCCTGGTCGAGGCGGTAGACGCCGCAGCGGAGGCGCTCCGCTCAGGCCCGGGGGGCTTTGACGCGGCCTTCGGCGACGTGTTCCGGGTCGGCCGCCAGGACTCGAACGACGAAGTGTCCTGGCCGGTCGGCGGCGGCTCTCTCAACGAGGCCGGAATGGCGACCATGCGTGCGGTCGGCTTCAGCCCGCCGCGCGCCGACGGCCGCCGTTGGGGCAACCGCGGCCAGACGTCGACCGAGGTCGTCATCCTCAGCAACCCGATCCGCAGCTACACCCAGCCCCCGATCGGCCAGAGCGACCGGCCCGACTCGCCGCACTACCGCGACCAGGCCGAGAAGCTGTTCTCGGTCGGCGCCATGAAGCCGAGCTGGTTCGCCCGTGAGGAACTGCTCGCCGACGGCGGCAAGAACGTCGTGTCCGAGATGCGACTGACCTACGAGCCGGAGTAGAGGAGTCCCGATGCGTCACCGTCGAAGTCTCTGCCTCACAGCCGGAGTCGTGGCTGCGGCCCTCTTGACGCCTGTAGCCGCTTCCGCTCAATCAGGCCACAACCTGGAGCGTCCCGAGCACTGGAAGGTCGGCTATGACGGCTCCAACGAAGCAGCCGAGAGGAACTTCGTCGTCATGCGCCCCGGCTGGCACGTCTACGCCGGCCCCCGGAGCCTGCTCTGGGACCCGGGCCGCTTCGCGTCCGGCAACTACGCCGTCAAGAGCACGATCTACCTGTTCCCGAAAGGCGACCCCGAACGATCCGGCTCAACCCGCGTCGACACGCCCTTCGGTCTCTTCCTCGGCGGCCGCGACCTCGAAGGGGACGAGCAAACCTACGTCACCTTCCAGATCGACAACGTGGGCCGGTTCCGCATAGCCCGACACACGGGCGACGACATCGAAGAACTTGTGCCGTGGACAGCTCACGACGGCGTATCCGTCCTCGACGACTCGGCCACCTCGCCCGCGGAGAACGTCCTGGAAGTCGACGTCCGAGGCGAACAGACGATCTTCTACATCGGCGGCGAGGCCGTCGCCGACCTTCCGTCCGACGAACTCGATCTCAACGGCCTGATCGGCCTAAGCGCCGGCGAAGGCCTCAGCCTCCACATCACCGAGATCGCGATCGGCCCGAACCGCCGAGATCAATAGCCCGGCGACTACTCGCCGCCGGTGCTAGCCGCCTTGCCGGCGCGCCAGTCGTCCTCGAGAATCCGCGCGCCGCGCAGCGTGTTGCCCATCGAGTAGTTGCCCTC
>JAPOVF010000119.1 GCA_026708285.1 Acidobacteriota bacterium
CACGGTAGAGGTCCAGGGTGGCCGTGGTGCAGGTGTGGTCCTCCATGTCGATCCGGACGAAGTTGCCACGGGTCTCGGCCCGCGTCACCAGCTCGAAGAGGTGATCGCGGCAGAGAGAGCGGGAGACCTTGAGGCCCAGCAGCGTGAGCTTGACCGACACGTTGCAGTCGAGACCGCGGTCGGCAAGCGCGTCGACGAGGTCGACATAGAGCCCTGTCCCTTCGGCGGCGAGTTCCGGGCTGTCGATCTCCTCACCGAGCAGCGCCAGCGTCCCGGCAAGCCCGCGGCGGTTGAGCCTGGCGGCGCAGTCGAGGGCGTCCGCCGGCTCGTCGCCGGCCACGTACGGAGCGGCCGCCCAGCGCACCAGCGGCGGCGGCATCAGCGGCAGGGACCAGCCGACGACCCTCGAGAAGACCGTCATGGCGTCTCCATCAGGGGCTGGCGGCGCCGACGTGTTCGTGGGCGTGGTAGCTGCTGCGCACGAGCGGACCGGATTCGCAGTGGCTGAAGCCCAGTCCGAGAGCGAACCCGCGCAGCCGCGCGAACTCATCCGGGTGCACGTAGCGGTCGACCGGCAGGTGGTCGCGGGTCGGCTGCAGATACTGGCCGATGGTGAGGATCTCGGTTCCCGCCGACCGGATGTCCCGGATCGTCGCTTCGAGTTCGGTCGTCGTCTCGCCCAGGCCCGCCATCAAACCCGTCTTCACCCTGCCCTCGTAGCCGCCGTCGCGCTGGACCGCCGCGTCCGCCAGCAGCGCCAGGCTTCGCTGGTAGCTGCTGCCCGGACGGGCCTGCCGGTACAGCCGGGGAACTGTCTCCATGTTGTGCGAGAACACTTCCGGCCGGGCATCGAGCACGATGTCCAGAGCGTCGTCGACGCCCCGGAAGTCCGGGGTCAGCACCTCGACGGCGGCCCCGGGAAGCCGCTTCCGGATCGCGCGGATCGTGGCGGCGAAGTGCCCGGCGCCGCCGTCCGGAAGATCGTCGCGGTCGACCGAGGTGACGACGACATGGCGCAGGCCCATGGCAGTCGCGGCTTCCGCCACTCGGGCCGGCTCGTCCGCGTCGACGCCGGGCGCCGGCCGGCCCGTGTGGACGGCGCAGAACCCGCAACGGCGGGTACAGGTATCGCCCAGGATCATGAACGTCGCCGTGCCGTGCTCGCCCCAGCACTCGTAGATGTTCGGGCAGCGCGCCTCCTCGCACACCGTGTTCAGGTTCAGACCTTCCATCAACCGGCGAACGCGGTGATAGGGCTCCGGCGTGCGTAGCCGGATGCGCAGCCAGTCCGGCCGCGACAGGCGCGCCACGCCGCCGACGGCCGGCGGGGCGCCGATGGAAACGAGTTCGTCCATGCGCGCTACAACTCGGGCGACCGACTCTCAGGCGGCCGCGTATCGTCCCGGATCCTAGCCGCGCGCGACGCCGGCCCAAAGCCGATACCGGCCGGCTCTACCTGAGTGAGACGGCGCTCGAAGACACGCGCGAAGTTCTCCGCACAGCACCCGGCGACGTCCTCCAGAGCAGGCCGGCGACCGGTGAGCTCCTCGATCGAAGTCATCACACCGGCATCGAAGCCGCAGGAGAGGATGCCGGCGAAGTCGTCCAGGTCGGTGCAGACATTGAGCGCGAATCCATGGGTGGTGACCCAGCGCCGGAGGTGGATGCCGATCGAGGCGATCTTCCGGCGACCGACCCACACGCCGATGCGCTCCCGCTCTTCGCCACCCACCGCGGCGACGCCGAATGTCGCCAAGGTGCGAACCAGGACCTCCTGCAGGTCCCGAACATAGCCGCGGACGTTCCGCCGATCCGCCCTCAGATCGATGACCGGGTAGCCGACGAGTTGTCCCGGGCCATGGTAGGTCGCGCGCCCGCCCCGGTCGCACTCGGCGACCGCGATTCCCCGCCGCCGCAACCAGTCGGGGTCCGCCACGACATCACTCCGGTCGCAGTTCCGGCCGACCGTATAGGTCGGCGGATGCTCGAGCAGGAGCAACGTATCCGAGGCATCGGGTTCGCCGTCCAGAAGCTGCTGCCGGAGCCGGTGCTGCAGCTCGACACCGGCCTCGTAGCTCACTCGTCCGAGATAGACGGAGCGGATCGTTGCGCCGTTGCCCAGTTCCATACGCTCCGTCCTCATACGCCGCGGGACCTCCACCACGGGTCATTCTCGCCCACGTTGCGGTGTCCTGTACATGAAACTAGTGTTCCAGAGATGTCGAACAGGCCCCGAATCGGCCTCGTCCTCACCGGCGGCGGGGCGCG
>JAPOVF010000357.1:0-6287 GCA_026708285.1 Acidobacteriota bacterium
GACGACGCGGTCGCCGGGGCCGACGCCGCGCGCCCGGAGCACGGCGGCCAGCTTGCGGGCCAGCAGCTCCTGCTCCTCGTTCGTTCTGGTCCTGCCCTCGAAGCGCACGGCGTCGTAGACGCCGTAGCGGGCGAGGCTGTCGATGGCGAGTTGTGCTGCGTTCATCCGGGACGGGCCTTCTTGCGGGTTCGAGGCGTAGACTGGAGAGCCTACGTCCAAAGGAGGTCTGGTCATGTACCGAGTTCCGGGAGCCACTGCTCTTCCTCTGCTCGCCGTCTTCCTGATCGCCACGGCAGGTCATCCCCAGGAGTCCAGCCTGACGAACCACCCGCTCGCCAGCGACCTGGTGCCCGGCGAGCCGCGGTTCGACCTCCTGCTGCCGCCTGCCTACGAGCCGGAACGCACCGAGCCCTACCCGCTCCTGCTCTGGCTTCACGGTGGCTCCAGCGGCGAAGGCAACCTGGAACGTCGTCTTCGCCCTCATCTGGAACGCGCCTGGAAGGAGGGAACGATCGAGCACATCGTGGTCGTCGCTCCGATCACGGGCGGCTCCTACGTGGCGCAGGACCGGGCCGGCACCGTGCTCGGCGGCGGCTCCGCGGGCGGCCAGGGCACGCTACGGATCGGCCTCCGCAATCCCGAGATGTTCGCGGCCGCGGCGGCCCTCGAACCGGGATTCCCGCCCGTGGCTTCCTTCGCCGACCTCGACCTCACGCCCTACGGTCCCGGCGCGATGCGGTTCCTCCAGGAGCGTTTCGGCAACCCCTTCGACGTCGAGTACTGGCGGGCCCGTCACCCGCCGACGATCGTCATCGACAACGCCGACCGGCTCCGCGCCTCCGGACTGAAGCTCCTGGTCGAGGCCGGCGACGAGGACGCCAACCTGACGTACCTGAGCGCCGAACTGCTCCACCGGCTGCTCTTCGACGCCGCGATCCCGCACGAGTACCACCTGGTCCAGGGGGCCGCCCACACCGGGCGCTCGGTCCCGCGACGGATCACGAACGTGCTCGCCTTCTTCCAGCGCGCGCTGCGTCCTCAGGGGCCCGACCCGCAGGCAGAGGACCACCTGGCCAGAGCCAAACAGAGCGGCCGCTACGCGCCGAGAGTGCCGAACCAGCTCGACTTCAACACCGTCGACTTCCGCAGCCCGCCGCCTTGAGGATCGATCGCCTCGAGCTGTACCACGTCAGGTCGCCGCTGCCGGCGCCGCTCCACGTTGCCGCGCAGCCCGGCCACGGGCAGACGCACAACGAGCTGACGTTCGTCCGCATGACGACGGACGAAGGCGTCGTCGGCGAGTCGGCGGGAATGACCCTGGGCCGCTTTCACGCCGGCCTCGGCGACGCTCTGGGGCCCTTCATTCTCGGCCGCGACCCCCTCGACATCGAGGGCTTCGGCAGCGTGCTCGACGCCGGCGAGGCCCTCGGCATCCGCCTGGCCTGGCTCGAACCGGCGCTGTGGGACATCGCCGGCAAGGTCAAGGGAAAGCCCGTGTACGAGCTGCTGGGCGGCGGCAGGGACAGGCTCAGGGCCTACGCATCGACCTCCGAGCTTCGATCGCCCGACGAGCGCGCCGAGAACCTGCTCGAACTGAAGGAGATGGGGTTTGCCGCCGTCAAGCTCCGCGCCCACTACCCGGACTGGCGCGACGACGTGGCGGTCATCGAGCGGGCGCGCGAAGCAGTGGGACCCGACCTGGCGCTGATGGTCGACGCGAACCAGGGCTTCCACTTCTCGCTCCTGCCGGGCGCGCCACCGAAGTGGGACGTCGACATCGCGGCCGCGTTCGCAAGCGCCATCGAGCCCTGCGACATGACCTGGATCGAGGAGCCGCTCGACCGCAACGACTACGCGGCGCTCGCCGAACTCCGCCAGCGGACCTCGATCCCGCTCGCCGGCGGCGAGTTGAACTGGCGGTTCAACGAATACGGACTCCTGGTCGAGAAGCAGTGCCTCGACATCCTTCAGGCCGACGCCATGTTCTTCGGCGGCATCGCGGAATGCCGGAAGGTGGCTGCCCTCGCCGAAGCGAACGGCCTGGCCTTCGCCGCCCACACCTGGAACAACGGCTTCGCCCTGCTCGCCAACCTGCATCTCATGGCCGCCAGCCCCAACTGCGAGTGGTGCGAGTTCCCCTACGAGCCGCCAGGCTGGACCACCGAGGGCCGCGACGCGCTGCTGGCCGAGACGACCGAGATCGACGACGACGGCTATGTGCATCTGCCGCAGCACCCCGGCCTTGGCATCGTGATCGACGAGGACAAGCTGGAGAGCTTCGGCGAACGGTTCTACGACGGCCGGGCCTAAGGCCGCCTAGTCGCCCGGCGGCAGCGGCAGATGCCGGCTCTCGGAGTCGCGGGCCGGGAAGAAAACGCGCCGGGGCTCGGCGGTGCGAACCTGTTCGAGCCAGAAGACGCCGTCGTAGTGGCCGCTGTTGCCGCGGGTCGCAACCAGGTCTTCGTCTCCGTCCTGGTCCATGTCGCGCACGACGAATTCGTCGAACATGCCGCGCACGCGGCGGGAGACGTCGTGCCGGGTCCACGCGCCCGTCGGGTCTCCCGGGTTCTCGAACCAGCCCAGACGGCCGGCCACGCTCGCGGCGGTCTTGTCCTCGCCGTCCCGGTCGCGCGGCCGTGAGCTGTAGCCGCCACTCCAGAGATCGAGGTCGCCGTCGTCGTCGACATCGAAGAGCGCGAGACCGGTCGGGTTGTCCGGCGCCGTGTCTCCGATCGGATGGATCGTCCATGGTTCCGCAACCGGATCGGCCGGCTGCTCGAGCCACACGTTGAGGACCGGCGTCTCCTGGAGGACCATGTCCAGCCTGCCGTCGTGATTCAGGTCCGCGAACTCGACGTTCATGCCGGTAAGCCGGCGCGGGCCACGCTCCCACGGCACCGTCCTGCCCGTGACCTCGATCGGATGTTCCTCGAACGCCAGTCCCGAGCCGGCTTCGAGCAGGTTCTCCAGCCAGAAGATCCTCGCTTCGGACCGGCTGCCGGCGAGGATGTCCAGGTCGCCGTCGCCGTCCAGGTCGACCGGCCGCGAGTTCATCGGCACGGTGACGGTGGCCAGAACCGTCTCGGTCCAGCTCGAATCGACCAGCGGATCGCCTTCGATCTCGAACAGGGAGATCTCCTCGAGCGGGAAGGTGTCGGGCACCGGCTCGCCCTCCGGTTGCTGCGCGCCCTTGTTCGGCGCGATCGCCTCGAGCCGGCCGTCCTGGTCGAGATCGGCCAGGTAGACCCGGATCCAGGATCCGCGGCCCGCGGTAACGGAGGGAATCAGCCGCAGCCAACGGCCTTCCCGAACATCCCGCCCCGGGTTCTGGAAGTAGGTCAGGTGCTCGAGCTCGCACGCGACCAGCACGTCGAGCAAGCCGTCGCCGTTCACGTCGCCAATGGCTACGTCCTCGGCCGCGGCAGCCTCCCTGCCTGCCGCCAGGGTGACACTGGTCCAGCGGTTGAGATCAACGCTGCCGAAGTGGAGCCGGAGGTGGTCGCTGTCCTCGTGGACGGTCACGATGTCCAGGTGCCCGTCGCCGTCGAGGTCGGCCATCTTCAGGCCGTCGGCGCCGCGCAGCGGGACGCCACCGGAGAGTTCTTCGTCGTCGATCCGATGCTCGCGCCAGGAGATGAACTGGCCGCCAGCGGTCCGTGCCGAAGAAAGCGTCTCGGCTACCGTTAGCGTCTTGTCCGAATCGCGCGGGCCGGCTGTGTCCGCGGGCGAGCAGGCGACAAGAACCGCCAGTGCCGGCGGCAGGGCGCGGGCAGCGAGTCGCGCGACCGGCTTGCGCTCAACCCGGCCCGACACGCTCGATCCGTCCGTCGACCTCGGGATGCTCATGCCAGTCTCCCCACTCCACGTGGCACCAACCCTCGCTGCTCAGTTCCCCGGCATTCTCCCACTCCGGCCCGGAGTCGTCGTCGCTACGCCCCACCCGTTCCAGCAGCCGCACCCGGCAACTCGCCAGATCGCTGTGCAGGCAGAAGCAACTCGACCCGTCCGGGTCGGTATAGGGCGCTTCGAGGATCAGCTCCAGGGGACAGTTCACCTCCAGCTCGACGCGTTCGCGTTCCGATTCGGCCGCGAAGGACCACCGTCCGGGAACCGATTCGCTCGTTGCCGCGGAACCGTCCAGCGGCGCGATCAACCGTACTTCACGGCCACCGACGCGCGCGATCAACATGTGGACCGGCGGTGGTCCGTCCGCAGAAGCCGGGATGCAGGAAACCTCCAGGTAGCCGTCCGGATCATCGACGAACCGGTTGCAATGAACCCAAAGCCAGTGCGGCGGGTGCTTCCGGCCCCAGATGTGGCTCTGCTGGCCCGGCGCGTCCTCGATCACGAGTCGGCGCCCGCCGATCTCGATCGTCCCGGTGAACTGCGTCGCCGGGTACGGGTAGAGCATCGCTCCGGGCGCGTCTCCCGAGCTGTAGAGCCCTTCGGGAAACGGCAGGATGGGCTCCGACTCCGCCGGCCACTCCAGATGCCACCGGACTCGCCGGCCGCCTTGACCGATCCCGCCCCGGGCCAGTCCGTTGCCCAACTCCGCCGGCGCGAAGTTGTGTCCGTCGAGGGGGCCGCCGCCAAAGCCAAGACGAAACGGGGTCGCCTGGGACTCGAGCGTCGCCAGGGGACGGCGCTCGAACACGCCGAAACTCCGCTCGGGATTCCGGCGATCGAAGAACGCGAACCAGAGTTCCAGCTCGGCGCAGCGCTCTGTCGTCTCGGGCACCTGGACGACGTATCGAATCCAGTAGCCCGTATCGCTCGCCGGGTCGTTGAGGGTCAGGTAGTAGACCTCGTAACAGCCGCGGGCGGCGGCAGTCCACCGGAGGGCGTTGGCCTGGTCGAGGTTCATGCGCGGTCCGTAGGGCCGTGTCGACTACACGAACCCCTTCGGCCTGGTCGCCGTCGGTTCAGAAGATGAGTTCGATCGCCTCGTCCTCGACCGTGCCGGCGGTGCCCCGGTTGCTCCACCACCGCGGCTCGACGAGTTCGCTCTCCCAGGCGTCGAGGGCGCGCCTGAGCTCTTCGAGCACTGCCGGCTCGTCGTCGGCGACGGGGATCCGCTCGCCAAGGTCGTTCTCCAGGTTGTGCAGCCGGTTCAACTGACCAAGCGGCGACCCGTGGGGCGCTTCCCAGTCGGGGAACAGGGCGCCGAGCAGGGGAAGCGACGCGACCTGTTCCTCCGAGGCGCGGTTGACCTGCCAGAGCTTCCAGTCGCCGCGGCGGACGGCGCGGTTCGGACCGGCCCGCCAGAACAGGGTCTCGTGCGGAACGCCGTCGACCTCGCCGCGAAGGTAGGGAAGGAGATCGACGCCGTCGAGCGGCTTCTCCGGAAGCGAAGCGCCGGCCGCCGCCGCCAGCGTGGGCAGCAGATCCAGTGACGACACGGCCGGCCGGTAGACCTGGCCCGGATCCACCCTGGCCGGCCAGTTCAGCAGGAAGGGCACGCGGATGCCGCCCTCGAAGAACCAGCGCTTGCCGCCGCTGAGCGGACCGTTGGTGCAGCCGCCCTGGAGGTAGAAGGCGCACCCGTTGTCGGAGAGGAAGACGATCAGGGTGTCGTCCTCGACGCCGTGCTCCCGCAGCCGGGCCCTGACCTCGCCGACGCTGTCGTCGACCGCCGAGACCATCGCCGCGAAGATGCGCACCCTCGGGTCCTCGATGTGGCGGTAGCGGTCGAGGTACTTCGCGGTCGCCTGCAGCGGGGTATGCGGCGCGTAGTGGGCGAGGTAGAGGAAGAAGGGCCGGTCGTGATGCCGGTCGATGAAGTCGAGCGCCTCGCGAGTGAGGACCTCGGTCAGGTACTCGGTCTCCTCCACGGCCTCCCGGCCGCGGAAGATGGGTCGCTCCCGCACCTCGCTGAGCGGCAGCGGGCTCCAGTTCTCGACCCCTTCGGCGGACGGCTCAATGTAGATCGTGCCGCTCTGCATGCCGAAGAACTCGTCGAAGCCACGGTCGAGGGGGTGCTTGCCCTCGCCCCAGCCGAGCTGCCACTTGCCGACGGCGCCGGTCGCGTAGCCGGCGGAGCGCATGACCTCGGCCAGGGTCGCTTCGTCCGGGTTCAGGCCGTAGTCCCGGCCCGACGGGTTGAACTCGTAGCCCTGCCGCTGCGGGTAGCGTCCGGTCATCAGGCCGGCCCGGGACGGGCTGCAGACCGCCGCGGTGACGTAGCCGGCTTCGAACCGGACGCCGCCACGGGCCAGTTCGTCGATGTTCGGGGTGTCGATGATCTCGCTGCCGTAGATGCCGACGTCGCCGTAGCCGAGGTCGTCGGC
>JAPOVF010000357.1:6520-22007 GCA_026708285.1 Acidobacteriota bacterium
GCCCGGTTGCCCGGCAGCAGCTTGTGGCGCCACACCGGCAGGTAGTCCTCCATGCCGGCGAGCAGCTCGTCGATGGTGAAATGGCCGGCGATCAGGTTGTACAACCCGAGCATGCCCATGTTGGCCAGGCCGGGCGCACCGCCGTCGCGGGCCAACTGGAAGACGGGAACGCCGTACGAACGGACGCCTTCGAGCGCCGGCGGGTTCCGGACCCGGGAACTATCCCAGAGGATGAGCCCGCCCGGTTCGACCCCCGGGCCGTACGACAGGTAGCCGGCGTGGTCGAACGCGAGCACCGCGGTGTAGGTCTCGATCACCGGGTTGTCGATCGGCTCGTCGCTCGAGAGGACGACCGTGCCCTCGACCAGACCGCCCCGGGTCTCCGGGTTGTAGTCGGAGGTATAGGCCATGTGCCAGCCCTTGGCGGCGGCCGCGTAGCCCAGCGTCTTGAGGCAGGTCAGCAGGCCGGCGCCGCCGGTGCCGGCGCCGCCGACGCGCTCAACAACACCGCTCATCGCACCCGGATCGGCGGGTAGCCCTCGGGCACCGTCGCCTCACCCATCTGGAAGTACTTCATGATCTGGTCTTCGATGAACTGGTTCGAGCTCTCCGGCGTGAACGTGACGCCGCCGCCCTTCCAGTTCACGTTGCAGTTGCCGAGGCAGTCGATGACCTTCATCCCCTTGACGCCGGCGAGGTGGATCTCGAACGCTCGCCGGATCATCCGGCTCGCCTCGCGGTAGCGGACGCCAGACGTCAACGCGCAACGCCCCGCGTAGACGACTCCGGGGAAGTGCTCCAGCGTCTTGATGATGTCCATGGGATAGCCCATGACCTCCTCATCGCGGCCGCCCTGGAAGGTGGTCGTCGGCACTTCCTTGGTCGTCGTCGGGCCCATCTGGCCGCCCGTCATGCCGTAGGCGTTGTTGTTGTAGATGACGACGATGAAGTTCTCGCGCCGGTTGCAGGCGTGCATCAGGCCGGCCAGGCCGATGCCGCAGGCGTCGCCGTCGCCGGAGTACTGGACGACGATCCGCTCGGGCGCCATGCGGGAAACGCCGGTCGCCGTGTCGCTGGCGCGGCCGTGCGGCGAGAGCACGGTGTTCACCTCCATCTGCGCCGCGATCGTCGAGCCGCAGCCGACGCCCAGGGCGAGAATCGTCTTCTCCGCGAGGTCGAGCTCGGTTACCAGGTCGCAGAGGATCTGGCTCACCGAGCCATGCCCGCAACCGGGACACCAGGACGACGGCAGTCCGGTGTGGACATCGAGCTGAGGCGAGATCTTGCGGGCTTCGACGCCCTCGGGCGGCGTGTAGCGCTCGGGCGTACGCGCGGCTGGTTCAGTCACGTCCGACCTCCGGGATCACTGTGTTCTTGCGGATGCCGAGCAGGTTGTCGAGCATGGCCTGGGCCCCCTCCTGTCCGCGCCGGGCGGCGAGCTGATCGAGCATCTGTTTCCGCGCCGGCGGATGGGTGTCGGCGAGATGGAAGGCGGTGGGATGGACGTCGTGGAAACCCCGCGGCTCCACCGGTTGCCCGGCGGCCATCTGGCGAATCGCCTCGAGTACGGCCCGCGCCGGGATCGCCAGGGCCGGCTGTCCAAAGAACTGGACAGGGCACCGGCCGGCGACCGCCAGGCGCACGTCGGTCAGGGCCTGGCCGAAGTTGATCTCGACCGTCAGCACCTCACGGGCGCTCGAGGCAAGCTCCCCGAGCGGCGCCTCCGGGAACGGGAAGAGGGTGATCGGCCGGAACAGCCCGACCTTGATCCCCTCCTCGCGCGCGTTCCTGACCGCTTCCTTCGCGATCCGGGCCATGATCCCGTACGCCACGACGACGAACTCCGCGTCGTCGCACAGGAAGGTGTCGAAGCGGGTCTCCTCCGTTCGCATCCGCTCCAGCTTGTGCTGGATCTCGTAGCTGACCATCGTGTCGAGTTCGGGCGTGCGCGCGGCGCCGACCACCCGGCGCTTCTCGCGCAGGGAACGGTCGAGCGCCCAGGTCTTGTCCGGCAGGTCGCGCTCCGGCACCTCGAACGGCTGCAGCGTCTCGATCATGTTCGCCATCTTGCCGTCGATGCAGACGACGGCCGGGATGCTGTACAGGTCGGCGACGTCGAAGGCCTCGGCCGTGAGCTGCACCGTCTCGGTGATCGTCGACGGCGCGAACAGCGGCAACTGGTAGTCGCCGTTGCCCAGGCCGCGGAGCATGCGGATGTCCGACTGCGCCGGATAGAGCCCGCCCGAGACGCCGACGTGGGCTCGGGTGAGCGCTCCCAGCACCATCGGCGTCTCGGCACCGGCGGCGTTGGTCAGGCCGTCGATCATCAGCGTCAGCCCCGGGCCGACCGACGCGGTCATCGCCCGCTTGCCGCACGCCGCGGCCCCGAACACCGCCATGACGCTCGAGATCTCGTCGCCGAGCTGCTGGAAGACGCCCCCGTGCTCGGGCAGGGCCTCGGCGACGTACTCGAGCAGCTCGGTCTGCGGGGTGATCGGATAGCCGGCGAAGTAGTCGAGACCGGCGACCATCGCGCCGATCCCCATCGCATGGGCGCCCATCGTCGGCTTGCCGACCGGCGGAACGAAGGGCAGCTCGCTCATGGCAGCTCCTCGTGGGGGACCGGCTCGTCGAAGCGGAAGACCTCGATGGCCTGGTCGGGGCAGACCATCGCGCAGAGGTTGCAGCCGATGCAGTACTTCATCAGGTCCGCCTCGACGACGACCGGCCGCCAGCCCATCATGTTGGCGCCCCGTCCCGGTTCGATGATGCGCACCGGACAGGCCGGAATGCAGAGATCGCAGCCCTTGCAGAGCTGCTCGAAGATCTCGATGTAGCCGCGCTGAACGTCCGGGCGCGGCACCTCCTTCGCCTCGATCAGATGGCCCGATGCGCCGTCAACAGACACGATGATGCGGCTCCTCTCCGCGCAGGACGCGGTCGACGTTGGCGATGCTCTCCCGGATGGCGTCTATCACGCATTCGTTCGTGCTGCCGCCGCTGTGGGGAGAGAGGAAGGCGTTCGGCGCGCCGAGCAGCGGGTTGTCGGCCCGGATCGGCTCGACGCTGAACACGTCGATCGCGGCGCCCGCGATCCGGCCCTTCGCCAGCGCGTCGGCGAGATCGTCTTCCTTCACGATGCCGCCGCGCGAGGTGTTGACCAGGAACGCCGACGGCTTCATCAGCCCGAGTTCCGGGGCGCCGATCAGGTTGCGGGTCGTATCCGTCAGCGGCACGTGGAGGCTCACCACGTCGGACTCCCGCAGTAGCTGCTCGAAGGGGAGCCGCACGACACCGAGTTCGCGTTCCGCGGCGCTCGGCGCCAGTCCGCGCTCGCGTTCGCGCTCCGGTGCGCTTGCAGAGAGCAACTCCATCTCCAGCGCTCGAGCCCGCTTCGCCACTTCGTGGGCGATCGCCCCGTAGCCGACCAGCCCGAGCTTCTTTCGGCGCACCTCGTGGCTGCCCTTGGCGAACAGCGCCGGGTACGGGTTCTCCAGCCGGCGCAGCGCCGCGGTCGCATCCTCCATCCGGCGCAGCAGGAAGATGCACGCCATGATCACGTACTCAGCGACCGACACGGCGTTGGCCTGCGGCACGTTGCAGACCGCGATCCCGAGTTCGCGAGCCGCCTCGACGTCGATGTTGTCGACGCCGACCCCGACCTGCTGCACGAGCTCCACGCCGTTCAGGAGTTCCAGTTCGGCTCGCCCCACCAGGTAGGGATGCGTGGTGAGGAGAGCGCGGGCGCCCCGGGTCAGCTCCGCGCTCAGCTCCTCGTTCCGATGAACGAAGCAGGCCTCCCAGTGCTCCGGAAAACGCGCGATCCGGTCGTGCGGACCCGGCGGCACCAGACAGATCACCTTGCTGCTCCGGGGTTCGCTCACTCTCCTGTCGACCAGCTTCGCTATCGCTACACTCAGCATCCTACTCCCAACTACGTTCGAGGGATCGCTCAATGAGATGGAAAGGCCTCGCAGCTAGCGCGCTTCTCGTTCCGGCCCTGGTCGCAGGCTGCGGGGCGCCAGCGGGCGACACCGGCGACGGCGCGGACGCGCCCGACCAGGCGACCGCGCCGCAGCCGAATCCGCTGCGCAACGCCTACTACGGCGACCTGCATGTCCACACCCGCTTCTCGATGGACGCCTACATCTTCGACGTCCGGGCCACGCCCGACGACGCCTATCGCTTCGCCCGCGGCGCGCCGCTCGTTCATCCCGCCGGCCACACGATGCAGCTCCGGCGGCCTCTCGATTTCCAGGCGGTCACCGACCACGGCATCCTGCTCGGCGTGCTGCCGGCGATGGACGACCCGGACGATCCGCTGTACCAGGTCCCGCTCGCCAGGGAACTGCGCGAGCTGGGGCCCTCCGAGGGGTTCCAGCGCGGGCTCCAGGCCTACCAGGCCGGCGAGTTCCACAAGATCGACGGCAGCAAGGCGAACCGCGACGCCTGGCAGCGCATCGTCGAATCCGCCGAGCGTCACAACGACCCCGGCGCCTTCACCACCTTCATCGGCTACGAGTACACAACCACCGCCGCCGACACCGGCAACCTCCACCGCAACGTGATCTTCCGCGGCAGTGAGGCGCCGGAGGTGCCCTTCACGGCAATGGACTCGGACAACCCCGAGGACCTGTGGGCCTGGCTCGACAGCCTCCGCGACAACGGCGTCGAGGCGCTGGCCATCCCCCACAACTCGAACGGCAGCAACGGCAACATGTTCAGCCCGCTGACCTTCGGCGGCGATCCGCTGGACGCCGAGTACGCCGAGACGCGGATGCGCAACGAGCCGATCGTCGAAGTGACCCAGGTCAAGGGCACGTCGGAGGTCCATCCGATGCTGTCGCCGAACGACGAGTGGGCCGACTTCGAGATCATGCCCTACCGGGTCAGCAGCACCCTGCCCAGCGAACCCCAGGGGAGCTACGTGCGCACGGCCTACCTCGACGGGCTGCTGCTCGAGGAGACCGAGGGCTTCAATCCCTTCCGTTTCGGTCTCGTCGCCGCCACCGACAGCCACAACGCCGGCGGCACGCCGGACGAGGACGACTACCACAGCAAGGTCGGCAGGCGCGACGGGACGCCCCAGCTTCGCGGCTCCGTGCCGCTCGACGAACCCAATCCGGACGGTTCCCCCGCCTACGCCCAGACCTACTTTCAGATGTGGGGCGCTTCCGGCCTGACCGGCGTCTGGGCCGAAGAGAACACCCGCGACTCGATCTACGACGCGTTCCGGCGCAAGGAGACCTTCGCCACGACCGGGCCGCGGATCCAGGTCCGCTTCTTCGGCGGCTACGACTTCGATGCGGATCTCGCGGACGACCCCGAGATGATCGCGAAAGCCTACGAGCAGGGCGTGGCGATGGGCGGCGACCTGCTGGCGGACGGCGAGCGCTCCCCGAAGCTGTTGCTTTGGGCGTCGGGCGACCCGGAGAGCGCGGGTCTGCAGCGGCTCCAGGTCGTGAAGGGATGGGTCGACGGCGGCGAAGCGCACGAGGCCGTCATCGACGTCGCCTGCTCCGACGGCGGCACGCCCACCGGCGACCCGCCGCGCTGCCCCGACAACGGCGCATCGGTCGACCTAGCGGACTGCAGCTTCTCCGAGGACCTGGGCGCCGCCGAACTCCGCGCCGTGTTCGAGGATCCGGAGTTCGATCCGGGCCAGAGGGCGGTCTACTACCTGCGGGTGCTCGAGAATCCCACCTGCCGCTGGTCGACCTGGGACGCGATCCGCGCCGGCGTCGACCCGCGGCCCGGCCTGCCGCCGACGATCCAGGAACGCGCCTGGTCGTCGCCGATCTGGTACCGGCCGTGACCCACTGGGTGCGCCGGCGTCCCCGCCGGCTGCCGCCGCAGGCGGCCAGAAAGCGCGCGAGGCCGCAGGCCTCGCTCCTTTGTGCTGCCGCCCTCGCCATAACCGTTCCGGCCTGTCAACCCGGCGACCCTGCCCCCGCCTCGAAACTGGTCGCCGACACCCCCACCCACGCCCAGTCCGCCGACGGTCAGTGGATCTCCTGGCGCGAGCACATCATTGACGACGTCGCGGTCGGCGGCGTGCCGATCCGCGGCGGCGACGGACTCGAGATGGCCGACCTCGACGGCGACGGCTACCTGGACGTCGTCTCCGTCCACGAATCCGACACCGAGTACGGCAACGTCGGGCAGGGCCACGTCCGGCTCGCCTTCGGCGGCCCCGATCCCACCGTGTGGCACCTGGCCACTCTCGCCGAAGGGAACGAGGCCGCAGCCGCCGAGGACGTCGCCATCGCCGACTTCGACGGCGACGGCGATCTCGACGTCGTGGCCGCCTGCGAGCTGGCTCACCTCATCTACTTCGAGAACCCCGGCACCGCCACGGAAGAGGCGGCCGCCGCTTTGCGGAGCGGCGACTGGCCACGCGTGATCCCGGCGGTGACGAAGGACCGGGGCTCCTACATCCGGGTGTTCGCCGGAGATCTCGACGGCGACGGCCGGCCCGAGGTCGTCGCCCCGAACAAGGGCGCGCAGAACCCGGATCGCCAGACCACCGAGAAGCACGCGATCTCCTGGTTCGACACGACGGCCGATCCGCTCTCCGGCGACTGGGCCGAACACGAGATCGTCCGTGTGATCTGGCCGATCAACTCCCAGACCGTCGACCTCGACGGCGACGGCGACACCGACCTCGTCGGCGGCTCGACAGGCGAAGGTCGAATCTTCTGGTTCGAGAACCGCAGCGCGGGCGGCGGCGAGGTCGAACTCGTCGAGCACCCGATCCGGATCGAAGGCACGACGACCACCGCCGACACCGTCCGGCCGCCAAACGCCCCGCCGACCGGTGCGCTGCTCAACGGCTTCAACATGGCCTTCGTTGACCTCTCGGGAGACGGCCGGCTGGATCTCGCAACGGTCGAGTTCGGCGGCGTCCTGGTGTGGCTGGAGCAACCGGCCGATCCGGCGGGCGCCTGGCGGTTGCGGCCGATCGGCCGACTGACCCCGGACAACCTCGTCGGCTTCGCGTTCGCCGACATCGACGGCGACGGCGACCTCGACGCCATGTCGGGCGCCTACAGCCGCAGCGGACGGGCCGCCGACCAGGAAGTCCAGCCTCATACGCCGCTCGGGCGACTTGCCTGGTTCGAGAATCCCGGCAACGTCGACGGCGGGTGGACCCGGCACAACATCTCGCGGCGCAAGCGCGGCATGTTCGACAGCTTCGTCGCCCGCGACATGGACGCCGACGGCGATGCCGACTTCGTCGGCACCCGCGGCAACAGCGCCGAGTTCGACGGCGTCTTCTGGCTCGAACAGGTCCGCACCGACGAACCGGTCGCCGCCTTCGACCAGGCCCGCGAGGTCGAAAGCGAGCAGATGCCGCTACCGTAAACACTGGGTGCGCCGGCCTTCTGGCCGGCATCAGGGCGCCGCCGCGCAGCGGCGTGCGCGACGATCTACACTGAGCACCGTTTGAGCGAAGACACGACGACCGGCAACCAGAGCGCTTCCGCCGTGATCCGGACCATGGCGAAGGACCTCGCCATCGACCTCGTCGGATTCGCCTCGACTGCCGACCTGGAACAGCGCCTCGGCGAGCGCCACCGCCCCTCCACGCTCAGCCCCGAGGCCCGCACCCTCATCGTTCTCGGCAAGCGCACGCTGCGGGGCGTGCTGTGGGCAAGACACCTGCCCAGCAAGCAACTCGCCGGCGGGCGGGCCCTGCGGGCCCTCGAGTTCGCCGCCGAACGGATCGCGTTCGACCTCGAACGCCGCGGCGCGCTCGCGCTGCCCGTCTCGCCGGCATCGCTCGACTTCGAGAAGAGGACGCCGGGCGACCTGCTGCCCGCGGGCCAGGGCTCGCCGTTGCTGCGCGAGGGCGCCGTCCTCGCCGGACTCGGCACGCTCGGCCTGAACCGGATGGTGCTGACGCCGGAGTACGGGCCGCGCGTCTTCTTCGCCGGCGTTCTGACCTCGGCCGAGATCGAGCCGGGTACCGAGCTGTCCGAAGAACTCTGCCTTGGCCTCGAGGAGTGCGGCCGCTGCGCCGCGATCTGCCCGGCCGACGCGATCCCGCGGCGAGCGCCCCGGAACGCCGGGCTCGCGACGATCCGCGGCCTCGACGAGGGTGCCTGCGCCCGGAGCTGTCAACCGTTCGGCTTCGAGGCGTTCAGCGACCACCTCGCTTCGATCTTCGAGGCGCGCACCGGCGACGAGATGTGGCAGCGGATGCGCGGCCGCAAGTCCGGCGAGATCTGGTCCGAGATGGCGATGATGAAGGAGGCCGCGCTCACCGGCTGCAGCGAGTGCGTCCAGGTGTGTCCCGTCGGCCGCGACTACGAGCGGCTCCGCTCGTCCGTCCATCGCCGCCACGACCTGCCCGACCGGCTGCCGCGCAGCGAGGCGGACGGCTACGTCGAGATCGAGAACCTCGGGCCGCAGATCCGCCGTCGCACGACCTGGGAGCAGGAGCGCCGGTGAGTCTGAAGCAGGACCTCGCCCGCTACGCCTTCGAGCAAGGCGCCGACTCGGTCGGCGTCGCCGACGTCGCCGCCTACGCCGCCGTCACCGAAAGCGGCCAGGTGCCCGACTACCTGTGCGAGGGAATGAAGAGCATCGTCGTGGTCACCAAGCACCTGCTGACCGGCGCGATGGCGCTCCAGGACGTGGCGACCCAGTCGACGAACTCGCACCTGGCGCTCGACTCGGCCGAGGAGACCGCCTGGGAGATCGCCGAGTGGCTCGAGGACCGCGGCCACTGCGCGCTGCCGGTCTCCGGCGAGTACGCCGACCTGGACCTCAAGTGGACCGGGGCGGGCCTGCTCGACCTCAAGTGGACGGCGGAGTTCGCCGGCCTCGGCCACGTCGGCCTCAACCTGAACTTCCTGACTCCCGAGTACGGTTCGCGCGTCTACCTCGGGGCGCTGATCACCGACGCCGAGCTCGAGCCGGACGCGCCGCTCGGCCGCGACCTCTGCCCGGGGCTTCGCTGCGGCCGCTGCGCGGTCATCTGCCCGCCGAAGGCGATTCCGCTCAGGGCGTCGAACGAAGAGAGCGTCAACGACATCCGCGACCTCGACCAGCGGGGCTGCTCGCAGGCGGCGATGCGGATCAGCATTCGCTCGCTCTACGTCGTGCTGCGCAAGCTGCTGAACGCCGAGGCCGACCTCGACGTCTCGCAGGTGCTCGACAACCGCTACTGGCGCGACTTCTTCCTCGCCACCAACAGCAAACGCGGCGCGTTCGCCGCCTGCTTCGAGTGCATGTACATCTGCCCGGTCGGATCGCAGGACATCCGCAAGATCATGCGCATTCCGTACCGCCGGCAGGACCTGCCGCCCGGCAGCGTGGTGCACATCCGCGGCGACGCGGAACACGAACTCGTGTTCCGCGGCCCGCCGGGAGAGCGGGACCCCGAGTACATCCGCGACCGCGACTTCGACCATCTCGTCCACATCGGCGGATGGACGCCGCGGTGAGCGGCAACGGTGCCGGCCCGGCTATCGACGCCGAGGCGATCAGAGCCCAAGCGAAGATCCTCGGTATCGACCTGGTCGGTTTCTGCTCCTGGCAGGACCTCGAAGCGGAAGCCCCGGACTACGACAAGCCGTCGCAGCTCTCGACCTACCTGACGCGGCTGATCGTTCTCGCGAAGCGCTATCCCACCGGTGTCGCCCGCTCGCCCGACGCCGCGTTCCGCCAGTACGCCAACGGTCGCGTGGCGCGCCATCTCGAGGAGGCCGCGGGCGGGCTCGCATACTGGCTGGAACAACGTGACGCGATCGCCTGCATCCTCTCGGCGGCGATTCCCGACCTGCGGCGCCAGCCGATGGCCTACGCCGGGCCGGGCGGGCAGGGCTCGCTGCTCCTGAGGCAGGCCGCGGTCGCGTCGGGCCTCGGCACGCTCGGTCTCAACGAGATGATCCTGACGCCGGAGTACGGCCCGCGGGTCTTTCTCGCCGGCGTCCTGACCGACGCGGACGTCGAGTGCGGACAGCCGCTCGCCGAGGAACTCTGCCCCGGCCTCGAGGAATGCGGCCGCTGCGCCGAAGTCTGTCCCGTCGCGGCGATCCCGAGTTCGGCGCCCAGCGGCGCTCGACTGGCCGAGACTCGCGGCCTTGACGCCGACGCCTGCGCCCGGGCCTGCCAGCCGTTCGGTCCTGATCGCATGGTCGAGCACCTCGCCGACCTGTTCGCCTCGAAGTCCGCCGCCGAGGCGGTCGAGCTCGCCCGCAGCCCGGCCACGCAGCAGATCTTCTACAACCTCACCGTGCAACGGCAGGGCGCCTACACCGGCTGCCAGAGCTGCCAGCTTGTCTGCCCGGTCGGCGAGGACTACGCCACCATCGACTGTTGAACCACTGGTTGCCGCCGCACCCAGTGAGGGGCTAGTGCGTGTCCGGCCGGTCGTCCGGGACGAAGCCGTCCCTGTTCGGCATCTCGACGTTCGGCAGGCTTTCGCGGTCGAGCACGTCGTCCTCGCCGACGAGTCCCATCAGGTTCAGCAGATGGGCGACGACGCCGTAGATCTCGTCGTTGGTGAGTGAACCCGGCGCCTCGTACGGCATGGAGCGGCGGACGTAGTCCCAGAGCGTGGTCGCATGGGGCCAGTAGCTCTCGACCGTCTTCCGCGGCCGCTCCGAGGTGAGACTGCCGCGGCCGCCGACGAGCGCCGCTGCGTCCTCTCCCTGAGCGTTCCGACCGTGGCATGCGGCGCAGAACTGCTGGTAGACGGCCTTGCCCTCAAGTGCGGTGCCGCGGCCTTCGGGCAGGCCCTTGCCGTCGGGGAACACGGTGTAGCCGGCGGCGCTCAGTTCCTCGGCGGTGACTTCGTGGCCGAGGCCGGTGCGCTCCGACTCGGCAGCAAGCGCCTGCGGGCCCCCAACGGCGATGAGGGCGGCGGCAAACAGGCCGCTACGCCTCGACATTCGTGACCTCCCCCGACTCCTGGACTTCCCACGCCTTGATCCGGTTGTTGTGGTAGATCGTCGACCGGCCGCGCGCCTCGAGTAGCGCCGCCAGCGTCGGCTGGACGTACCCCGTGTCGTCGGTCGCCCGCGACATCAGGACGTGGCGGCCGCCGGCCCACCGCCAGGGCGATCGGAACCGCGTGAAGGACTTCGCGTAGCGTGGTCCCGCGATCTCGGCGTCGGTCCACGACTCCCCTCCGTCCGTGGAGACCTCGACACGGCTGATCGCGCCGCGGCCCGACCAGGCCAGGCCGCGGATCTCGCAGAAACCGGGCCGATCCAGCTTCTGCTCGCCCGAAGGCCGGGTGATCACCGACTTCGCGTCCATGACCAGGGTGAACTGGCGCGCCTTGCCGTCCGGCAACAGGTCGGTGTACTTCGAGGTTTCGTCGCGGGCCATCGACGGCATGTGCGCGACCTCCAGGCGGCGCAGCCACTTGACGCTGATACTCCCCTCGCAGCCGGGTACCAGGAGCCGTAGCGGATAGCCCTGCTCGGGCCGGACGGCCTCGCCGTTCTGGCCGTACGCGATGATCACATCGTCGAGGGCGCGCTCGAGCGGCACGCTACGGCTCATCAGCCCGGCGTCGGCGCCTTCCGCGACGACCCAGCTGGCCTCCGGCTTCACGCCGACCTCATCCAGCAGGTCGGCGAGGAGCACTCCCGTCCACTCGCTGCAGCTCGCCAGTCCGTGGCTGAGCTGCACGTTCGCCGCGCCGGCGGGCGACCATTCCCGGGCGCTGTTGCCCGAGCACTCGATGAAGTGGAACCGGGAAACCGACGGCATCCGCACCAGATCGTCCATCGAGAACACGAGCGGCCTGTCGACCATCCCGTGGATCGTCAGCCGGTGGGTGTCCGGGTCGATGACCGGCACGCCCGTGTGATGGCGCTCGAAGTGGAGCCCGGACGGGGTGACAATGCCCTCCAGATCGGCGAGCGGCGTGTTCGAGGACGACGCCGTCGCGTCGGGGGCGCGGCTCCATCGCTTCGACCCGGCGAACGGCGAGGGTTTCCCGTACTCGCTCGGTGTCTCGCCGAGGTCCCGGATTTCGCCGGGCGTCTGTGCCCGCGCCGCCGGATGGAGCGAGCTCGCGGCGGCGGCGCCGGCGAGTCCGAGGAAGGCGCGGCGGCTTGGTCTTCGCTTGCTCATGCCATTCTCCTCCTGAGGTCGAGTTCGGTCAGAGGCGTCTCACCGCCTCCTCCGCCAGATCCAGGGTCCGCACGATGCGCTCCCGCATCTCGTCCATGTCGACGCCCTTCGTGCTCTTCTTGCCTTCCATATAGCGGGCGTAAACGCCGTGCACGATCGCCGCCGACTTCCAGCGATTGAAGCCGACGTAGTAGTCGAGATGGGACAGGTCGCGGCCGGTTCGCTCCGCGTAGAGCTCGAGCAGATCCTCGCGGGCCGGGAAGCCCGGCGCCGAGGTGGCACCCCCGGAACCGGTCGGCATGGTGTCCGCCGCCGGTCGCCACTGGTTCATCGCGTAGGCCAGATCGGCCAGGGGATCGCCGAGGGTCGAGATCTCCCAGTCGACCACCGCGGCGATGGTCGAGTCCCGTCCCACGAGGCAGTTGTGCAGTCCGTAGTCGCCGTGGACGACGCGCGCCGGCCCCTGGTCCGGCAGATGATCCAGGAAGTAGCGCTGCAGGTCGTGCGCCCGTGGGTCGTCGAGTTGCGCCGGTTCGACGGACGCGGTCCAGGACCGGTACCAGGTCCGCAGCTGCCGTCCGACGTAGCTGTCCCGTTTGCCGAGCGTGCCCAGCCCCACCTCGTCCGGGTCGACGGCGTGGAGGCTGGCGAGCACGTCGATGAACGAATGGGCCAGTTTCGTGCGCCGGTCCTCGGGGACCCACTCCTCGGTGTGGGCGGAACTGTAGAGCGGGCGACCGTCGACCAGGCCCATGACATAGAACCATGCGCCGGTGATGTCCGGGCTCTCGCAGAACGCGATCGCCCGCGGAACCGGCACCGCCGTCGGCCCGAGCGCGGAGATGAGCGCCCACTCCCGACTCATGTCGTGGGCCTTCGGCAGCAGCTTGCCCTGGGGCGGCCGCCGGATGACCGCCGTGCGGCCTTCCGTGTCGTCGAGCCGGTAGGTCAGGTTCGAGTGGCCGCCCTCGAGCCGCGTCCACTGGAGGGGCGGCGTCAGGCAATCGACGTGCTCAGCGATCCAGGCTTCTACTTCGGGCTGATCGTAGCCCTCGGGGCCTGTGGTCTCGTCGTGGGTGGACATTTGTTGCGGCGACTGTAGCAACGTCAGAAGAGGGAGCCGGCCTTCGGTCAGCGCGTTCTCTTCCCCGGGTCAGAAGACCCGGGGTCACACACCTGCGGCGGCAGCCGGCGGAGACGCCGGCGCCCCCAGTGCGTTACGGCAGGCGGAAGGCGACGACCTCCTCCGTCGCGGTCACCGCCACGTACTGGCGGCCGTCAGTGCCCAGGTAGGTCATCGGATTCGCGTTGCCCTGCCTCGGCAACTCCGCGGACCACAGTTCCTCTCCCGTCGCCACGTCGAGCGCCCGGAAGCGGCGGTCGTCGGTGGCGGCGATGAAGGCGAGGCCGCCGGCGGTGACGATCGCCGAAGCGCGGCCCGGGCGGCCGGTCTCCTGCTTCCCGGGCGGCAGCCCCTTGGTGACGCCGACGGGCCGCTGCCACGCGATCTCGCCGGTGTCCGCATCGACCGCGGTCAGGCGGCCCCAGGGCGGCTTCTGGCACGGCCAGGACTGTCCGTCGATGCGGACCGCGAAGGAGAACGGCCGGGCCACCCGCAGAACGTAGGTGCCGGCTTCCGCCTCCGGATCCTCCTCCAGCCACCCCATCGTGCCGACATCCTGGCTGAAGGCGAGCAGTCGCCGGGTCGCCGGATCGAACGCCACGCCGCCCCAGTTCGGGCCGCCGGCCAGGCCCGGAAACAGAAGGGTCGCTCCACTCTCGCCCTCGCCCCTGTGCATCCAGGGTGTGTACGGACCCCGATTGTGGAGCGGCCCCGCGCTCCCGACCAGCTCCGCGCACGCCGCCGCGTGCTCCGGGGTCGTGTCCTCAGCGGTCACCAGGTCGCCGGGTTCGAAGCCGACCCGCCCCAGCGCCGGCGTCGTCGGAATCGGCTGGGTCGGATGCGCCTGTTCCCCGGGCACCCCGCTCGGAGGCATCTGCCGCTCCTCGACACCGAAGACGGGTTCGCCGGTCTCCCGGTTCAGGATGAAGAGATAGCCCGACTTGGTCGTCACGGCGAGCGCGTCGATCGTCTCGCCACCGCGTTCCACCTCGAACAGAACCGGCGGCGCCGGCGGATCGTGGTCCCAGAGGTCGTGGTGGATCGTCTGGAAGTGCCACCGGTACTCGCCCGTCCGGAGTTCGACGGCGACGACGGAGTTGGCGAAGAGGTTCGAGCCGTGCCGGTCGCCGCCGTAGGCGAAGGGGATCGGTGAGGCGAGCGGCAGGAAGACGAGTTCCCGCTCGTCGTCGACCGTGAAGTAGAACGGCCAGGCGTTCGCGCCCAGGCGGCCGCGCCAACTGTGGCCTGCCCAGGTGTCGTGACCGACGTGGCCCGGCTGCGGCACCGAGTTGAACTCCCACAGCTTCTCACCGGTGACCACGCTGTAGGCCCGGGCGTTGCCGATGCCGCCGGGAGCGCCGGGTGGCGTGTTCGCACCGACGACGACGATGTCCTCCCACACCAGGGGCACCGAGTTGTAGGGAACGCCGATGTCGACAGTGCCGCGGCGGGAGCCGAACTCCACGGTTGGGACGCCGGTGGCGGCGTCCAGCGCGATCAGTCGAGCGCCAGCGGTGAACAGGATGCGCGGGGCCCGACTCTCCGTGCCGCCGCCCGGCCAGTACGCGACGCCTCGGCGCGAGAGCGAGGTTCCTGAACCCAGGAGACCGAAGCTCCAGACCGTGTCTCCGGTGGCAGGATCGAGCGCCACCACCGAGTCGGCCGAAGGCACGTACATCAAGCCGCCGACCACGATCGGCGTCGCCTGGGAACGGGCGGGGTGAATCTGCAGGGGGCCTCCGGCGACGGAAGTTGGCACCGAAGCCAGCGAATAGCTCCAGGCCTGAGCCAAATCCGCGACGTTGGCGGTCGTGATCTCGGACAGCGCCGAGTAGCCGGTTCCCTCCGCATCCCCCCGATACATCGGCCAGTCGCCAACCGATCCCGTTCCGCAGGCAAGGAGGGCCGTGCCGGCCACGGCCACTGCAGTCGCGATCTTCGCCTCTTGCTTCATCGCTTCATGCTCCGCGCTGAGCCGCCGCCCAGAAAACGGCTACACTGTAGCCGAGACCCGCTGCGAGCAGTCGAACCGCTGACCCGCCGCGGGTCTCATGGCTTGGAGGGGAAGAGGAAGGGTATGCAAGCGCGCCGTCCGCTCACCATTCCGCTGGCGCTGCTGGTCGCCGGCTCGATTGGAACCCCACCGGCAAACAGCCAGGACGACGACAAGGTCGACTACCTCTCCGAGGTGAAGCCGATCCTCGAGATCTTCTGCTACGAGTGCCACGGCGAGGACCGTTCGCGCCGGGAGGCCGACCTGCGGCTCGA
>JAPOVF010000384.1 GCA_026708285.1 Acidobacteriota bacterium
GCGAACTTCGAGGCGGCGGGTATCGACCGTGGGCGGATCCTGGCGTTGGCTACTCGAGAAGCCGCGGTCTTCCTGGAAACCCACAGCGAACTCGGCACGGTGGAGGTCGGCAAGGCTGCGGATCTGATTCTCCTGGACGATAGTCCGCTCGAGTCGCTTGAGGTACTTCGAAGGCCCGTGGGCGTGATGGTTGGCGGTGCCTGGCTGCCGTCCGAGACACTCGCCGACGCGTTGGACTCGATCCGATCGAGTGGTGGACTGTAGGACGGGGCCGCCGGCGCCGTACGGGCCAGCGGGTAGGTCGCGGCAACAGGGGGGATCAGATCGTGGGGATGGGTGGGAGCGACGCCGGGCGGAACAGATCGCACCAGACCTGCGCCACCTTGGCCACCTCGCCGACGTGATCAGTCCGCGACGCAGGCGTAGTTCGCCGCGTCGTTCACGTCGCCGGACCCCTTGTACTGCGCGTACTGCGGATAGGGGCACAGCGGGCGAGAGAAGCGCTTCCTGTCTTCCAGCGCTTCGCCGGCTTCGAGCATCGCCTCGCTCCAGCTGACCGTCCTGTCGCCGAGGGCCACCTGGCCTTCCAGGAACGTGAAGTTCCCGGGGTGCTCCGCGAGGATCCGGTCGGGCGCTTCGCCGTTCTCCACCCAGTCGACGATCGCCTGGATGTAGTCGGCGGCCCAGGCGCCGTTTCCGCCCAGGCAGTGGATCATGCCCGGAACCATGAACGTGCGCAGGTAGTCGTCCATCTCGCCGTTCACTTCCCCGGCCTCCACCAGGAACCTCTCCAGCGCCGCGGCGCGGCAGGGAAAGTCGTGCCAGCCGTTGTAGAGGATCAGCTTGCCGCCGCTCTCCTCGAGCCTGCTGAAGTCGGGCGCCGGGAGGTCGACCGCGACCATGGCGTCTCTGAGCGCGGGCAGGTCCTTCACCGGGTCGAAGGCGTCGATGTCGAAGCCCGGCGTGCGGTGCATCGCCGCCACGAGCACGTCGACCGTGACGTCGGACGCGGTCCCCTCGAGGAACGGCACGGGGCCCGTCGCCCAGAGCTGGAAGTCGCCGTTCAGCTCCGCGCCCGGATAGACGCCCGGCACGACGACGGCGCCCGAGCCGTCCGTGATCCCGGTGTAGATGAAGCGCGCCGTCTCGATCTGGCCGGCCGTGAGGCAGTCGACGGCGGGACCGTCCCGGCATTCGAGAGCCTCGAGTTCGAGCAGTTCGACGGCGCACTTGCGGGGGTCGCCGACGATGCCGTCAGCGACGCCGTCCAGCATGTCGCAGGCTCTCCGGGTGTTCGCGTCCAGCAACGCCACGGAGTCCGCGGTGAGGGGGTTCCGTTTCTGGTGCCGGCTCGTCTCGAGCGCGAACGTCAGCAGACCGAACCCGTAGTCGACGGCCGGCGCCCCGGCGATGATGCCGTCGTAGTCGTCCGGGAAGCGCAACGCCTCCATCAGCGCGGCGCGCCCGCCGTTCGAGCAGCCCCAGAGATACGCGTGCTCGACGGGCCGGCCGTAGAACTCCTGGATGATCCGCTTCGCCAGCATCGTCGTCAGGTGATTGGCGCGGAAGCCGAAGTCCAGTTGCGCGTGGTCGTTCCGGTAGAAAGACGCGTCGTTCTCCGCCTCATGGCCGGTGTCGGTCGTCGCCATGGCGAAGCCGTCGTCGAGCAGGCTGCTCGTGTCTCCGATCACGCCGGCCAGGCCCCCGGGGGCGTGGAACATGAACCGCCCCGTCCAGCCCTCGGCCGGCATGCGGACCTCGAAGCGGATCGTCGAGTCGATCGTGCCGCGGACCCGGCAATGTTCCGGGACATCGCCCACGGCGGGGACCAGTACGCCCGGCCCCACCGCGTGGTCCGAGTCGGTCAGGAGGTAGAGCGCGTCGCAGCGGTCCGCGGGCGAATCCGCCGCGAGGGCGACGCCCGGAAGGGCGAGGCAGACCGAGGTCAGCAGGGCGGGAAAGCGCATGTGAATCTCCTGGCTGGTCGCTGCCGTGGTCGACGCGGCAGGGGAGCGTTTCAGGGAAACGGACGCTCGGTGAGGAGTTCCTGGATCCGATCGTCAGCGGTCTGATGCCAGATGCTCGATCTCCTCCCGCTGCAACACCGGATAGAACTGCGTGAACACGTTGTCCGTCGCGGCATGCTCCGCATGGCAGTCGTAGCACCGGTCCTTCGGGAACGCTGACGCCGACTCTCTCAGCCCTCCGGACCGGTCGCGGAAGCTGAGGTAGGCCCAGCCTTCGGGGTAGCGCTCG
>JAPOVF010000106.1:0-18521 GCA_026708285.1 Acidobacteriota bacterium
GGCCGGGCGCCGGCGCTCGCCGTGCGGCTCCGGGAGCGTCTGGAGCGGGAACTCGGGCCGGAGTACGGCGCCCTGCTGGAACTGGCGGGTCGTCTGCGGACGCCCCTGGCGCGGGCCGTGCCCGAGTTCGAGGAGCGCCGCCGGCGCTGGTACGAACTCGTGGATTCGGACGTGCTTGAGCTGTTCCGCGACGGCCGGGCGGCGGAAGCCCGCGAACGGGCGGAGCGGATTCTCGGGGTCTCCGCGGAGGAGGCGGGCCGATGAGCGCTCCTGGCCGCGTGACGCTGATCGGGGCCGGACCGGGCGATCCGGACCTGATCACGGTCCTCGGGCTGAAGCGGCTACGGGCGGCGGACGTGGTGCTGCACGACCGGCTTGCGGCCCCGGAGCTTCTGGCTGAGGCGAAGGCGGACGCCGAGATCGTCGACGTCGGCAAGCGTCCCGGCGACGAGGTGCAGGCCCGGCAGCGCCGGATCGAGAAGCTGATCGTCGAGCGTGCCCGGGCCGGTGCCCACGTGGTCCGGCTCAAGGGTGGCGACCCGTCCGTCTTCGGTCGCGGCGGCGAGGAGATCGAAGCCTGTGCCGCCGCGGGCGTGCCCTGCGAGGTCATTCCCGGCGTGAGCAGCATCGTGGCCGCGGCCGCGGTCGCCGGCATCCCGCTGACGCATCGCGGCGTGTCCCTGGGCTTCGCCGTCGTGTCGGCGCGGAACGCCGAAGGCGGCGAACCGGATTGGGCCGGTCTGTCGGGCGCGGACACCGTCGTCGTCCTGATGCCGGCGCGCCGCCTGGAGCGCATCGGCCGCGGCCTGATCGCCGCCGGACGCCGACCCGCCACGCCGGTGGCAATCGTCGAGCGGGCGACCACTACCGAACAGAGGACGGTGCGCTGCACCCTTCAGACGCTGGCGGCTGGAGACTTCGCAGGCCGGATCACTCCCCCCTGCGTCGTCATCGTTGGCGACGTGGCGGCCCGCCAGTCTCCGTTCCCCCGAACAGACGGATGACGTCGCCAACCGTCATGTCGCCCACCTGGCGCGCGAGGCCGGCTTCACGCACGGAGGCGATGGCCCGTTCGAACCGGCGCATCTCGCTTTCCGGAAGGTCGATGATCTCGATGCCCGCTTCCTCCGCCAGACGTATCCCTTCGGCGCCGGCGCGCTCGTACGCGACGGCTCCGGCCAACGACAGGGAGACATCCGCGGCTTGGTCGACCCAGCCCCGCGCCTCGGGAGGAAGGTCGTCGTACACCTCCTGATTCATCAGCAGGACGAACGGCAGCCCGGACGCGGGAAGCCAGGTGGTCAGGTAGTCAGCCGGTTCGTGAAGCTGGAAGGTGACGATCCCCGAGGGGGAGATGGCGACGCCGTCGATGACTCCTGTCGCCAGGCTCTGGTGGACGACCGTACCGGGCTGCATGACGGCGCTGGCGCCAAGCGCTTCGATGAACGGGATGGCGCTACGGGTCGAAACCCGGATCTTGAGCCCGCGCATGTCGTCAAGCGTCCGGACCGGTGCGTTGCGGGTGAGCAGCACCGGCGCGGCGTTGGACCAGAGCGCCAGAACCCGCGCGTGGTACTCCGGCTCCAGTACCGACCGGGCGCGCAGCATGGCCTCGGTGCAGTCCCTCGTCGTCTTGCAGATGCCGGGATAGGCGATCAGATCGGTCCTGGGAAAGAGGTCGGCAGTGTAGGCGGGAATGGCGAGGGCGATGTCGGCCACGCCGCTACGCAGAATCGAGTACTGCGCAGGCGCCGACGAGTTGAGGGCGCCGGCGGGAAACTGCCTGACGGTCAGCCTGCCGCCTGAGAGCTCCACGAGTTCCTGCGAGAACGGCGTGAACACCGCCTCGGTCAGGGGGTGATCGGCTGGCAGAAAGTGCGCGAGCGACAGTTCCCGGTTGTCGGAGGCGGGTCGGCAGCCGCAGGCGAGCAGCAGGCCGAGGACGAGGAACCGGCCGGGCTTCGCCATCTCAGGATCCACGCCGGGGGCCGGCGGAAACGCGGAGAGTCAGGATGTCCGTGTCGTGAAACTGCTGGTGTCGAACCGAGGACGCGAGGTGTCTGAGCAGCCGAAGGGAGACCTCCTGCTCGACCCGGGCCGCCCGGGTCTCCGCGTCGAGGGACGTCAGCCGGTCCTGGAGGTTGAGTTCGTCGGCGCTTGCCGCGCCGACCTTGAACTCCAGCACGGCCTCTCCGTCCTCTTCGCGTGCCTGGAGAAGCAGCTCGGGTCTCTCGTCGTTGCGCGCGCCGTCCTCCCCTCCGTTTCCCGCGCGCGACTGCAGAAGCGTGAGCAGCGTCTCCTCGGTCGCCGCTTCGAGCCTGTCCACCACGGACTCCAGGCCGTGGCGCGCGGCGAACGCCTGAATGAACTCCCTGATCCGCGGCAGTTCGGCCGTGTCGAGCTTGCCCTTGAGCTGGCTCTTGCGCCGTACGGTCAGCGCCGCGAGCAGGAGCGCCAGCAGGCCCCCCGTGGTCAACCCGCTGCTCAACAGACCGCCCGCGAACTCGGCGAAGAAGGCGGGGAAGATCATGTCGAACTCGAACGCGACACCGGTCCAGAACGAGACGGCCGCGATCAGGCCGTTGCGGGGGTTCGACCCCATGCTGCTCGCGACCTCACGCACGCCGACCGTGAACAGCGTCGCCATGACCACGGCAACCGAAGCGGCCACGACCCCGGCAGGGATCGCGAGAATGAGAGCGAGCGCCTTCGGCAGGAAGGCCAGGGCGACGAAGGTCAGCCCGCACACGACCGCGACCCTGCGCGCCGCGACGCCGGTGATCTCCACCGCGGAAACGGCGCCCGCGTTCAGTGTATTGGGCATCGTTCCCGCCAGCCCCGCCAGCAGGCTCCCGGCGCCTTCCGCGGCCACGGCCCGCTGCACGGCCCGAAAGTCGACCGCGCGGGCCCGGCGCCACGCCACGCGCTGGGCGGCGACCGCGACGGCGACCGACTTCGTCGAGCCGACCAGCGTCACGAACAGGAACGCGGGCAGGAGGGCCCAGAACGCCGCGCCGAAATCGAGGTCCAGTCCGGGCGGCCGACCGCGGGGAATGCCGATCCAGGCGGCATCGGCCACGCGTCCGGCGTCGTAGATTCCGAGGAATGCGCCGGTCAGGGCGCCGGTGACGATACCGACCGCGGGGGCCCAGAGGCGCGCGGTCCCCTTCCCCTTGAGAGCGATCCCCAGGAAGGTGCAGATCATGACGCCGGCGCTCAGCGGACCGGCGTACGCGGGGGCTCCCGGCGGCAGCTCGTTCAGCATGCGGAAGAGAATCGGCATCACGCTGACGGGGAGGAGCATGACCACCGTTCCCGTGACGACGGGGGTGAGAACCCTGTGGAGCAGGGCGAGCCGGGCCGAGAGCGCGACCTGGGCGAGGGCCGAGACGACGACCAGGGTGGCCAGCAGCCCCGGTCCGCCCTGGATCAGGGCCTCCGCGCAGACGGCGACGAAGATCGCCGAGCTGACGTGAGGCAGGACGTAACCCGCCCCGAACCGTCGCACCCGCAAAGCCTGCATGATCGTGGCGGCACCGCAGGCCAGGACGGAGGCGAACACCGCCCAGAGCACGAGATCCTCGGCGCCGCCGGCACGGAAGGCGATCGTCGGCAGGAGGACCATCCCGTTGAGGCCCAGGGCGGCGAGCTGCAGGCCGAGCCCAATCGCGAGCGGCCGGGGAATCCGGTCGTCGACTTCGTAGAGCAACTCGTCATCCGCCTTGAGCCGCGAGCCCTTCGTACGCTTCGTGGTCATCCGTACATGGCGTCCGGCAGCAACGTGGCGATGCGGGGAAGAAGCGCGATCAGGACCATCGCCGCGAGGAGGGCGAGCCAGAACGGAACGATGCCGCGAAACATCGTGCGGACCGGCACGTCGGGCGCCACGCCCTTCACGACGAAGATGTTCAGCCCGACCGGAGGCGAGATCAAGCCCATCTCAAGTGCGATGACGATCATCACACCGAACCAGATCATGTCGACGCCCAGCGACTCGAGGATCGGCTGCACCAGCGGAACGGTCAGCACCAGCATCGCGAATCCGTCCAGAAAGGTGCCGAGGACGATGAACATGATCAGCACCAGCAGGACGACCTGAGCACCCGAGAACCCCTGTTCGCCGACCCACTCGGAGGCGACGAAGGCGATGCCGGTGAATCCAAGGAAGATCTTGAACACGAACGCGCCGAACAGCACCAGGAAGGCGGTGCCGCTCGCCTTCAGCGTGGAATTCGCCACTTCGATCACGGTCTTCCGGTTCAGCGTACGCCGCACACAGGCCGCGACCAGCGCCAGCAACGCTCCCACTCCGGCCGCTTCGATCGCGGAGAAGATGCCGGCGTAGATGCCGCCGATCGTCACGACGACGATGCCCAGGATCCACGCCGCCCTCGCGGTGGCCCTGAGCCGTTCCCGCCACGGAACGGACGCGGTGGCGTGTGGCGCCTTGTCCGGGTCTCGCCTGACGACGATCCAGATGGCGAGAACGAAGAGAAGGGTGAGCAGAATCCCGGGGATCACTCCGGCCATGAACAGGCGCCCGATGCTCTCCTCGGTGATGATCCCGTAGATCACCAGTCCTGCCGACGGCGGGATCAGGATGCCGAGCGTTCCGCCGGCGGCGATGGCGCCGGTCGCCAGCGAATCGTCGTACCTGAACCGCCGCATCTCGGGCAGCGACACGCGGCCCATCGTCAGCGCGGCGGCCAGCGACGAGCCCGAAAGAGCAGAGAATCCTGCGCACGCGACGATCGATGCGGAAGCGAGGCTGCCCCGGAAACGGCCGAGCCAGCTATGGGCGGCCCGGTACAGGTCCTGGCTCATCCTGGAGACCAGGGCCAGATTGCCCATCAGCATGAACAGGGGCAGGATGGTGAGGGAGTAGCGGGAGGAGACCGCGAAGATCTCCCCGGCCACGACCGGCACGACGGCGCCGGGGCGAATCATGGCGATCCCGGCCGCGCCCACGATCAGCATCGCCAGCCCCGCAGGCACCCGGATCAGGAGCAGGGCGAGGAGGGCGAGAAAGCCCAGCAGCGCGATGCCGGTTCCGGCCGTCATTCGACCGGCTCGTTCGGGTCTTCGGCGTTCCAGACGGCCAGACCCAGGAGCATCTGGGACGCGAGCAGGGATCCATAGACAGCCAGCGACGCGCCGAGTACGTAGTAGAAGGGCGTATGCGGGATCGAGACGTTGCCGGTCACGTCGCCGCAGGGTGGCCCGCAACTGCCGTGGACGAATAGGGCGTAGGCGGCCAGCGCCGTCACGCCCAGGCCCAGAAGCCGGGCGATCGCGTCCGTGACCCTCGTGACCCGTCTGGCCGCGAAGCGCGCGATCAGGTTCAGGCAGACGTGGGAGCCCTCGCCGGCGCCGTAGGCGACCGCGGCGGCCACCACCACCGCGAGCGACATGGTCGAGACATCCTCGGTCCAGGGCAGCGAGTCGTTCAGGACATAGCGCCAGAGGACTTCGGCCACCGTGATGCCGAGCAGCATCGCGAGCGCGATGCCACCCACGACGGCGAACGCGGCCGGCAGACGGCGGCAGTGCGACTCGGCCCGCGCCAGGCACGCGCGGTGCTGCTCGAACAGGGGCAAGGCCCCCTATTGAAGCACACGGGACGGTCCGGTGGCAGCTAGGCGGAGTGGACCGGCGCCAGCGGACTCGCCGCGAGGTCGGTCACTTCCCGGCCTTCCGAGCGCGCCACTTCCCGCAGGAGCCAGTCGAGGCGGTCGTTGCCCCAGAAGCGCTCGCCGCGGTAGATGAAGAGCGGAACACCGAAGGCGCCGTCTTCGCGCGTGTGGGCGAAGCCGGCCATGACGGCGTCCTTCCACTTGGGATCGTGGGCGACGGCCAGGGCCTCGTCGCCGTCGAGGCCCGCGGCGGCCGCGGCGGCACGCATGATCTCGTCGCTGGCGAGGTCGAGGCCGCGTCCGAACCGGGCCATGAACGCCTCGCGTGCGTAGTCGATCGCCTTGCCCTGCTCCCGTGCCCAGACGTAGATCTGGTGCGGCGGGAACCAGTCCGGATCGTCGCCGCCTTCGGGCCAGTTCATGGGCAGCCCGTAGGCCTTCGCGATCCGCTCCGCGTCCTGGCGGACGTAGCTCGACTTGGCGCGTCCGGCCGAGAGATTGGCCCCCTTGCCGAAGGGGAAGATCGGCACCGCGTCGATCCCGTTCCAGTCGAGCACACCGGTCGTCGTGATCCGGTGGAAGGCGAACCAGGAGAAGGGGGAGCGGAACGAGAAGTAGACGCGCAGTTCGTTCGGGCTCATCGTGGCGGGGCTCCTGTTGGCAGGCGGGTTGACTCGACGGAAGGCAACTAGCGGAAGACGTCGACCAGCCGGCTGTACTTCACGATGACCGTCCGGTCCGGCCGCTCGTAGAGGATGCGGGCGCCGAGTTCGTCGACCTCGTTGTAGACCACGAACAGCCCCGTGTTCGCGTCCTGCAGCCAGGAGAAGCGGAGGTTCGCGGACACGTTGTCCGACTGGTCGTTGTACTGGGCCAGGGCCTGGACGAGCATCCGCGGGGTGATCGAGTAGGAGAGTCGGAGACGGCCCAGATTGACCTGGAAGCTGCCCGCGTCGATGTCCACGTCGTTGTGGTCCCAGGTCAGTTCCGAGGTCATTCGCTCGCCGCGCCGGGCAAGCAGGGTGAGCGAGGTGGAACTCCGGTCGCCGCCGAAGAAGCCGCCGGTGATGTTGCGGATGTAGACGGAGAACGGCTTCGCCTGGTTGGTCGAGAACACCGTCTGTAGCTCGTCATGGCTGTACTTGCCCGCCTGGACCGGGATGCCCTCGACGATCTCGAACGTCTCCTTGACGCCCTCCTTGGTGAAGTTCACGCCGGTGTGGACCTGGAAGCCGTTGCGCCACTCCCAGTGGTTGTCGACGTGGATGTACTCGGTCTCCAGGTAGTCGTCGAAGTCCCAGATGCCGCTGTACGAGACATGGGGTCGGAGTTCGTGAAAACCGAGGAGGTTCTTCGGTCGGATCGTGCGCATGCCGAATGCGGAGAAGTTCCGGAAGTCCCGTCGCGACATGAAGCCGACTTCCGGGTTGAAGTTCGCGCGCGCCTCGGCGACGCTGAGGCTACTTCGCCACTGAGGCTTGCCGAGGTTGTAGCTGACGAGCATCGAGCTGTCGTCGCCATCGAGTCCCGGCGTGTCGGTCTGGGCGACGTAGGTCTCGATCGTGTGGTGCTCGCCGATGCCCCACTTGCCGTCGATGGCGTAGGCCCGGTTCGTGTCGTCATGCGGGGCCAGGCTACCCACCCCCTCACGGCTGACGAAGATGCCGCCGATGCTGGAGCGCTCGCCCAGTTCCCGGTTGACGCGCGCGACGGCGTAGTTGTTGCCGTGCAGCCCTCCGACCGACGCGGTCTGCATGTGAAGCAGCCCCACGTTGAAGCGGCCGGCTTTGCCGGAGAGCCGGCCGCCGTAGTCGATCGGGATCAGTTCGCCGCGGGGTCCGATGCCGATGCGCCGGCTGAAGAAGAGGTCGACACGGGCCGAGGCGCGGCTTCCCCCCGAACGGGCTCCGACCGTGAACAGACCGGCGTTCTCCAGGAAGAACGGCCGCTTTTCGGGGAAGAACAGGTTGAACCGATCGAGGTTCACCTGCTGCTCGTCGACCTCGACCTGGGCGAAGTCCGTGTTGTAGGTCAGGTCGAGGGTCAGGCTCGGCGTCACGCTGTACTTGAGGTCGACCCCGAGGTCGGAGTCCGACTCGTTGTCGCTGCCGGCCGTGGGTGGCTCACGGCTCGATCCGATCGCGTAGGGGATCAGCTTCAGGTTGCGCTGCGGGGGCGGCTCGACCCCTTGGAGCGAGCCCGCGTCGGTCAGCCGATCCAGGTCGTGGTTCCGGTCGAGCTCGGACCAGAAGGCGACCTCCCTGTGCCGGGCGATGTTGCGCTGAAAGTTCAGGCCCCAGGTCTGTACGTCGGTCGGGGGATAGCGGAGAGTGCGGAAGGGGATCGCGAACTCGGCGCTCCAGCCATAGTCGCCCACCTCGGTGGCGACGTTCCAGGCCCCGTCCCAGTTCAGGTTGAACCCGGTGGACAGGGCGCCCCGGAAGCGGCTCCCGCCGCCGCCCATGCCGCTGAAAATGCCGGATCCGCCTTGGACGACCTGGCCGTCGTACTCGATGCCGGCGGGGTTCGTGCCGAACACGAAGCCGTTGCGCCCGTCCTGGAACGTGTCGAAGATGACCTGGAAGCTGTCCGTTTCGTCCAGCGGCGCGTCGCGGCGGCTGTCCGAGATGACGATGCCGTCCGGTTGGCGGTCGTGACAGACGACCGCGACGAAGAGGGTGTCCTCCGTGAACGCGAAGCGGACCTCCGTTCGCTCTGTGCCCGGCTCGCCGGCGAAGGGCCGGGTCTGGGTCGTGCCGGATGCCGGCGCGACGCTCTGCCAGACCGGATCGTCCAGAACCCGGCCGTCGAGCAGGGGTGCCTCGCCGATGGCCAGGGCCATGGCCGCGGGGCGGTCGGTCTGGCCTTCGGACACACCAGCCCATAGCGACGGGATTGCGACGAGCCACGCCGCGGCTACTCTCCTCACGGGGGCCGACTCTACTCTGAATGGCGACTCAGTTTCCGCTGCCTTCTCCTCAGGCTGACGCCGGTATGGCTCCTGTAGCATCGACTCAGACGAAACAGGAATCGAGCCTGAGGAGGAATCAGCAGTGAGAAGGAACTCGACCGAGAGATACGTGTCCGGGTTGGCTCTGATCGCAGTCGTTGCCGGGCTGGCCGCCGCGCCGGCGCTGGCCGCCGCCGAGCTGTTGGACGTCGAGGGCTATCCGACCCTCGTGCGCAAGCCGGTCGAGATCTGGAGCGACGGCACCCGGCTTGCCGGCGACGTGTTCTACCCGAAGGCGACGGCCGAAGGCGAGAAGCTGCCGGCGATCGTGCTCTGCCATGGCTGGGGCGGCACGAAGGCGCACCTGAACCGGGGCATCGCGCCGCGTTTCGCAGCCGCCGGCTACCTGGTGCTTGCCTTCGACTACCGCGGCTGGGGAGAGAGCGACTCCCGCCTCGTCGTCCGCGGCGAGATGCCGAAACCCGACGAGGACGGCTACGTGACGGTCCGGGCGCAGGCGATCCGGGAGCTCGTCGACCCGCTCGACCAGCAGGAGGACATCGACGCCGCGATCAGCTTCGTCGAGGGTGAGCCGCACGCGGACGCGTCGCGGATCGGCATCTGGGGCTCCAGCTTCGGCGGCGGCCACGTCATCTGGCGCGCGGCCCATGACCGGCGCGTGAAGGCGGTTGCGGCCCAGGTCGGCGCGATGGACCAGCGGGCCGGCCTGGTCACCGCACCGGGCGGTCTGAAGGGATTCCACCGGACAGCCATCCAGCGCGCCCGCGGCGAGGTCGAGCCGGTTCCAGTCGGCGCCGCCCAGCCGGAGGGTCTGACCGGCAGCCCCTACTACGAGCGCTTCGCAAAGTTCTCACCGGTCGAGGACGCGCACCTCATCACGGCGCCCACGATCATCATCGACGCGCAGCAGGAGCACTACTTCGACATCCGGGAACACGGCCAGCGGGTCTTCAAGATCCTCTCGGGCCGGGTGCCGGTCGAGTACCACGCCTGGGAGATGAGCCACTACGACATCTACGGCGGTGACTGGCTCGACAAGGCGATGGCCGCCGAGATCGACTTCTTCGACCGCCACCTGAAGTAGCTGCCGGCTACGGCGCCGTCAGGCGACTTCGGCCAGGAACGCCTCGACTTCGGCGTGGAACTCGTCGGGGCGTTCAGTGGGGATCCAGTGGCCGCAGTTCTCGAGCATGACCAGGCGGGAGCCCTGGATCCGGCGAGACATGATGACACTGCCGCCGGGTGGGGTGAGGGCGTCCTCGAGGCCCTGGAGGATCAGGGTCGGGAAAGTGATCGTTTCCAGATCCGCTGTGTAGTCGATGTTCGAGACCGCGCGGCAGGCGGCTGCGTAGGAGGCGGCGTCGTTGCGTTCGATGGAGAGACGCGCGGTCTCCGCGATTTCCTCGGCGTGCCGTTCCCGGTACTCCTTGCCATAGGAGATGGCGGGGTCGGCCGGCGCGAGGGCCTTGGCCAGACCGTCCCGCTCGACCACGTCGGCGCGGGCGTTCCAACCGGCTTCGGCGCGTTCGTTCACTTCGCTCGACGTGCTGATCAGAATCAGCGCCCGCGTGCGAGCAGGAAAGTCGAGCGCGAACCGTTGCGAGATCACGCCGCCCATGGAGAAACCGGCGATCACGGCGGCGTCGGCGCCGACTTCGTCGAGCACGGCGGCAAGATCGGCGGCCCAGGTTTCCGGCGCCATCGTGTCGGGACGTCGTTCCGAGCCGCCGAAGCCCCGGACGTCCCAGGTCAGAACGGTGCAGCGGTCCTGGAGCGTTTCTACCGTGGGCTCCCAGTAGTCCAGATGACCGCCGAGGCCGTGCGTGAGTGCGACGACCGGGCCGTTGCCCGCGAGCCGATAGCGGATCTGCGCGCCGTCAGCCGCGCTCGCCCGCCTGTCAGGCTGCACGCCGGTTGAACAATCCGACCGTCAGCACCAGCGGAATCAGGAACAGCAGCGTGCGCAGCCAGCCCGGCATGTCCGTGATGAGGAGGATCAGGGTGAGCGGGATCCAGAAGACCAGCCACATCCAGATCGGGATCATCCTGCGCGGGACAGGTTCGGTGCTGGCTCCTTCCGCGATGATGATGACGACCAGGATGCCGAAACCGGCTCCGACGACACCGGCGATCAGGCCGCCGGCCGGGTAGGCGTATGTGGCGAGGATCAGTTCAGTCATGGGACGGACGCATGCTCCTACTGTTGTTGGTGAAGGCGAATCCTATACATTGCGGCCGGAGAAGGAACCATGCGAGTCAGCATCTCGGTCCAGAGCGCCTACAACGTCGATGATCCGCGGGAAGGAGCGCGCCGCATGGTGGATCGGGCGCGAGCCGCCCGGGAGGCCGGACTCGACGCCCTGTTCGTCGGCGACCACCATGCGACGGCGCTGCCGTACTACCAGAACACGGCAATTCTGGGCCGGATGCTGGCGGAGTGGGGAGATCGGCCGGCGGGCGCCCTCTACCTTCTGCCGCTTTGGCACCCCGTGATCGTCGCGGAGCAGGTCGGCACGCTGGCCAGCCTGATCCAGGGGCGGTTCATCCTCCAGTGCGCGATCGGTCCGGCCGACAACCAGTTCGAGGCGATGGGCGTTCCGGTCCGGCAGCGGCCGTCGCGGTTCGAGCAGTCGCTCTCCATCCTGCGCCGACTGTGGGGCGGCGAGACCGTCACGAGCGGCGGCGACAGCGACCGCTTCGGGCTCCACGAGGCCCGCATCTCTCCGTGCCCGCCGGAGCCGGTCGAGGTCTGGATCGGCGCCTCGGCGCCGCCGGCGATCGACCGCGCGGCGCGGCTGGGCGACGGCTGGCTGGCGGCGCCGGGCTTGACGGCTGCGGAGGCGGCCGGGCAGCTCGGGCTCTACCGGGAGGCGTGTGAACGGCACGGCCGCCCGGTCGGCGTGTGCGCGATCCGGCGCGACGTCTACGTGGGCGAGACGGTGGAGGAAGCGGAGCAGGCGGCGGCGGGAGTCATTTCACGCGGTTACCGCGGCTTCCCCCGCGAGGCACTGATCGTCGGAGACGCGGAACGCGTCACCGCGGCGTTTGCCGAGCTGGGTGAGATGGGGTATGACCAGGTGGTCGTGCGCCACCTCGTGCAGGATCCGGCGCGGGTGCTCCAGTCGATCGGCCGATTGGCCGAAGTCCGCGAACGGCTGGCCCAATAGCTGGGTGCGCCGGCGTGCCATCCGTGCGCCCGATGACGCGCGCACGGACTGGTTCACGGGTGGCGCGGATACGCGCCACCCGGGTTCTCGCCGGTTAGCGTCGCGGCACGTCCTCGGGGAAGGGCTCGAGGCCCTCGTCGAGCTCGACGCGCATGCTCCTCAGCGCCATCGACACCATCCGGTACTGCCCGACGGTGAAGATCAGGTCGATCATCTGCTGGTCGGTGTAGCGGGCCTTCAGAAATGCCCAGGTCCGTTCGGAGATGGCGGACCGCCGGTGCAGTTCGGTCGCCGCGCGCAGCAGGTAGCGCTCGAAGCTGGTCCACGGACCGGCGTTCTCGCCCACGGCGATGTTGCGGATTTCCTCGTCCGTCATGCCGGCCGCCCTGGCCGCCCGCGCGTGGTGTCCCCATTCGTACGCGGCCTCGTTGAGCCACGCGGTGCGCAGGATCACCATCTCGCGGTCCCGGTCGGGAAGTGTGCTGCCACTGAGGATGTAGCCCCCGAACGGTCCCCAGGCCTCCAGTAGCGGCGGGTGATGGGAGAGAGTGCGGATCAGGTTGATGCTCTCGACCCCTTCGACCGGTGGAATCCGGGGCCCGGTCTCGCGTCGCGTCCACTGAGCCGAGAGGGAACTGGCGACGAGAGCCAGGCCGAGCGTCACCGCTGCCGTCCTGCGGAGAGTCTGCGTCTTCATTTTCGATCCTCCTTGTCGCGAGTCACTATAGCCACCGGCTCAGCTCCGGCGCGCAGCCGCGGTCTTGAAGCCCGAGTACTTCGGCTGATCGATGGCAATCTGATTGACGACTGTCGCGCGCAGGTGGTCGTGGAGCCTCACGTCGTCGAGTGCGATCCGGTCGTCGCGGATGGCGTGGACGAGCTTCCAGCGCAGTTCCAGGAGCGAGCCGTCGGTATGGAGCAGGCCGCGGAGACGTTCGTGCTCGCGGCGGCGATGCTCGGCTCCGAAGTGCAGATCGCGATAGACGATGTCGAGGGCGTTGCCGGCGACGAGAGCGTGAAAGCGGGTCCGTCCGGTCGTCTCCTCCCGCACTTGGCCGTGCAGAAAGTCCCGGGTCGCGCCGACCAGTTCCTCAAGCCGGGGCATGTCGGGGTCCGGGAGCTGGTCGGGCGCCCCGACGAGTTCGACCGGACCGGGGATCAGAAGATTCACGCAGTCGACCTGACACTCCGTCGTGCGGCGTCCGATCGTCACGCGTTCGACCGAGGGGTCCAGTCCCGTGCGGTAGTGCTGGGTTATGCCGAGGGTGGAGACGGCCCACCAGAAGGAGCCGAACACCTCCCAGTACTGCACGCGCTTCAGGTCGACCGCCTTGGCGCTGGTCGCCTCGTAGCCGGCGAACAGGTCCTCGTACGTGCCGAAGCCGCCGACCGGAAGCTCGGGTCCGGCGCCGTAGCGCCAGGAGTTCGTGCAGATCCAGCCAAGGTCGCGCATTGGGTCGCCGATGTGGGCGATCTCCCAGTCGAGCACCGCGATGACACCCGTCTTGTCGACCATCAGGTTGCCGTTGCGGAAGTCGTTGTGAACCAGGGTCCGATCCGGCGAATCCGGCACGTTCTCCGTCAGCCAGCGCGCGGTGAAGTCGATCATCGGTTGCGGCGTTTCGAGGGCCTCGTAGCGGCCGCGGGTCTGCTCGATGAAGTCGACCGCGCTGAGCCTCGCCAGATCCCGGTCGAGGCCGTGGCCTTCCAGGTCGATCGTGTGCATCCGGCCCAGGATCTCGCCGCATTGCCGGGCCAGCTTCGGTCGCGTCCCGGCGAGGTCGGGGGAGCGCACGATCCGCGCGCCCAGGGCGATGCCGTCGAGCCACTCCATGACGAAGCCCGCCCCGAGTTGGTCGGCGGGCTCCAGAACGTAGAACACCTGGGGCCCCGGAATGCCGTTCTCGCGGGCGACCTGCATCAGCTTCGCCTCGATGCGCAGGCCCGGCGCGCTGCGCTCGACGGCCTTGGCTTCTTCCGCCTTGCCGCCCGGGGATCGCCTGAGGGCGAGCGCGCGGGGCCCCCCGGGCGTCTCGACCTCGAGCCGGTAGGTCTCCTGGCTGGCGCCGCCCGAGAGCCGGGCGATGCCGGTCAGGCGGTCGCAGCCCTCGATCTCCCGGTTCAGCACCCGTTCCAGCCGCGCCTCGAAGCTGTCCGGCGCCCAGGTCGTGCCGCTGCCGCCGGCGACGGGAGCGAGGAGGTAGATCTCGTCGCCGTCCTCGAGCGGCCGGTCGCGGTTGCTCTCGAGCGGGTAGCGCTCGCCGTTGATCATCAGCGTGTCGCGCAGGTGGGGAGACTCCGCGATCGCCGAGGTCAGGGGGACGCCCGCCCGGTCCGCCAGCGGCAACAGTTCCGCCAGCGTGGCGCCGGGAGCCAGCCGGAAGGTGCGGTCGATGTCGTGCCAGCCGGTGCCGATGCGGCCCCTGATCAGCACCCGGACCCGGATCTTCGGCTCCGTGCGGGTTCGAATCAGGCGGCGGAGCAGGCCCATCGAGGCAGAGGACCGGCCTCGATCAGGCCAGGTGCGCCTCCAGCAGGTCGTCCATGCCGAGTTGCTCGGCTCGGGTCCGGCTGAGCCGGCCGGTTTCAGGATCCCAGTCCATCGCCTCGTAGTAGTCCCGCTTCAACTGCTCGAGCGGCGCCTGAACGCCGGCCAGCGGCCCGGAATCGAGCAGGCCGTCACCCTTGCCCATCATTCGCGCGTGGGGCTTGAAGTCCGCGGGTACTACGCCCTCGCGGAGGTTGAAGGCGTTCCTGAGGTTCTGGATCCGCTCGCCGCAGAGCAGCAGCTCCTTCTGGTCCACGTCCCATCCGGTCAGGGCGTTGACCATGTCGACCCAGGGCAGGCCGCCGGTGAGGCCCGTGAACATGCAGAGCCCCAGTCCGTTCAGCGTCTGGTGAGCGTTGCTGTAGTGCGCCTGCGCGACGCCCTTGTTCTTCGTGCCCTTCCAGGCGATCGTCACTTCGTCCTTTGGGGCGGCCTCGGGTAGCGGGAAGGCGGCGCCGAAGGTCTCGTTCCAGGACGCGGAACCGGCCGTGTGGCGGCCCGGCGTCGGGTCGGCTATGTAGGTGACGCCCATGAGCGAGGTGAAGCGCGGGTCGTGGTACGCGGGTTCCTGGCCGCCGACGTGGACCGCGTACGCGTCCGTGCCGCGGCCGACGTGGCGTGACGCGGAGGCGAGGCCGTGGCGGAGCCACTCTCCGCAGCCCTCGCCTTCGCCCATCTTGACGGTGAGTGCGAGGGCTCCCTCGCCGTTGCCCCAGCGCATGTCGATCCCGTCGAGATCGTCGGCGGTCATGTCGCCGCGCTCGACGGCCTCGCACACCCAGGCGATCGTGGCGCTTGAACTGACCGCGTCCATCCCGTATCGATTGCAGGCGTCGTGGCAGGCGGTCACGAGCTCCAGGTCGTCGTTCAGGATGTTGGCGCCGAAGCCGACGATCGTCTCGTAGTCCGGGCGGCGCACGTCCGACAGGCCACGCTTCTTCACCCCGACGATCCCCTTGCAGGGTGCGGGACAGTCGCCGCAGCTCAGCTTCTTCGTGATCAGCTTGTCGACTTCCGCGCCGTCCAGTTTCCAGCCCTTCTTCGCGAGCGGGAAGTCGCGGGCGCCGACGCCGGTCCAGTTCTTGAGCGGCGCGTCGCCGTTCTCGACCGACAGCGCCACCGCGGCCGTCGTTCCCCGGTCCGCCCACATCTGCCGCATCGCCGGCTGCGGCGACTCGATCTTGATGCCGAACTTCGCGAAGGCCTGGTACAGGAAGCCGAGGTGCTTCTTCGGCTTTGCCACCTTGACGAAGAGCCGCATCGGCAGGCTGATGTCGCTCCTGTACTCCCGGTTGACGTCCTCGCAGAGGGACCGGAAGCGTTTCTCGTCGCGGACCGGCACCGTGTTCCCGGTGTTCTCGCCGCCGGCGACGACGACGGCCTTCAGGTTCTTGGAGCCGAAGACGGCGCCGAAGCCCTGGCGGCCGAAGGCGTGGTAGCGGTCGTTCATCACGGAGGAGATGAGCGCCCCGCCTTCGCCGGCCGGACCGATCGCCGAGACGCCGACCCGGAACTTCGTGCCGTAGCGCTCCTGGAGTGTGTCGAAGGCTTCTGGAATCTGGGTGCCCCAGAGTTCGCCGGCCGGCTCGACCACGATGCCGTCCTCCCGCACGACGAGGACCGATGGCTCGGCGGCCCGGCCACGGACCACGAGCGCGTCGTAGCCCGCGTGGCGCAGGTGGATCGCGGTGCTGCCGCCGGAGTTCGAGTCGGCCCAGGTGCCGGTGAGCGGCGACTTGCCGACGATCTGGATACGGCCCGAGAACGGTGTGCGGAGCCCGGTGAGCAGGCCCGAGACGAGGGCGAAGCAGGCCTCGGGCGCGGTTGCCCCGGCGCCGGCGGGGAAGTGCTTCCACATCAGCCAGGCGCCGAGGCCGTAGCCGCCGAGATACTGCCGGAAGACGTCTCCCGGGATCGCCTCCGCGTGGTGCTCGCCGGTCGAGAGGTCGACGACGAGGGCGCGGCCGTGGGCGCCGTACAGACCGTTGCCGCCGTTGCCGTTCCGGGAGTCGTCCACCGTTGGTTCCCTCCGGGCGGGCGCTACTGCCGCTCGAGGTGGAACGTCATCGTGCCGGCTTCCTTGTCGCCTTCGTGGGCTTTCCAGGCGCTGTCGAGCCGGTTCCTGCCGTCCAGTTGGATCTCCGCCGAGTGGATGTGGCTGGGTGTGGTTTCCAGGTTCGTGCCGCCGTCGAAGTCGAAGACCAGGCGGTTGGGAACGCTGGCGGCGGCGTTGAACTTCATCCGCGGCTGGTTGCCGCTTGAGCAGTAGTGGGTGAGGACGAGGTCGGAGCCGTCGAGGTGGTACATGTTGACCATCTCGTAGGCGGTGTCTGGCCCCATTCGCTCCATCAGCACGTGGCCGCTGGCGGTGACCTCGAACTCGTGGACGACCTTGCCGGTGGCGTCGGCCTCGGCCTCGGCTTCGGCGCCTTCGCCGCTCGCCGAGCCTTCCCAGGTGCCAGCCAGCGCCTTGAGGCGTTCGAACGCCTTCTCGGCCGTCATGTCCTCGGACGCCGGCGCTGCGGCGGGAAGCAGCAGAACGGCCGCCGCGATTGCAATCCACTGGACTCTCTTCATTTCGTGTCTCCGTTCGGGGGCGGGGTGGTGGTGAGGCGGCAAGGATAACCGGCCGGTGCCGGCGTGTCTCCGCGCTTGGCGTATCCTCGCGCAGCATGCCGGACAACTCCTTCTCGCCCCAGAGTCTTCGCCTTCCCGGAGCGGGCGGTATCGAGTTGCAGGTCTACGACTACGGCAACGAGGGTGCGCCGCCTCTCGTCCTGCTGCACGGGATGCAGGACCTGGCGATGGCGTTCGAGCCGCTGGCGAGCCGGTTCCGCGACCGCTACCGGGTCGTTTCCTTCGACCTGCGCGGCCACGGCGACAGCGGCAAGCCCGGCGTCTACGCCTTGCCGCACTTCGTCGCCGATCTGCACGCGGTCATCTTCCAGCTCCAGCTCGAGCGCCCGGTGCTGGTGGGTCACAGCCTGGGCGGCCACGTCGTCAGCCACTACGCGGCAGTGTTCAGCGACGTGCCAGGCGTGATCGTCAACATCGACGGCGTCGGCGCGCCGTTCCGCGAGAGCGACATGCCGATCGAGAACCGCCAGCTCCGCCTCCAGAACGGCCATACGAGCCTGCTGCGGCCCGGCGGTCACAAGCGGCCGATGATGGACATGGACGACGCGTGGCGGCTGTACTGCCGGTTCCATCCCGGGCTCGACCACGACCTGGCGCGGCACCTGGTGGAGATCGGCACGACCGAGCACCCGTACGGTGGTCTGCAGTGGAAGTGGGATCCCCAGGTCGAGACGACAGGCCTGACGATGTCGAGCCGGCTATCCGAAGAGCGCTGGCCCTGGGTTACCTGTCCGGTGCTCGTCGTCACCGGGGGCCGTTCCGCCGAGTTCTACCGGGGCCGCGGCGGCATCGACTACGACACGCCCGCCGCGCCGGATGAGATCGAGCGTCGCGTTCACCTGTTCCGCAACGTACATCACGTCGAGATTCCGGAGGCGGGCCACATGGTCCACTTCGACGCGCCGGAACGGCTGGGCGAGATCATCGACGCCTACCTGGCAGCCGGGTAACGGGAGAACCATGGACTTCGAGATCCCCCAGGACATTCGCGACAAGCTGGCCGAACTCGACGACTTCATCGAGCGCGAGATCAGGCCGCTCGAGCAGCAGGACGACAACATCCGCTTCTTCGACCAGCGCCGGGAATGGGCGCGGACGGACTTCGAGAACGACGGCAAGCCGCGGCCCGAATGGGAGGCCTTGCTGCGCGAGATGAAGCGCCGCGCCGACGCCGCCGGCCATCTCCGGTTCGGCCTGCCGAAGGAACTCGGCGGCCAGGACGGCTCGAACCTGGCGATGGCGGTGATCCGGGAGCACCTCGCCGCCAAGGGACTGGGGCTCCACAACGACCTGCAGAACGAGTCCTCGATCGTCGGCAACTTTCCGACCGTGATCATGATGCACCGCTTCGGGACGCCCGCCCAGAAAGCGCAGTTCATGGAGGGCATGATGACCGGTGCGGTGCGGATGGGCTTCGGCCTGACCGAGCCGGACCACGGCTCGGACGCGACCTGGCTCGAGACCTCCGGCGTCCGGGATGGCGATGACTGGGTGATCAACGGCGCCAAGCGGTTCAACTCGGGCCTGCACGCGGCCACCCACGACCTGATCTTCGCCCGCACCTC
>JAPOVF010000106.1:18861-21915 GCA_026708285.1 Acidobacteriota bacterium
GAACTCCAGACGGAGTGCGAGATGGTCCGCAACCTCGTCTACAAGACCGCCTGGGAACTCGACCAGCAGCATCACATGGAGGTCACCGACAAGGTCTCCATGTGCAACTACCGCGCGAATCGTCTCGTCTGCAACGCCGCCGACCGCGCCATCCAGACCCACGGCGGCATCGGCTACACGCGCCACATGCCGTTCGAGCACATCTACCGCCACCACCGGCGGTACCGGATCACGGAAGGCTCCGAGGAGATCCAGATCCGCCGCGTCGCGGGGATCATGTTCGGCAAGCGGGCGAAGCGCTAGGGACGGGCCGTAGGTCGTTGCCGGTCGATTGACGGCCGCGGCCTCCCTCAGCGCCCTCAGCCGTCGTGTCCCGGGTGCCGCCGTCAGTTCCGTCAGGGGGCTTGAGAGATGACTCGGCAACGACCTCCAGCCCGCCCCAGGGGCTTGGGGGGTCCGCCCCCTGGTGGCTCGGAGCGAGCGACTCCCCATGTCCCTACAGCCATCACCAGCTAACCGGAGCGAGTGGAGTGCAGTGAGCGCACCCCCCTTCACAGTCTGACCAAGCGCGAACGGCACCAGGGGGCGGACCCCCCAAGCCCCGACCCGGGCGGGCGGGTGCGTCCGACGCCCGCCCGCTCCGACGACTACTCGAGGATCGCCTGGTAGGTGAGGCGCCGGCTCAGCGACCGAACGTCGGGCCGTCGCGGGCCGAAGTGCTGGATCATGCCGACGAAGACGAGGTCTTCCTTCGGGTCGATCCAGAACCAGGTGCCGGCGGCGCCGCCCCAGTAGTACTCGCCCTTGGAGATGCCGTCGGCGGCGACCGGGTCGAGGACGACGGCGAAGTCGAGACCGAAGCCGGTGCCCGGCGACATCTCCTTGAGCTCGCGCGGCAGGTGGTTCAGGTGCATCAGCTTGACTGTCGAGGGAGCGAGGATGCGCACGCCGTCCAGTTCGCCGCCATTGAGCAGCATCTGGGAGAACCGCATGTAGTCCATCGTGGTCGACACCAGGCCGCCCCCGCCGGAGAGGAAGTTCGGCGGCTCGAGGTAGTTCCGGCGTCCGCCGAAGCCTTCCTGGGGAGCCAGGTTGCCGTCCGTGTCGTGGGTGTAGACCTGTGCGAAGCGGTCCGCCTTGTCCGCGGCCACGTGGAAGGCGGTGTCGTTCATGCCCAGCGGACCGAACAGACGCTCGTTGAGGAACTCGTCGAAGCGCTGTCCCGAGAGCACCTCGACCAGGTAGCCCTGGACGTCGACTGCGACGCTGTAGTGCCATGCCGAGCCCGGCTGCTGGCGCAGCGGGATCTTCGACAACTTGTCGATCATGTCCTTGAGCGTCGAGTCGTTGTCGAGGACGTTCGCCTCGTTGTACAGCGTGTCGACCTGGGACTGCGAGAAGATGCCGTAGGAAAGGCCGGCGGTGTGCGCCATCAGCTCGCGGATCGTCATCGGGTGGTCGGCCGGCTCGGTGATCGGCTGACCATTCGGCCCATCTTCCCTGGCGACGACCAGGCCCTCGAACTCGGGGATGTAGCGGTGGACCGGGTCGGAGAGCCGGAACTTGCCTTCCTCGTACAGGATCATCAGGGCGACGCCGGTGATCGGCTTGGTCATCGAGTAGATCCGGAAGATGACGTCCTCGCTCATCTCGGAGCCGGCCTCGATGTCGCGGTGGCCGAAGGTGCCGAAGTGGGCGACCTTGCCGTGGCGCGAGATCATCGTCGTGATGCCGGCGAGGAGACCGTCGTTGACGAGGCCCTGCATCGCGTCGTTCAGCCGGTCGAGGCGGTCGCTCGACATGCCGACTGCTTCCGGCGCCACGCGCGCGAGGTCGCGGGGGCCCTCGATCGGGACGTCGGCTCTGGTCTGGTCACACGCAGTGAGACCGATGCTCAGAAAGGCGACCGCGAGGATGGCGGTCAGAAGGCGGGTCAGGCTCGCGGCACGGGTCATGTGCGTCTCCTATCCACGGGCAGATGATCTGGTTTCGGAATCTGGCGAAGCGGCAACCCTACCAGCCGGCGGTGCGCCGCGGGGCTCCCGGTCGGCGCGGCCGCTGGTACGATGAAACGGGTCATGGACAAGACGATCGACAAGCCGCAGCTTGCGCGGGACATCATGGTGACGAAGCTGGTCACGGTGCATCCCCGCACCCACGTCTACGACGGCATCAGCGCCCTGCTGCGGCACCGCATTACGGGTGCGCCGGTGATCGGCGAGCGCCACCGCTACCTGGGCATGCTGTCGGAGAAGAGCTGCCTCACCGTGCTCACGGTGACCGCCCGCGCCGCGGACGAGCAGGGACTGGCCCGGAGCCGGCGGACCCGCTCACGCGACTTCATGGCCAGGCGCCTGGTCAAGCTGCAGGCCGGCATGTCGGCTCTCGATGCGATCGGACTGCTGCTCAAGAACCGGATCTCGGGGGCGCCGGTGGTGGACAGCGGCGGCCGGCTGCTCGGCGTCTTCTCCGAGAAGTTCTCGATGGACGTGCTGCTCGGCCTCGCCTACGACCAGTTGCCGGCGGCTCCGGTCGACGCCTTCATGAACACGGACTTCGGCCGCGTGATCGACGGCACCGAGCCGCTACTGGAGATCGCCCAGCGCTTTCTGGACACCGAGTACCGGCGCCTTCCGGTGGTCGAGGGCGGCACCCTGGTGGGCCAGGTCAGCCGCCGCGACGTACTCGCGGCCGAGCATCATCTGACCTCGGCGCTCGACGGTCGCCGGTCGATCCTGCGGGAGCGCAGCAGTGAACTGGGGCTGGAGGACCTCGCGGAGCCGGACGAGGAGGGCGAACCGGGAGACTTCGAGCTCGACTCCACCGACGCCTCGGCCTTCATGGACCGCAAGGCCCGCACGATCTCCGAGGACACGGACATCCTGACGATCGCGCGGATCTTCAAGAGCACGCCGTATCGCCGGTTGCCGGTGCTCCGGGGCCGCCGGCTGGTGGGGCAGATCAGTCGCCGGGACGTGCTCGCCGCAACGCATGGCCTGCTCGTGCGGGCGCCCCAGCCGGGCCAGGCGCTGCTCTACCTGAGCGCGGTCGTGG
>JAPOVF010000021.1 GCA_026708285.1 Acidobacteriota bacterium
GCGCGCGCTACGAGATCTACGAGTGGATCCGCCGCATCGCGTCGGAAGGCAAGTCCGTGCTCCTGATCAGCTCGGAGCTGGAGGAGGTTCTCGGGTTGAGCGACCGGGTGCTGGTCATGCACGACGGGCGTGTTCGGGGCGAGATCCCGGATCCGGCGCGCGCCGACCCGGCCGGCGTGTTGCGGATCGCGGCGGGGATCGGCCTCTCGGAGGAACCGTCCGTTGCCTGAAGGGGTCGGAGAGTCCGCCGCCGGCCGGTGGCGTCGCCGGTTGCTGGATCTCCTGGGCCGCAACCTCTCGGTCGTGGTGCTCGTCCTCCTCTGCCTGATCTCGAGCGTGGCGACCTGGCGCGAGCAAAACCCGATCACGAGTCGTTCCGGCGGCGCGGTCGCGCGCCAGGTGCTGGAGGCGTGCCCGGCGCCATGCTCGGTGCTCATCGTGGCGCGAGACACGGAGGCCGACCGCGTGTTCGCGCGGGCGATCGAGCAGGGACTCGACGCCACCGGCGCCCGGATCGCCGGCCGCGTCTTCGGCCAACCGCGCGACGTGCGGCTCGAACTGGGGCGGATCGCCGGGGCCGGCGATTCCCTCGATGCGATCGCCACCCACCGGATCGCCTCCGAGTGGGGGCCGGTGCGAACCGCCGGGACGCCGGTGTTCTCGCCGGGCAGCTACCACTGGCCGACGTTCCTGACGGCCCGCAATCTGCTCAACGTGGTGAACCAGAACGCGGACATCGCGATCATCGCGCTCGGCATGACCCTGGTCATCCTGACCGCGGGCATCGACCTCTCCGTCGGCAGTCTGCTGGCGCTGGCCGGCGTGATCACCGCGGTGGCGGCGCAGGAGTGGTTCGGCGGCGCCGCGGCCTCGCCGGCGGGACTTCTGGCGGCAATGCTCCTGGGTGTCGCGGCCGCGGCGCTGGGCGGTCTCCTCAGCGGCACGATGGTCACCGCGTTCCGGGTACCGCCGTTCGTGGCCACCCTTGGGCTGATGATGCTCGCCCGCGGCGTGGCCCTGATCCTCGCCGTCGGTCATCAACGGCGTCTGGTCGGCGGCGGCGCGGAGGGTACGCCGGAGGCCGTGAGGGTCGATGCGACGGCCTTCGCCTGGCTCGGCAACGGCGCCGTGCTCGGCGTGCCGAATCCGATCGTGCTCATGCTCGTCCTGTTCGTGGCCGCCCATTTGCTGATGACGCGGACCATGTTCGGACGCTACGTCTACGCCGTCGGCGGCAACGTCGAGGCCGCGCGCCTGTCGGGCGTGCCGGTGACCGCGGTGCTGCTCACCGTCTACTGCCTGTGCGGGGTCTTCGCCGGCCTGGCGGGGATCGTCGACGCCTCGCGTTTCGAGGGCGGACGGCCCAACGCCGGCGAGCTCTACGAACTGCAGGTGATCGCCGCCGTGGTGGTCGGCGGCGCGAGCCTGGCGGGCGGCCGCGGCCGAATCGCGGGGACGCTGATCGGCGCGATGATCATCGCCGTCATCCAGAACGGTCTGAACATCGCGGGTGTCGCCTCCTACGAGCAGAAGGTGGTGTTCGGGGCCCTGATCCTCGCCGCGGTGCTGCTCGACCGGCTTCAGCCGAAGATCGCCTCCAGGCGGGCCCGCATGACCCGGGGATCGACCTCGACTCCGGTCCAGTAGCGGATCCCGCTCATTCCCTGGTTGACGAGCATGCCGAGGCCGTCGAGGACGGTGCAGCCTCGTGCCGCGGCCGCGTCGAGCAGGCGGGTCCTGGGCGGGTTCGGAATCACGTCGGCGACAACCATCGGCGGTCGGAGCGAATCGACTTCGAGTGGCAACTCGGCCTCCACGTCCGGGAACAGACCGATCGACGTGGCGTTGATCGCCACGTTGACCTCCGCGGCCAGCCGGTAGACGCCGCGCCAGTGCTCGAACCGCGCCCGGGTCGCCGTGTGGGTGCCGATGTGCTGTACCAGTTCTTCGCCCCGTTCGCGCGTGCGGTTGATGACGGTGATCTTTGCTGCTCCGGCCAAGGCGAGTTCGACCGCGATCGCCCGAGCGGCACCGCCGGCGCCGAAGAGCGCGACTCGCTTGCCGGCCGCCGGCGTCACGTCCTCGAGTGAGCGGAGGAAGCCCTTGCCGTCCGTGTTCTCGCCGATGAAGCGGCCGTCTCCGTCACGGACGACGCAGTTCACCGCGCCGATCAGGCGGGCCGATTCGCCCAGGCCGTCGAGGTGCTCGATCACCGCGACCTTGTGGGGCAGCGAGCAGTTGAAACCGGCCCAAC
>JAPOVF010000253.1 GCA_026708285.1 Acidobacteriota bacterium
CAGCGCTCTGGCCATCCGGAAGCTGCGCATCGCCGAGCAGGAAGGCGATCGGCTCCGCGAGCATGGCCACCAGATCCATGAAACCGGGACCGCGACCGGCCGACGGCGACTGGCCCGCGGCCGCCTCGGCGGGTCTCGTGCCCGGGCCGCTCAGGGACGGTTCGCCTCCGTCCATGCCCGGGGCTTCCCGCGGGGTGGAGTCCGGTGCCGCGGGCGGTGGGGTCTCGGCCTCTTTCGCGCCCTTCTGCCGCTCGAGGAAGCGGTACTCTTCGCGCAACTCGCCGTCGTCCGTGAACATCCTCCTGTCGGTGACCTTCACATCCGACCCCTACCGAAGAATGAGTGATCGTAACAGAGCCGACGGAGCACCCGGGGATCCATCCTCGCTGGCTCCGCTCGGCACCCTGATCGACCGGCTGCGACGGGATTGTCCCTGGGATCGCGAGCTGTCCCTTGGGGATCTGCGTGCCTATCTGATCGAAGAGGCGCACGAGCTGGCCGCCGCGATCGACGAGCGCGACCCCGCGGCGATCAACGAGGAGCTGGGCGATCTGCTCTTCGAGGCGGTCTACGTCGCCCGGCTCGCCAGCGCCGAGCTGTCGGACGTGCCGGTCGGCGACGCGATTCGAACCGTGATCGAGAAGATGGTGGCCCGTCACCCGCACGTGTTCGGCGACGAGGAGGCCTCATCCGCGGCCGAGGTCGCGGCCCTCTGGGAGCAACGCAAGCGTGATCGGGCTGGGCGTTCCGTACTGGACGGCGTCCCCGCATCGCTGCCGGCCCTGGTGGGCGCCTACCGCCTCGGTCAGAAGGCGGCCGGCATCGGCTTCGACTGGGACGCGGCCGCGGCCGTGCGCGCCAAGGTGTCCGAGGAGCTCCAAGAACTGGACCGGGAGATGGCCACGGGCCAGTCGACGCCGACGACGAAGGTCGAAGAAGAGCTGGGCGACGTCCTCTTCGCCGTGGCCAATCTGGCCCGCCATCTCAAGGTGGATCCGGAGCGCGCCCTCGCGGCAGCCAACCTGAAGTTCCGCCGCCGCTTCGCGGTGGTGGAAGCGGAACTCGAATCGGGAGTCCGCACCGGGACCGACGGCAGCCGGATGGAGCAGATGGAACGGCTATGGGAACGTGCCAAGCGGGAAGAGGAGTAACCCCGCGGCTACCGCGGTCGCTTACAGGTTCGTCGACGCCGCGGGAGGCTCCAACATCTTGTCGATCGCGCCCTCGAGCACCGGATCCGAGCCGTCTTCCGGCTCGGCGAAGAAGAGAGCGCCGAGGCGGTGCTCCCGCTCGATGCGGATCCTGCTGTTCAGCCGCTCGCCGTCGGGGTCGGTGTAGAAGGCCGACGTCAACTCCAGCACGCCACCGTCGTTCGGCAGCTCGATCTGCTCGACCTCGCCCGCGTAGCCGAAGGTCGGTTCACCGTAGAGTTCGGCGTCTCTCGCCTTCCCGAGCACCGCGGTCAGGACTTCGGCGGCTCCCTGAGAACTCCGGTCGACCAGTACCGCGATGTCGCCCGAATAGAGGCCGCCGGCGCCCTTGAAGCTCAGGAGCTCGCGGTCCTCGCGGTCGACGAGGCCACCCAGTTCACCCTGCACGAACCGGCCCGCGACCGCGTAGGCATCCGCGACCGATCCCCCGGCAACACCCCGCACATCGATCAGCAGCGAGTCTCCCGCGTACCCGGCGAGCGCCGCTTCGACGTGCTCCGCCGTGCCCTCGACAAAACTCGGGATCGTGAGCACGCCGACGCCGCGCGCCTCCTCGAACTCCGGCGGCAGGAAGTCGTACTCGGCAAGAGCGAGGCTCACTTCGAGCGGATCCTCCTCGCTGCTTCGAACGACTTCCAGCAGCACGTTCGAGCCAACCGGGCCGGCCAACTGCCGGCGCACTTCCCAGAGCGGCATTTCGCGAGACGAACGGCCGTTGATCATGGACACGATGTCGCCCCGTTCGAACCCCGCCAGGTCGGCCGGACTGCCGCGGTCCACCGCGGCGACGTAGGCCGTCCCGCGCTCCTTGAGCACCAGCAGGCCGCTGTGGCGGCGGCCGATCTCCCGCGCGGCCCGGTACGACTCCACCTCGCCCGCCGGCACATACACCGAGAACGGATCCAGGGCGTCGGTCACTCCGTCCAGAGCGCCCGCCATCAGACCGCGGCCGCCGACCTCCTCGACGTAGGAACCGCGGATCAGCCGCAGGACTTCCTCCCACAGCGTGATGTACTTGTAGATCGAGTCGGTGCCGGG
>JAPOVF010000320.1 GCA_026708285.1 Acidobacteriota bacterium
TGCGGGCGACGATCTCCTGGCCGAGGTAGCAGCCCTTCTCGTAGTCGACGGCGTCCTCGATGCCGGTCTCCTGGGGCAGGTTGGTGTCGTCGTAGTCGACGCCCCAAAGCGGGTGGCCGTCTTCGATGCGGAGGGCTTCGGTGGCCCCGGTACCGACTTGGGGGATTCCCGTCTCCGCCAGGTCTTCCGCCATGAGCGGCGCGATCGCGGAGGACTGCCACAGCGAGAAGGCCGGCACGCCGCCGTCGCCCTCGCGCACCAGGCGGGCCTGGTAGTCGAGGAATTCGACCTGGGTGTGGTTCCAGGGCTCGGTCAGGTCGCGGGCCGCTGAGGCGCCGAGATCGGCCAGCACCTCGGCGCTCTTCGGCCCGGCGATCCTCACCGAAGCCATGTCGCCGAGCGGCAGGATCTCGACCTGGTCGGTGACGATGTACTTCTCGAGGTGTTCGATGATCGTCCTGCCGCGACCCTTCGGGATCTCCAGCCACAGGCGGTCTTCGAGCGCCAGCACGGTGGCGCTGGCGAGGATGCGGCCGCGGACATCGGTGATGAAGCCGAAATGGCCGTTGCCCTGCGGTAGACCCTCGATCGCAGCCGTGACCATGCCGCCGAAGAACCGTTCGCGGTCTGGGCCCATCAGTTCGAGTCGGGAGGTCGGGGCCGCCTTGCAGAGAGCTGCTCCGGTGGTCAGGAGTTCGATGTCGCGTTCGAAGCTCATGGCGTTTGGCGGGAGGCGCCGTGGCCGTCGAGGAGGATCTCCCGAACGGAAGCGTGGCGGAGATCCGGCACGACCCAGCGGGCACCGGCCGCCTCCAACCGGTGGTCGGGTGTGAAACCGGTGGCCACGGCCAGCACCGGCACCCCATGGGCGTCACCGCAGGCGATGTCGCGGACCGTGTCGCCGATGATGACGACGTCGCTCGCGATTGGGGGAGAGCCGAGACGTTCGGCAGCGCGCTCGACCGCCACAGGCACGAGTTCGTTCCGCCGGACGCCGTCCTCGCCGAAGGCGCCGAAGTCGAAGAAGCGGTTGAGGCCGAACGGTTCGAGCTTGGCCCGGGCGCCGATCTCCCAGTTGCCGGTGAGCAGGGCCACGCAGACGTCCTCGGCGGCGGCGAGCTCCTCGAGCAGCTCGACGACGCCGGGCAGCAGCCTCATCTGCTCGGGGTCCAGCCGTTCGAGCAGGCCGTTGTAGTGCGATCGGACTTCGTCCAGCCGGCCCTCGACCTCGTCGCGCGGGATGCCGGCGCCGGTCATCAGGTCGATGACCGCTTCCGTGTCCGTCCTGCCGCCGAAGTCGTAGGCGCGGACGTTGCCGGTCCGGCCGAAGGTGCGCTTGAGCGCGCCCATGAAGATGGGCCCGATCTGGGGGCCGCACCGAACCAGGGTGCCGTCGATGTCGAAGAGCAGGAGGCGCATCGCGTTGCCGGACTTCCGAGTAGGCGGGGAGACTACCCCTGTTAGCCTTCCCCGTCTTGATCGTAAGGGTGCTGAGCTTCGCCACCGCGCTGGACGCTGTAGGCAGCGCCGAGACGGAACACGACCTCCCGGACGGCAGCACGGTCGCCGACCTGGTCGAGCGCCTGACGGCGGCATATCCGGGTCTGGAAGCCCTTTGGCCGCGCCTGGCAGTGGCCGTCGACGGGGAAGTCGCCGGGGACCGGACCGTCACGCTTCACGACGGCGCCGAAGTGGCGTTGCTGCCCCCGGTGTCGGGCGGCTCCTGCGGTGCCTCTGCCGGACGGCTGCGGGACGGCCCCGTCCACGCGGACACGGTGGCCTCCGTACGCGCCGGCGTAGAGGACACCGGCAAGGGAGCGGTCGTCGTCTTCGTCGGCAACGTCCGTAACTCCTTCGGCGGCCGCCCCGTGGAGCGCATTACCTACTCGGCCTATCCAGCGATGGCGGAGAGGCGCCTTGAACGGATCGTGAACGAGCTCGAGACGGCTGAACCCGGAACCCGCGTCGAGATTGTCCACGGCTTGGGCACACTCGAAGTAGGCGATGCGAGCGTAGTCATCGCCACCGCATCCGCCCACCGCCGTCAGGCCTACGAGGTGAACCGACTGGCTCTCGAACGCCTCAAAGCCGAAGTGCCGATCTGGAAACGGGAGCACTACGCGGACGGAGAGTCCTCCTGGCGGGAGGAGGAACCGCTGGACTAGCGCCGCAGTCAGGCCTCGGCCAGCGCCTCAGCCATGTTGTTCAACGCCAACTCCACGATCCTGCGCGAAGAGGCCAGGTTC
>JAPOVF010000380.1 GCA_026708285.1 Acidobacteriota bacterium
CCCAATCCTCAGCGGCGGCCGCCAGGCGGTCGACGAGGCCTGCGCCGCGCTCCGCGAAGCGTTCGGCGAGTCGACCTGAGGGCCAGATCCCCGGCTACACCGCCGGCAGCAACCGGCTGACCCGGTAGCCGTCGAGGTCTTTCTCGAAGCCGCAGGCATCGATCGTCGCGGTCCACGGGGACTCGTGGGCCGGACGGCCGTCGATCCGTAGCAGGCGGAGCGTCCGGCGCCGACGGCTTCCGGCGAGGTCACGGAGCGCGGCCCAAGCTTCCCCGGGTTCCGAGTCGCCGCCGAGAGCAGCGAAGGTCCAGACGCCCTGGCCGCCGGCCTCGAGGAAGAGACAGGGGGAGCCGGCCCGGAGGACGAGCCAGGCGCCGGGCACGCGGCGTGGGCCGCGCTTTCGAGGATCGATCTCGGCTCCAAGCTGGGGCCAGGGAAGCACGGCGCCCCACGGATTCGCCGGGTCGACGGCGGGCAGGATCCCGATCGGCCCGCGCTTCGCCGGTCCTTTCCGCTCGCGCCGCAGGCGCTCGACCGCCGCCGGCAGGGCGAACTGGCGGCCGGCCAGGCCGTGGACGAAGTAGCCGCGGCGGATGTGGCCCGCCTCCTCCATCTCGCGCAACACCGGATAGAGGGCCTCGAACCCGCCGGGCACATGCTCGTTGCGCGCCGTCTCGGCCGCGACCACGCCATAGCGGTCGAGCAGCAGCGTCGCCGTGGCGTGAGCCCACTCCGTGTCGCTTGTCCGCCCGGCCGGCGCGGCCAGATCGCTCACCAGCGACCACCGGCCGCCCGCCAGCATCCCGGCCCGGCCGCGGCGGGCGCCCGCCACACCGGCCCGCATGGCAGCCGACGCGGTCCCGGCCCGCGGCCCGCGACGCCAGCCGCGAGGAAGTCCGCGGGGAGAACGACCGGCGGACGACCGCCGGCGCCTGCCGAGCGAAGCGAGCGGCAGGAACGTGTCGTTCGTGATCCGGCTCGCCCACACGAGGTCCCAGATTGCCGCTTCGACTTCCGTCTCGCCCCAGTCGCCGTCGCCGACCACGCCGCCGACCAGGTCGAACGTGAAGCAGGCGCCGCGCGTCCTGAGGCGATCGAGGATCGCGCCGTGCGGCGTATCGGCCCGCTGCCCGTCCGGTTGTTCGGACGGCTCGCTCGCGCGCGCCAGAACCTGGAACCGCTCCCGACGGTAGACCGCTACCCGGCCGTCTCTCGAGCCGAGCCTGCCGTCGCCCACCCAGAGAAGCTCCCCGGCCGCCGCGAGTCCATCCAGCATCTCGAGACGAAAGCCCGGCACGCGGGCAGGAAGGACGTGGTCGACCAGGGTCCGCCAGGAAAGCGGCACCCCTTCGAGCTGCGCCGCGGATTCCCTGAGGCGAACCAGGGCTCGATCCGACGGTGCCGGCGCCACTATTCGCCCGCGGTCCCGCGACGCCGGGAGAGTCGGCGCCGCCGCCGTGTCGACGCCCTGCCATCGACCCAGGAACCGCGCCAGAGCCGCTCCGTCGACCGGCTCGGCTTCGCGGCGCAGCCTGGCCAGTGTCCGACGCTTGATCCGGCGGAGCACCTCCTGGTCGCACCATTCGACACCGCCGCCTTCCCTACGAAACTCGCCCCGGACGAGCCGGCCGGCCTCTTCGAGACTCGTCAGCAGGGGTTCGATCGCCCCCTCCGGCAGGCCGAAACGGGCCGCCGCGTCAGCGGCTGTGAACGGCCCGTGGCTCTGCGCGTAGCGCCGCAAGAGACTCTCGAGCGGCTCCGGGCGAGGCTCCAGGAGGTCCGCGGGCAGTCCGTGGGCCATCGCCGCGTCCAGACCATCGCGGTAGAGCGCCGCGTCCTCCGCGGCCGTCCACATCCGCTCGCCGCCCTTGAACTCGATCTCGACGGCCCTCTTCTGCCGCGCCAGGTCCAGGAGCCACTCGCCCGCCTCACCGGGCGCCCGCGCCTCGATCTCCTCCCGGGTCAGACCGCCGGTCTGCCGCAGCAGATCGTAGAGGTCGTCCTCGTGCCGCGCGCGGCGGTCCAGCGAAAGGCCCTGGAACTCCTCCTCGACCTCCTGGATCACGTCCGGATCGAGCAGCTCCCGCAGGCTGGTCGTGCCGAGCAGTTCGCGCAGGAGCTCGCGGTCAAGCGTCAGCGCCTGGGCCCGGCGCTCCGCCGCAGGCGCGTCCTGGTCGTAGAGGAAACGCTCTTCGTAGGCGAAGACGAGGGAGCGGGCGAAGGGAGAAGGCGCCAGGGTC
>JAPOVF010000173.1 GCA_026708285.1 Acidobacteriota bacterium
CGCTCCGCGAGTTTGGCAAATCGCGGACCGGCGTCGGTGGCGAAGAGTCTCACACTCGGCGAGCGGCCGGCGCCGGCGCCCGCACCGCTGCCGAGCTCCCGCTCCACCTCCCTGCTGGTGGACTCGGCCGAGTCCACCAGGGTGACCGCCGGGCCGCATGCGCGCTCGAGCACCCCGCGCAGCAGCGGATAGTGGGTACAGCCCAGGAGCAGGGTATCGATCCGGTCCCGCAGCAGGGGCTCGAGGTAGCGGGCGACGACGCGTTCGGTGATCTCATCCTCCTCCCAACCCTCCTCGACCAGCGGCACGAGTAGCGGACACGCCTGTTGGCTGACCCGCAACCCCGGGTCGAGGCGCCGAATCGCCTGCTCGTACGCACCCGACCGGACGGTCGATTCCGTGGCGATCACGCCGACGTGCCGGTCCGCGGCGACAACGGCCGCCGACGCGCCCGGCTCCAGCACGCCCCAGTGCGGAGCCCGTACCCCGAGATCCTCGAGCGCCATCGCCGACGCCGTGTTGCAGGCGACGACCAGGGCGTCGACCCCGCATCGCTCCAGGAAGTCCACGTTCGCCTGGGAGTAGCGCAGCACCGTCCGCCGCGACTTCGTGCCGTAGGGCAGGCGCGCCGTGTCGCCAAGATAGACGATGGACGCCCGCGGCAACCGGCGGCGCAGGGCCGCGACCACGGTCAGGCCACCGACTCCCGAGTCGAAGACGCCGATCAGGGGTTCAGGAGAAGACACCGATCAGACGCCGCCGGACGGCTCCGCGTTCCGCTCCAGGTCGGCCATCAGCGGTCTCGTCGTGTCGACATGGCCGGCGAAGGTCGGGCGCTGCTCGCCGTTCCACATCAGCACCACGCGGTCGATGCCCAGACTGTTCGCGGTCAGGCTGTTCACGACGCTGTAGACGGCCAGGAGCTCCTCCGTCAGCCCCATCGCCGGCCGCTCCAGGACCAGCGCGGAGCGGCCCGCCGCGTCGCCCCTTCCGTCGCCGACGTCAGCCATCGTCAGGTCGACATACGCCACGTTGTCGAGCACCTCCAGCGCCAGGAGCCGGACCCCGGCCGGCAACGCCGGAAACACGTCGTCGATCGGGTCGGTCGCGTCGGTCGGATCGCCGTCTTCGTCATCTGGCTCGCCCGCGACCGGGTCAGGGGCCTCCGCCCGCTCCGGACCGGCGATCAGTGCTTCGATGATGACGGCGGCCGTCTCCTCCGCGCTGCCTTCGGCGGGGATCGGCCGCTCCTCGCAGCGAAGCAGTCCGAGGCCCGTCGGAAAGCAAAGTGTGGCCAGGAAGTCCTCCCCGGGTGCCGTGAGTTCTACTTCGCCGTCGACGGCGCCGTTCTCGCCCGAACCGCCGCAACCGGCAAGCAACGCGATGGCCATGACCGAACACACGGGCGACGGCGCGCGACTCACGACCCCGCCCCGTCGGCGGCGCCGCCGGCGCCGGCCACGACGCCGCGGTACAGGCGGATCGCCCGCCCGACCGCCTCGATCAACTCGCGCCGGTAGAACTCGTCGAGCAGCGGCGCTCCTTCCTCGTCGCCGCCGAGTGATCCGAGTTCGATCAAGACCGCGGGCATCGAAGCGCCGGTGAGCACCCGCAGCGGCGCCCTGGAAACGCGGCGGTTCGGCTGCTCGAGCGCGTCGCTGACATGGCTCTGGATCAGCCGCGCCAGCAGCCGGCTCCTCTCGAGTTGGCTGTCCTGCGCCCGCTCCCACAGCTCAAGCGCGGGAACGGCGACCTGAATCTCCTGCGTGTCTTCCGCCTCGGCGCCCAGGTCGTCGAACGGGGCCTCTTCGCCCCACTCGTCGTCGTCGACCGGCTCCACTTCCGCGTCCGCCGTGTCCTCCACTTCCTCCTCGTCCGCGGCCGGTTCGAAGAGTGCCGGCGGCGGATCGAGGACGTACGTCTGAAACCCGTCCCCCGCGGCCCACGGAGAGTCCGGACTCACGTGCAGGGAAAGGAAGAGATCCGCCCGGCGCTGGTTGGCCATGGCGGTGCGGTTCTCGAGGGCCACATCGGCGTCGTCCGTCCGGGTCAGCACGACGCGCGCGTCCAGGCTGTCCGCCAGGTGCGACCCGAGTTCTCGCGCAATCTCGAGCACCAGGTCCTTCTCGGTCACGCCGTCGGGCGACGAAACGCCGGTGTCGGCGCCTCCGTGGCCCGGGTCGAGGACGATCCGGAACTCTCCCGTTTCCTCTGCGCGCCGGGACAGT
>JAPOVF010000040.1 GCA_026708285.1 Acidobacteriota bacterium
TGAGCGCGACGGATCTGAGCGTCGCCGAGGGTGGCAACGGCACATTCACCGTGGCGCTGTCGACGCAGCCGACGGGCGCGGTGACCGTGTCCGTGTCCAGTGGTGACACCGGGGCGGCGACGGTGAGTCCGGCGAGCCTGAGTTTCACCGCGGCCGACTACAGCACGTCGCAGACGGTGACGGTGACGGGCGTCCAGGACGACGACGCGGACAACGAAAGCGCGACCGTCAGCCTGAGCGCGAGCGGCGGCGATTACGCAAACGTGTCGTCGTCGGTGAGCGTCACGGTGACGGACGACGATACGCAGGGCCTCGTGCTGAGCGCGACGGATCTGAGCGTCGCCGAGGGTGGCAACGGCACATTCACCGTGGCGCTGTCGACGCAGCCGACGGGCGCGGTGACCGTGTCCGTGTCCAGTGGTGACACCGGGGCGGCGACGGTGAGTCCGGCGAGCCTGAGTTTCACCGCGGCCGACTACAGCACGTCGCAGACGGTGACGGTGACGGGCGTCCAGGACGACGACGCGTCCAACGAGAGTCCCAGCATCAGCCTGGCCGCAAGCGGCGGCGGCTACGTCAACGTCTCGTCGTCGGTGAGCGTGACGGTGACGGACGACGACACCCCGGGTCTGGTGTTGAGCACGACGCAGCTGAGCGTCGCCGAGGGCGGCACTGGCACGTTCACCGTGGCGCTCTCGACGCAGCCGACGGGCACCGTGACGGTGACTGTGACGAGCGGGGACACCGGGGCGGCTACGGTGAGTCCGGCGAGCCTGAGTTTCACCGCTGCCGACTACGGCACGCCGCAGACGGTGACGGTGACGGGCGTGCAGGACGACGACGCGGACAACGAGAGCACGACCGTCAGCCTGAGCGCGAGCGGCGGCGACTACGGCAACGTCTCGTCGTCGGTGAGCGTGACGGTGACGGACGACGACACCCAGGGCCTGGCGTTGAGCGCGACGGATCTGAGCGTCGCCGAGGGTGGCAACGGCACATTCACCGTGGCGCTGTCGACGCAGCCGACGGGCGCGGTGACCGTGTCCGTGTCCAGTGGTGACACCGGGGCGGCGACGGTGAGTCCGGCGAGCCTGAGCTTCACCGCGGCCGACTACAGCACGTCGCAGACGGTGACGGTGGCGGGCGTCCAGGATGATGACTCGTCCAACGAAAGCACGACCGTCAGCCTGAGCGCGAGCGGCGGCGGCTACGACAACGTGTCGTCGTCGGTGAGCGTGACGGTGACGGACGACGACACACAGGGCCTGGTGTTGAGCGCGACCGATCTGGGCGTCGCCGAGGGCGGCACTGGCACGTTCACCGTGGCGCTCTCGACGCAGCCGACTGGAGCCGTGACCGTGGCGATATCGAGCGGGGACACGGGGGCGGCGACGGCGAGTCCGGCGAGCTTGAGCTTCACCGTAGCCGACTACGGCACGTCGCAGACGGTGACCATTGCGGGCGTCCAGGACGATGACGCGGACAACGAGAGCACGACCGTCAGCCTGAGCGCGAGCGGCGGCGACTACGGCAACGTGTCGTCGTCGGTGAGCGTGACGGTGGCGGACGACGACAGCGAGACCCCATCTCCGCCAGCGGGCACGCCGTCATTCGGTACGTCGACGATCCTCGACCAGACATGGGTGAAGGACACCGCGATCAGCTCCCTGACGCTGCCCGCCGCGGCGGAAGGTGACGGCGATCTGACGTACTCCCTGACCGGCACGTTGCCGGCTGGCGTGACGTTCAACGCTTCGACGCGGACGCTGTCGGGTACGCCGACCAAGAAACAGGCGGCGACGGCGCACACGTACACGGCGACTGACGAGGACGGCGACGCGGCTTCGCTCTCGTTCACGATCAGGGTAGCGAACGAGGCATCGGACGGTGCGTCGTTCGTGTCGTACGTGAGCGTGCCTTCGACGATGGGGGCAGGTTCCTCGACGACGGTGACCGTGCGCATGCGCAACGACGGGACGACGACGTGGACGTCGGCAGCGAACTACAAACTGGGTTCGCAGCGCCCGCAGGACAACGTGACCTGGGGTCTGAACCGGGCTTCGCTGGCGACGGCCGTGCCGCCGAACGCGACGGCGGACTTCGCGTTCACGATCACGGCGCCGGCGAAGGTCGGGAGCTACAAGTTCCGCTGGCGCATGGTTCGCGGCACGGATGGCTGGTTCGGCGACAAGACGGAGCTTCGGTTGATCACGGTGGAGGCGGACGAGTCGCCGTCCTTCGGCGCCTCGACGATCCACTCTCAGACGTGGGTGAAGAACACCGCGATCAGCTCCTTGACGCTGCCCGCCGCGACCGGCGGCAACGGCGATCTGACGTACGCCCTGGCCGGGACCCTGCCGAAGGGCGTCACATTCGACGCCTCGACGCGGACGCTGTCGGGGACGCCGACGAAGAAGCAGGAAGCGACGCAGTACACGTACACGGCGACGGACGAGGACGGCGACGCCGCTTCGCTTTCGTTCACGATCAGGGTGGCGGCCCAGGCATCGGACGACGCGTCGTTCGTGTCCTACATGGGCGTGCCTTCGACGATGGCGGCCGGTTCGTCAGCGTCGGTGACGGTGCGGATGCGCAACGATGGCACGACGACCTGGACGTCGATGGCGGACTACAAGCTGGGTTCGCAGCGCCCGGAGGACAACACGACGTGGGGTCTGAGCCGGGTCTCGTTGCCGTCGGACGTGGTGCCGAACGCGGCGGCGGACTTCACGTTCACGATCACGGCGCCGACGAAGCTCGGGAGCTACAAGTTCCGCTGGCGGATGGTGCGCGGCACGGGCGACTGGTTCGGTGACAAGACGGAGCTGAAGGAGATCGAGGTCGAGGCGGATGAGTCGCCGTCCTTCGGCACCTCGACGATCCTTGACCAGACGTGGGTGAAGAACACGGCGATCGCTGCGTTGACGCTGCCGGCGGCGACGGGAGGTAACGGCGATCTGACCTACTCTCTGACCGGCACCCTGCCGGCGGGCGTGACATTCGACGCCTCCACGCGGACCCTGTCGGGCACGCCGACGAAGAAGCAGGAGGCAACGGAGTACACGTACACGGTGATGGACTCGGATGGCGACACCGCTTCGCTTTCGTTCACGATCAGGGTGGCGGCCCAGGCGTCGGACGACGCCTCGTTCGTCTCGTACGCGGACGTGCCCTCGCGCATCGCGGCGGGTTCGTCGGCGACCGTGACGGTGCGGATGCGCAACGAGGGGACCACGACGTGGACGTCTTCCGCGGACTACGAGTTGGGTTCGCAGCGGCCGGAGGACAACACGACGTGGGGTCTGAGCCGGGCTTCGCTGTCCTCGGACGTGGCGCCGAACGCGACGGCGGACTTCACCTTTACGATCACGGCGCCGGAAAAGGTCGGGAGCTACAAGTTCCGCTGGCGGATGGTCCGCGGTACGGCCGGCTGGTTCGGAGACAAGACGGAATCTCGGACGATCACGGTAGAGGACCCGTCGTTCGGCGACGAGACGATCGACGACCAGGCGTGGGTGAAGAACACGCCGATCGAGGCCTTGACCCTGCCCGCGGCGAGCGGCGGCGACGGCGCGCTGACCTACACGTTGGCGCCTGCACTTCCCACTGGGGTGACGTTCACCGAGTCGACCCGGATCGTGTCGGGGACGCCGACGGCGGTGCAGGCAAAGACGGCGTACACGTACAAGGCAACGGACTCGGACGGTGACGCGGCGACCATCTCGTTCGAGATCGGGGTGGCGGCGGCGCCGGCGGACAATGCGGCCTTCGTGTCGTCCTCCGGGGTGCCGTCGAAGATCGTCGCCGGCGGCACGGCGACGGTAACCGTGACGATGAAGAACACGGGTTCGACGACCTGGACGTCTTCCGCGGACTACGAACTGGGTTCGCAGATTCCGAGCGACAACACGACGTGGGGTCTGAGCCGGGTCTCTGTACCGTCGGCCGTGGCGCCGAACGGGACGGCGGCCTTCACGTTCACGATCACCGCGCCGGCAACGACGGGAAGCTACACGTTCGCGTGGCGCATGGTGAAGGACACCGCCTGGTTCGGGGCCGGTACGGGGAGCGTGACGATCACCGTGGAGGACCCCTCGTTCGGCGACGCGACGATTGCCGATCAGACATGGGTCCGGGACACGGCGATCGCGGCGCTGACGCTGCCAGCGGCAAGCGGCGGCGACGGGGCGTTGACGTATGCGCTGACGCCTTCTTTGCCCGACGGCGTGACGTTCACGGAGTCGACCCGGACACTGTCGGGGACGCCGACCGTGTTGCAGGCGGCGACGAAGTACACGTACACGGCGACGGACACGGACGGCGACGCGGCGACGATCTCGTTCGAGATCGGGGTGGCGGCGACTGCGGCGGACGACGCGGTCTTCGTGTCGTCTTCGGGCGTGCCGTCGAAGATGGTCGCCGGCGGCACGGCGACCGTGACCGTGACGATGAAGAACACGGGGTCGACGACCTGGACGTCGTCCGCGGACTACGAGCTGGGCTCGCAGACTCCGAACGACAACGAGACGTGGGGTCTGAGCCGGGTGTCCCTGCCGTCGGACGTGGCGCCGAACGCGACGGCGGCGTTCACGTTCACGATCACGGCGCCGGACACGACGGGCAGCTACGTGTTCGCGTGGCGGATGGTGAAGGACGCCGCCTGGTTCGGCGCCGGTACGGCGAGCGTGACGATCACGGTGGAAGACCCCTCGTTCGGCGACACGACGGTGGCCAACCAGACGTGGGTGAAAGACACGGCGATCAGTGCCTTGGTGCTGCCCGCGGCAAGCGGCGGCGACGGGACGCTGACCTACACGCTCACGCCGTCGCCTCCGGCCGGCGTGACGTTCACCGAATCGACGCGGGCGCTGTCGGGGACGCCGACGGAGGTGCAGGCCAAGACGGATTACACCTACACGGCGACGGACGAGGACGGCGACACGGCGACGCTCTCCTTCGCAATCACGGTGAACCAGGCGGCGGCGTCATCATCGTCGTCGGCGGCCAGCGCGCTTCCGCCTCCGGCCCCGACCGGCGTCTTCGACATGTTCGAGTACTGGCTGCTGCCACGCGGAAGCGCGGTGAAGCTCCAGGCTCGCTTGCAGGACGGGCGCATCGCTCCGGCCTCGGGTTCGGCCTGGCTTCGTTCCTTCTGGCGCGGAGAGCTGTGGGGGAGGAAGCTGGCTCTCCTGGGCGATCCGCGCGACGAGCGCTACGACATCTTCGAGGTAGTCGAGGATGGCCTCGACTACTGGGGCACGTTCGAAGGCGCCGCGGCAGGCGACGAAGTCCGCCCGAGCGTGTCGCTTGATCGCCCCTTCCGCTGGATGAACCGCTTCATGGGTGTGGGGGATGTCGTGGAAAGTCCGGTGACGGGCCGATTGCTGTCGAGTCGCCGACGGAACCAGGAGGGCATGCTCGAGGCGAGGATGCGGCTCAAGGTTGTGGCGCATCATGCGTCGTTCGAGGTTCCCGCGGTTGACGGCCTGGCGTTCGAGGATGTGCTGGAGGTCCGCTTCTGGTCGGATGCCGGGCAGGCGGAGGTCCACGACACGTTCTTCCTGGCCCCGGGCTACGGCGCCGTGTACTCGCGGCGGTCCGAAGTTGCGGCGGCTGGCGGGGTCGTCGAGTGGTGGGCGGTCGAGAAGACCCTGACGCCGGTTGTTCCCTCCGCGCCGTCGGTTCCGTGGTTCGATCCGTTCTCTCCGGGCTGGCCGAAGACGGCGGTGTTGAACGGGAACATGGACGACTTCGCGCAAGGCGTCGAAGGCGGCCAGGTTGGGAGCTACGAGGTGCCCGGCTGGACCGCCGATTCGAGCGACGCGCTGATCGCCCGGCCGCCTTCGGGCCTCGACGCTGGCTCCTGGAGCATGCTGCTTCGCGGCAGCGACGGCGGGGGCGACAATGCACCTGACGTGGCACTCACCGAGGACTGGATTCCCGTCGAGGGCGGGACGTACCAGCTCTCGGCGTGCATGCGGAGGGAAAGCGCCGCTGACAACGTGCTGGTGGACTTCGACGACGGCAAGGGCCGGGACGCGGACTTCGCGGACGCCCACCTGGTGGCTACGTCCACCGGGAGCTGGGAGTGCCGGGCCGTGACGAAGTGCATTCCCGGTTCGGTCGGGGCGGTCAGGATCCGAGCGGTTCGCGACGGCGCGAACCTGGGTGACGCCTGGTTCGACCGGATCGAGTTGAAGCGGATTGCAGCCTGCACGGAGCAGCCGGGGATCTCGCCGCCCTGAGGAACCAAGGGCGCACCTGCGGCTAGCACCTCAGGGCAGCCTTCAGCCTTGTCTTGTGCGGCTCATTGTGCGAGCATCCGCACATGGCGACGAACCTCGCGATCGATCCCGAACTTCTGGAGAGAGCCGTCAAGGTCAGCGGCGAGAAGACGAAGACGGCCGCCGTGACCGCAGCCCTCCGGGAGTTCCTCGCGCGACGGGAGCAAGCCGGCATCCTCGATCTGTTCGGAACCCTGGAGTGGGACGAGGCCTACGACTACAAGCAGGAACGATCGAGAAGGCTGAGGTTGCCCGGGGTCGACCAAGGCTGACGCCGAAGCGGTCGGCGCATGAACTTCCTGGTGGACACGAGCGTCTGGTCGCTGGCTTTGCGTCGAAGTGAACCTGGAGCCGAGAGAGAGGTGGCACGGCTGCGCGAAGCGCTCTTCGCGCGAGAATCGATCTACACCACGGGGCTCATCCTGCAGGAGTTACTGCAGGGGTTCCGGGGCCCTCGTCAGCGCGCAGCGATCCTGCGTCGTTTCTCTGCTCTGCCAGCGATCGCGCCCGATCGCAACGACCACATCGAGGCAGCCGAGGTACGCAACCGTTGCCGGCGCAATGGCGTGCAGCTCGGAACGATCGACGCGCTCCTCGCTCAGCTCGCGATTCGACACGAGCTGGTCCTGTTGACTACGGACCAGGACTTCATTCACGCGGCCGCGCATGTGCCGCTGAAGGTGTGGCGCTCGTGAGAACGGCTCACCAGGGCCGGTAGCTCGGCCCCGTCGCGGCCACCAGCGCGCAGGTCCGCAAGCACATGGCGGAACCACCGACGGACGCGGCAGTTCGGTCGGTGCTCGGAATCCTCGTAGGCAAGGGACATCTGACCAGGAACCAGGACGATGTCCGCTACGTGTACTCGCCGTCCGACCACATCTCGAGGACGCAGCGCTCGACGATGCGGCACGTCGTCAGGACGTTCTTCGGTGACTCAGTGGAGGGCGCGGTGGCCACGCTTCGTCTGGGTCGCTGGCCGTCGGTTCTTTCCGGTTCTACAGGCGGGTACATGCCGCACAGCCCGTCGAGGACGAAGCCTGGCTTGAACACCTGCATGCACTACTGAACCGGCTGGTCGCCGCGCTAGAGTACCTGCGGCGCCCCACCGGGCGGAGTCCTTCTGCCTGTCCCACGGCGGCGGCGCTGGGCCTTGAGGTGTCCAGAGTCGCGAGTCATGGACGCGGAGCATGGCGTGAGGGACGATTTTGTCACTTCGGTAGCGCCTGCGGGCGGTCGCGCGGCACTGCCCTCCGCCTTGGCTGCGGTGGCGTTGCTGGCGTCAACTCCAACGGCGCAGGCGCAGCAGCTTCTGACTCTGGTGCGGGGCGTCGGAGAAGCGGCATCCGTGGGTGACCCGGGCCCTTCGATCGGGCCGGTTCCGACGGCCGTTCAGGTGGACCTGGAGCTGCTGCGCGCCGCGCCGGCGCGGCTGGAAGTGCCGACGCCAGACGGCAGCGTTTTGTCCGCGGAACGGAGCGTGTTCGAGGACCGTGGCGGTGGCGACCTGATGTGGTCCGGCGGCCAGCCCGGCGCGGAGTACGACACGGTCGTGCTGACGGTCGAGGGCGGCCGTTTGGTCGGCCGGTTCGGGTCGACGAGCGGCGGCGTGTACCAGATCGACGCGGAGCGCGACGGCCGGGGCGGCATGGCGCCGATCATTGGCCTGCGGCCGGACGACGAGTCGCGCCTTTGTGCGGTGGAGATAGGTGAGGAGGCCGGCTACGACCCTCATGCGCATGTCCGCGCAGGGGCCTTGGCAGCGGTTCCTCCCGAGCGCGTAGACAATCCGCAGAGCCACGACCGGCTGGACATACTGGTGGCCTACACGGCTACCGCGGCCGAGCACTGGGCCGATCGCGGCGGTGCCCTGGCGGCCATCCGCCACGCGGGCGACTACCTGAAGATGGTGTTTCGGAACAACAACCTCCCTGTCGAGCCACACATCGTGCACATCGCGCAGGCGTCGGCCACTCTGGACCGGGCGGAGAGAGACGCGGGCTGGCACGAGGTCGAGTCGTTGGAGAGGCAGATCCGCCGCGATGGGGACCTGCTGCGCCTGCGTCACGAGCACGGGGCCGACTTCGTGCATCTCTTCATGGGTGAGCCCGCTCGCCTGCTCGGTTTCGCCCCCTGCGGCGTCCACTACCAGCGGAGCAAGGGCACTACGGCAGAGGGCTTCTTTCCGTACGCCTTCGGCTGGACCAGGTACGATCGGGAAGGGTGCCAGGACTACGCCGTTACCTTCGTGCACGAGATCGCTCACGGCCTGGGCGCCCACCACGACCCAGACAACGTCCAGCGCCCGGAGCGCCTGATCAGGCCGTACGCCTTCGGCCACGTGAACTACGACGTCATGCCGAGTCTCGGCACGGCGATGAGCTACAACGGCCAAATCGAGCCGTTCTTCTCGACTCCCCGGATCCGGCCCCACGGCACGGTTCTCGGCGTCGCCGACGAACAGGACAACGAGCGGGTGCTGCAGGAGACCGTTCACATCGGTGTGCGATACAGCGATTACCTGAGGTCGCTAGAGGGTGCTCCGGCGCCGCCGAGCGATCTTCGGGTCCGGTTCGAGGGTGGGTCCGCGAGCCTCTCCTGGCAGGACAACGCGCCGGACGCGGACGGGTACGAGGTGAACTACAGGTGGTGGGTCTCTCGACAGAGTTCCTTTGCTCGGCGGCAGGCGGTCGAGGGCCGTTCCGAGGCGGCTCTTCCCCTCGAGGGCACGGAACCAGGAAGGCGCTACGACTTCTGGGTTACAGCGCGGAAGGGCGAAGCGCGGTCCTTGCGCAGCAGCATCGTCAGGCTGGTCTTCCCCGGCGAGCCGATCGCGGCGCCGTCGGAGGTTTCCGCGACGGTCAGGTCGCGGCTCTCGGGGGTCGATGTCCGTTGGACCGACAACTCGGGCAACGAATCGGGGTTCGACGTGCAGCTGCTGCAAGACGGAGAACCGATCGCTCGGAACCGGGTGGAAGCAGACAGCGAGCGTTCCGGCTTCGACGCGTGGTGGGTGAGGCCTCAGGGCGGCGCCGAGTACGCAGTGCGGGTGTTCGCCTACAACTCGTCAGGCTACTCCGAGAGCAGCGAACTGGCGACCTTCCGGTGGACGCAGCCGGCGGCGCCGGGACCGGTGACCGATGTCGCTGCGTCGGCCATTGGACCGACGACAGTGCGCCTGACTTGGGTCGGCAACTCGCAGAGTGACCACTACTTCGTCACTGCGTGGCTTAGGAACTGGGAGCAGACCGGCTTTCTTGCCAGTGCCGGCACCGGATGGGTCGACTTCGATGGCCTTGCCCGCGGCGGCCGTTACACGTTCAATGTGAGACCCTTAGAGGACGGCAGCCATGGTGGCGCTATCAGAGATGGTGTGTTCGGTTCCCACGCCTACTTGACTCTGGGCGACCGCGGAGCGGGCCCGCGGGCGCCTTCGGACCTTTCCTGGGCGACCACGGACGACGGGACGCGCCTGAGCTGGAAGGACAACTCCCACGACGAACTGGGCTTTGAAGTCCAATACCGAAGCGACCACGGATGGGAACACGGCAATTGGACCAGGCTGCTCATCGCCCCTGCGGACACGGAATCGGCCATCGTCGAATCTGGCGAGCTAGAGCACAGGAACCTCCGCGTCTTCGCGTACAACGAGCGGGGGTTCTCTGCGAGCAGTCCGCGCGTGGCCGGACTACCGGCTGTTGGATTCGTCACCGCCACGGCTGGCGACGCGGAGGTCTGTCTGGGCTGGAACGTGAAGCCCGTCCAGCGGGCGACCGGGGTGCAGGTCCGTTGGAAGCCCACGGCGGAGCTGCCTTTCGATGAGAGGGTCGACGCCTGGATGAACCTGCCGGCTTCGGCCAGGGCATACACGGTTACGGGCCTCGTCAACGGAGAGGAGTACACCTTCGCCGTACGAGCCATGATGGCATCGGGCGCGACCCTAGCGCGAACCGCGACGGAGACGCCGCACGCTGGAGCGCCCGAAACGCCGAGCATCGAGAACTTCATCGCGAGGGTTGGCGACTACGAAATCGGCTTGACCTGGCAGGTGAACGGTGCCGAGACGGCGACCGGGATACAGTTGCGCTTCAAGGCCACGGCCGAGCTGCCATTCGATGACGCGGTCGATGCCTGGACGGACCTGCCGGCTCCGGCCAGGGCCTACACGGCAACGGGCTTGAAGAGAGGCACGGAGTACACGTTTACTGCTAGAGCGTTAAGGGGGTCTTGTACGGGCGCCGCGGTGATCACGACGGCGACGCTGCCGGTGGCGCCGCCCGCGCCGCCGACCGCGGCCTTCCGGCTCGACATTCCGTGCGACGAGGAGCTGTGCCGGACACTGACGGACACACTGGTGTCCTTCGTGGACACGAGCACCGGCAATGTGACGGAGAGGCAGTGGAGCTTCGGCGACGGCACCATGTCAGATCTGAAGTCGCCGACGCACGCGTGGTCCACGCCCGGGTCCTACACCGTCATGCTGAGGGTCAGCGACGGTTCGAGTTCGGACTCGGCGACGCGGACAGTTCTGGTCTCCGCGCCGCCGCGCGCGCCTCTCAAGGCATCCTTCCTGGTCGACACTCCGTGCGAGGAGGACCTCTGCCGGACGCTCACGGACGCGCCGGTGTCGTTCGTGGACACGAGCAGCGGGAACGTGACGGAGTGGCGCTGGAGCTTCGGCGACGGCGCGACATCGAATCTGCGATCGCCGACGCACGCCTGGTCCACGCCGGGGTTCTATGACGTGACGCTGACCGTCAACGACGGCTCAAGTTCGGACTCGGCTACGCGGACGGTGCTGGTGGAGGCGGCGGAACCGGCCGGTTCCTGCCGTTTCGACGACGAAACGCTCTGCCTGCGGGACTCGCGCTTCGAGGTGAAGGCGGACTGGTGGAGCGCGGACGGCGAGTCAGGACCCGGTCGGGTGGTCGACGCGGGCACCAACGACTCGGGCCTGTTCCGGTTCTTCGCTCCCCTGAACTGGGAGATCGTGATCAAGGTGCTGGACGGCTGCGGCATCAACGGGCGCATGTGGGTGCTGGGCGCAGCGACGACCGATCTGGGATACCGGATCCGGGTCACCGACACGGTGACCGGCGAGTCGCGCTCGTATGAGAACGAGCCGGGCCAGCCGGCGCCGGCGATCGTCGATACGGAGGCCTTCTCCCTGCCCTGCGGCGGCGCAGGGCCTTAGCTTGCGGAGACTGGAGCCGGCTTCGTGGCCGTTCAGGGGACGTGGCGGTGGCAATGGGCGAGCGGCGAAGTGCAGGAGCCGGCTGGTAGCCTGCCCTCACCATGTCAAGAAGAGTTGCTGTTTCAGTTCTCGCGCTTCCGGCGATCGCCCTCCTCGTGGCTTGCGGTGCTGATGCCGAGCCGGCAGAGCCCGCCGACTTGGCGATCCTCGGCGCCCGGCTCATCGACGGCACGGGCGGCGACCCCGTCACCGACGCGGTCATCCTGATCGACGACGGCCGCGTGCGGGCGGCCGGTCCGAGCGACGCTGTCGAGGTGCCGGACGGCACGGAAGTCGTCGATGCGGCCGGCAAGACAGTGATCCCCGGCTTCGTCGACCTGCACGCACACTACGGCGGCCCGGTGGAGGCCACGGAGCAGGCGCTCCGGTCCCAGCTTTACTACGGCGTGACGACGACCCGCAGCATCGGCTCGGACAGCCCGGAGAAGGTCGCCCTGATGCTCGAGGCGAACGCCGGACGGCCGGACCTGCCGCGGGCGTACACTGCCGGTCTCGGCTTCTCCTATCCGGGCGGCTTCAACTCGAGCTTCACGAACACGCCGACGACGGAGGAAGAGGCGCGGGCGATGGTGCGCGAGCAGGCGGCCCTCGGTGTTCACTTCACGAAGATGTGGATCAACGAGGTCGCGGAACCCGGCCTGAAGATCCCGCCGGAGATCCGGGCCGCGATCGTCGACGAGTCGCACAGGAATGGGCTCATTCCCGTTGCCCACATCAACGAGGAGGCGGACGGCGTCCAGCTCCTCGAGGTCGGCCTGAACGAGTTCATGCACACCACGGTGCGGACGTTCGGGCCGGGCGGCGGTGTGCCGATGGAGGATCCGGTGCCCAGTCAGGCGTTCCTCGACCTGTGCCTGGAGAAGGACTGCGGCTTCGCGCCCACCCTGTCGATCGTCCAGAACGCCTGGCACTTCGCCGAGCACCCGGAACTCCTGGACGATCGGGAGCTGCGGGCGGTGATGAACCCGGCGGTGCTCGAGCGGTGGAGCGACGAGGAGACGCGCGCCGCGGTCCTCGCGGCGGACGGCTTCGAGGGGCGCAAACTCTCCTTCCGGCACATGCAGGACTTCGTCAAGACGCTCCACGATCACGGCATCCAGGTGGCCCTCGGTACCGACAGCGGCACCCCCAACGTGCCGATGGGGTGGGGCACGCACCACGAACTCGAGCTGTACGTCGAGGCGGGACTGACGCCGATGGAGACTCTCGTTGCAGCCACGGCGACCGGTGCCGGCCGGATGCCGCCGGTGGGCGAAGCGGACTTCGGGACGCTCACGGCCGGCATGAGCGCGGACCTGATCGTGCTGAACGCCGATCCGCTAGTCGACATCCGCAACACGCTGCAGATCGACCGCGTCATGCTGCGCGGCGAGTGGGTGGACCGCGAAACCGCGCGAGGTTCAGGACCGTAGTCCTGCACATGGGCCCTCGCCCAGAAGGATGAGACCAAGCGAGGTACGACGATGCAGAGGCCGTTGATCGGAGTCCTTCTCAGCCCGGTGATGGTGTTGGTGCTCGCGTGTGGAGCAGGGAGCAGGCAGGAGGGCGGCGAGCCAGTGTCCACTGCTTCCAGCGAGGATCTGAGCTGGGCGGCCCCGAACCCCGACGCGCCGGGTCCAGGAGACCTGGCCCCCGCCCTCGCCATCGAAGAGACGCTGAACGGTCCCGCCCAGGCAGACGCGGATTGGGCGGCACTGAAAGGGAAGGCGACCGTCCTGGAATTCTGGGCTACCTGGTGCGCACCCTGTGTCGACGTGATCCCGCACCTGAATGAGTTGGAGAAGGATCTGTCGGGTGAGGACGTTCGCTTCGTCTCCGTCACGGACGAGGAGGCAGCGACTGTCACGCCGTTTCTGGAGTCGATCCCCATCTCCGGCCTGGTCGCTCTCGATCTCGACAGATCCGTTTTCCAGGACTATGGGGTCCTGTCGATACCGACGACGTTTCTCGTGGACAAGGAAGGGGTGGTTCAGGCCGTCACCCGGGCTCATGAGCTGACCAGGGAGGACCTAGTCGAGCTGATGGCGGGACGTCGGCCAGATGTTCCGGAGTTGGAGGACATCGATGCGCTGCTCGAGCTGGAGACCCTCGAGAAGGCGACCGGTCGCGTCGAGAGCGACGACTTCCAGGTGACGGGATCGGAGGGCGAGCTTCGGATGTTCTTCCGTCCGACGACGAAGACGGAGTACGCGATGAGTCGCGGTCAGGACGAGATCAGGCTCGTCGCAGCCGATGCGACTCTGATCCTCTCAGTTGCGTATGACGTTCCACCGGGCCGGATGGTGATGGAGACGGAGTGGCCCGACCAGAAGTACGACGTCCTGGTGAACTCGGGAGGCCGGCCGGAGAATCTGGAGCCACTGATGCAGCAGGTCGTCTCAACCGGTCTAGGGATCGAGGCGAGTTGGGAAGACCGGATCGTGGCTGCCTACGTACTCGTCAGGAACGGCGAGCCGAAGCTGAAGCCCCTGCCGGATTCTGCGGGCCGCGGCTCTCGGGTGTCCTCCGATTCGCTGGGTGCTACGGACCTGGATGGAATGGTGGATCGGATCGCCTATCTGCTGGAGCGACCGATGATCAACGAGACGGGGATTACCGGTCGCTACCAGATTCTTTTGAAGTTCGATACGCCAGAGCCGGAGTCCGTCTTTCGGGCAATCGAGGAGACGTTGGGTCTGGCGGTCGTCGAGGAGAAGCGACCGGTCGAGATGCTCGTGGTCAGGAAACACGCTGCGGGGGAGTAGCGGCAGGTGCAGGGGCCGGCTGGTAGCCTGCCCGCACCATGAGTAGACGCGGCGCGTTTACGGTGCCGGCGGCGTTGCTCTGTTGCTCGTTTGCGCTCGTCGCCGCGTTCTCGTCCGGCGTCGCCGTCGGTCAGGACGAGTCGAGCAGGCCGACCCGGACGGCGGTCGTCACGGCGGTGTCGGAGCCGATCCTCCTCGACGGCGTCCTGGACGAACCGGCGTGGCAGTCGTCGCCCCGGATCGGCAACCTGGTGCAACGCATTCCGACGGAGGGCGCCGTGCCGAGCGAGCGTACGGAGGTGACCCTGTTGCGCGACGCCGATCACCTCTACATCGGCGTGATGTGCCACGACTCCGAGTCGGGCCGAATCCTCGCGTCGCAGATGGCCCGCGACGCATCCCTCAGGCCCGACGACTACGTCGAGCTGCTGCTCGACACGTTCCGCGATCAGAGCAACGCCTACTACTTCTCGACGAACCCGAACGGCGCCCTGGTCGACGGCCTCGTGTTCGCGAACGGCGAGACGAACGAGGACTGGGACGCCATCTGGAACGTCGCGACGCAGCGTTCGGACCAGGGCTGGAGCGCGGAGTTCGCCATCCCCTTCAAGAGCCTGAACTTCCCGCCAGACGGCACGGTCTGGGGCTTCAACTTCAGCCGGAGCATCCGGCGGAAGTTCGAGGAAGGGCGCTGGGCGGGCGCCCGTTTCGACGCGCAGTTCTTCCAGGTCTCGGAGGCGGGGGAGATCTCGGGCCTCGGCGGCCTGGAGCAAGGCCGTGGCCTGGACATCCGGCCGTTCGTCGCGGGGCGCTGGGATCACAGCGCCGGCAGCGGCGACGACAGCCTGCGCGGCAAGCCCGGGCTCGATCTGTTCTACAACGTGACGCCCAACCTGAAGCTGACGGCCACCCTCAACACGGACTTCGGCGAAACGGAAGTCGACGCCCGCCAGATCAACCTGACCCGCTTCTCGATCTTCTTTCCCGAGAAGCGGTCCTTCTTCCTGCAGGATGCCGGCGTCTTCAACTTCGCGACCACCGGGGTCAGCCAGCCCGGCGGTATCCCCAGCACGGGAGCGGAGATCTTCCCCTTCTTCAGCCGCCGCATCGGTCTGCTGAGAGGCCGGGAAGTGCCGCTCGACTACGGGCTGAAGCTGACCGGCAGGGTGGGCCGGACCGAAGTCGGCGTGCTCAACGTCGGTACCCGCGACACCTCGTTCGCCGCTGACCAGAGCATGTTCGTCGGACGGGTCCGGCAGAACTTCTGGCAGCAGTCCTACGTCGGCGCGCTCGTCACCAGCGGCAACCAGGCCCTCGAGACGGACGCCACCACGATGGGGGTGGACCTCCGCCTGGCGACCTCCGACATCCTGGGAAGCGGTCGGAACTTCGTCTTCAACGCCTGGGGGCTCGAGAGCGACAACGAGGGGGTGTCCGACAACGATGCGTCGTTTGGCTTCGCGGCCGCGTTCCCGAACGACCGGTACGACGCCCAGGTGCAGTGGCGCGAGATCCAGGAGAACTTCGATCCCGCGCTCGGGTTCGTTCAGCGCCGCAACGTGCGCATGCTGCGCCTCGGCGCCAGCTTCAACCCGCGGCCGAAGAACCAGTGGCTGGGCATCCAGCAGATGTACCACGACATCTTCTACACGGAGTTCACACGACTCGACAACGGCCTGATCGAGAGCCGGGACTTCTACTTTACGATCGTCGACTGGCACTTCCAGTCGGGCGACTCGCTGCACAGCCTGTTCGACGTGAACCCGACCTACGAACGGCTGTTCGAGCCCTTCGAGATCTCTCCCGGCGTGGTTCTGCCGCAGGGCGAGTACGACTTCACCCCGCTCCGGATCTTCTTCACCTCGGCGCAGAAGCGCAGGCTCCAGGGGAGCTTCGGAGTCACCTTCGGCAGCTTCTGGTCGGGAGACGCCGAGACCTACAGTTCGAGCCTCCGGTATTCCGCGCCGCCACGGTTGACGATCAGTGTCGAGACGAGGCAGACCTTCGCGCGGCTGCCGCAGGGCGACTTCGTCGCCAGGATCCACCGGGCGGAGTTCAACTACGCCGTCTCGCCCAGGCTGTCCTTCGCGAACGTGCTGCAGTTCGACAACCGTTCGGGCAACCTCGGCTTCCAGGGCCGGGTGCGCTGGACCCTCGAGCCGGGCAACGACCTGTTCTTCATCTTCGGCCAGGGCTGGGTGCAGGAGGTAGGCGAGCGCGGCTCTGACTTCCGGCAACAGGACTCGAGGCTGGCGGTGAAGGCGCAGTACACCTTCCGCCTGTGACAGCATTCCCGGCCGAGGGAGAGAACTTCATGAGCATTCTGACGATCGTCACTCTGGCCGGTCTGGCGCTCCTCGCCGTCATCTTCGGCGCGTCGCTGATCGGGACCTTCAACAAGCTGGTCACGCTGAAGAACCGCTACCAGAACGCGTTCGCGCAGATCGAGGTCCAGCTCAAGCGGCGCTACGACCTGATCCCGAACATGGTCGAGGTGGCGAAGGGCTACATGAGCCACGAGCGGGAAACCCTCGAGGCGGTGATCCAGGCCAGGAACATGGCGGCCGGCGGGCTGGAGCAGGCGGCCGCGAACCCGGGCGACGCCGCCGCGATCCAGGGGCTGGCCTCGGCCGAGGGCGTCCTCACCGGCACCCTCGGTCGCCTGTTTGCGTTGGCGGAGGCCTACCCGGATCTGAAGGCCAACCAGAACATGATGCAGGTCAGCGAGGAGTTGCGCTCGACCGAGAACAAGGTCGCCTTCGCGCGCCAGGCGTTCAACGACGCGGTGACCACGTACAACACCTTCAAGCAGAGGTTCCCGGCCGTCATGGTCGCCGGGATGTTCGGCCACGGTCAGGACGCGACGCTGCTCGAGTTCGACAGCGAGGCGATCGCCGAAGCGCCGAGCATCTCGTTCGAGTAACTCGGTTTCGCGGGTCAAGGGCGGCGGCGCGATGGCCACCGACTTCTTTCAGCAGCAGGACACGGCGAGACGGGGCACGGCTCGCCTGGTGGTGCTCTTCGCACTGGCGGTGCTGGCGATCGTCATTGCGGTGGAACTCGTGTTGGCCGCCACCATCGGCTTCCTCGGCCGCGATCCGGAGACGAACGAGATCAACTGGGCGGCGGCCGCCGATCCGCGGTTGCTGATTCTCGCCCTGGGGAGCACCCTGTTGGTGGTCGGTGGGGGGAGCCTCTACAAGATCGCCCAACTGCGCGGCGGCGGCCGGGTGGTCGCCGAGGAGCTTGGCGGGCGGCTCGTGAATGGCACCACGTCGGACCCGGTCGAGCGGAGACTGCTGAACGTCGTCGAAGAGATGGCGATCGCCTCGGGCACCTCGACGCCGCCGGTCTACATGATGGACGGCGAAGCGGGCATCAACGCGTTCGCCGCCGGCTTCGCGCCGCAGGACGCGGTCGTCGGCGTCACGCGCGGAGCGGCGACGACCCTCGACCGCGACGAACTCCAGGGCGTGATCGCCCACGAGTTCAGCCACATCCTGAACGGCGACATGCGGCTGAACATCCGGTTGATCGGCCTGCTCCACGGCATCTTCCTCATCGGGATGATCGGCTACTTCATCCTGAGGATGTCGTTCTACACCGGGGGCGGACGCTCGAGAGACAACAAGGGCGCGCTGCCGATCCTCGCGCTCGGCGCCGGGCTCGCGATCGTCGGCTTCGCGGGTACCTTCTTCGGCAACCTGATCAAGGCCGCGGTCAGCCGGCAGCGCGAGTTCCTGGCCGACTCCTCGGCCGTTCAGTTCACTCGCCATCCCGGGGGAATCGCCGGTGCGCTCAAGAAGATCGGCGGCTTCGTGAGCGGCTCGAAGGTGGAAAACCCGAACGCGCCGCAGGCCAGTCACATGTTCTTCGGCCGGGCGACCTCCGGTTTCAGCGCGATGTTCTCGACGCATCCGCCGCTGGCGGAGCGGATCAGGCGGATCGATCCGTCCTGGGACGGGGAGTTCGCGGACCTGCCCGAGGCCGGCGACCGTGTTCCGGGCACGGTTGGTCCTTCAGGCGCCGCGGGCTTCGCGGGCGCCGAAGCCGGAGCGTCCGCCGGTCCGAGCCTCGCGAACGCCGTCAGCCAGGTCGGCCAGCCGACGCCGGCGCATGTCGAGTACGCGGCGTCGTTGATCGACCGCCTGCCGGAGCTCGTCGTCGCGGCCGCACACGAACCTTATGGCGCCCGCGCGATTGTCTACGCGCTTCTGCTGGACCGCGACCCTGATCCGCGACGGTTGCAGCTTGCCCACCTGGAGGAAGCGGCGGACGATGGTGTCTACGAAGAGACCGTGCGGCTGGCTCCGCTCGTGGAGCGGCTCGACCCGGCAATGCGTCTGCCCGTGCTCGAGATCGCCTTGCCCGCGCTCCGCAGCCTGACGTCGGGGCAGGTCGAGCGATTCCAGGAGAACCTGGTGGCGCTGGTCGAGGCGGACGACCGTCTCGATCTGTTCGAGTGGTCGCTTCAACGCATCCTGTTGAGGGACCTGGACGCGCACTTCGGGAGGATCGGTCCCGGTCGCGTCAAGCACTACTCGATCAGCGGCGTCCACTCCCCGCTGGCGGTGCTGATCTCCGTGCTGGCCTACGTCGGCGATCGGAATCGGCAAGCCGCGGAACACGCGTTCGCGGAAGCATGGCAAGCGCTGCCGCTCCCGCCGGAGCGTCTCCTGCCGCATGAGGAGTGCACCTTCGACGACCTGGATGCAGCCCTGGTCGAGCTCGATCAGGCCGCTCCGCAACTGAAGAAGAAGGTACTCGAGGCGGCCGTCGTGTGCATCAACGCCGACCGGGAGGTCACGGCGGAGGAAGCCGAACTTCTGCGTGCCGTCTCGGCCTGGATCGGGTGCCCGATGCCGCCGATCATCGGCTAGGAGTGTTTGCAGCCGTCAGGCCGCGCTGGCGTGCTTAGAACAGGCCGCCGATCCCAGCGGTCGCCGCTTTGCGGCGCGGTTCTTCCCGGAAGCGGACCAGAAGGTCCGCGCACCCAGAGAACGGGCGTAGGGTCCTGCGGGATGCCCTGCTGCAGTTGAGATGGCTCGCTGCGGCAACCTGTCATCCGCCTGTAGAGAACTCGGCTACATCGGGGTCGCTCTCTGGGTGCGCGGACCTTCTGGTCCGCTTGCCGCCGGAGGCGGCCAGAGATGCGCGCCGGCCGTAAGGCCGGCTCCATTTCGGCGGCCAGTTCCATCCAAGGCTACGCTACGAAGCCGCCCTTCGTTCGCGTGCCGAGGCGTAGGCTCCCAAATGGCCACGGACTTCTTTCAGCAACAGGACGCAGCAAGGCGGCGCACCGGCCGCCTGGTGGTGCTCTTCGTGCTGGCGGTCCTCGCGATCGTTGTCTCGGTCGAGGTCGTCACGGCCGCGGTGGTGGGCTACGTCAACCGCGATCCCGAGACGAACGCCATGGACTGGACGGCGGCGACCGACCCGCTGTTGTTGATCCTCGTCCTTGCCGGAACCCTGATCGTCGTCGTTGGAGGCAGCCTGATCCGGATCGCCGAGTTGCGCGCCGGCGGCCGGCTGGTTGCCGAGGAACTGGGTGGACGGCTGCTGAACCCGAACACGTCGGAACCCGCTGATCGGCGGCTGCTCAACGTGGTCGAGGAGATGGCCATCGCATCCGGCGTGTCGACACCGCCGGTCTATGTGATGGACGGCGAAGCAGGCGTCAACGCGTTCGCGGCCGGATTCTCGGCTCAGGACGCGGTCATCGGGGTCACGCGCGGGGCGGTGACCGCGCTCGACCGCGATGAGCTCCAGGGCGTGATCGCGCACGAGTTCAGCCACATCCTGAACGGCGACATGCGGCTGAACCTCCGGCTGATGGGAATACTGCACGGGATCTTCCTGATCGGGGCCATCGGCTACTTCCTTCTGCGGCTTCGTTTCATGGTGCTCGTCGTGCTCGGCGCCGGTCTCAGCGTGGTGGGCTTTTCCGGCACGTTCTTTGGCAATCTGATCAAGGCCGCGGTCAGTCGCCAGCGCGAGTTCCTGGCCGACGCTTCGGCTGTGCAGTTCACGCGGCAACCCGAGGGCATCGCCGGTGCGCTGAAGAAGATCGGTGCTCTCCCGACTGGTTCGACGGTCCAGAGCCCGAACGCTCCGGAGGCGAGTCACCTGTTCTTCGGCCGCGCGACGTCCGGCCTGAACGCGGTCTTCTCGACCCATCCGCCGCTCGCCAAACGGATCACGCGGATCGACCCGTACTGGGACGGGAACTTCCCTGAGCTGCCCGAAGAGGTCGTTGAAGCCCTGTCGGCGGTGGGCCCTGTGAGCTCCGCCGAAGGAGAGGACGGCACTGTGGCCGGCGCCGACGTCGCGAGCGCGGTGAGCCAGGTCGGGCAGCCGACCCTCGCGCACCTTCAGTACGCTGCCGAACTGATCGACCGTTTGCCGGGACCGGTCGTCGCTGCCGCCCACGAGCCCTACGGCGCCCGCGCCGTGGTCTACGCCCTCCTGCTTGACCACGCCCCCGGACCGAGGCGGTCGCAGCTACGCCACCTCGAAGCCGCGGCCGACCGCGGGGTCTACGAGGAGACCCTGAGGCTCGCTCCGCACGTCGAGCAGCTTGGTCGGAGAATGCGGCTGCCGGTGTTGGAGATCGCTCTTCCGGCCCTGCGCGTCCTGTCGTCGTGGCAGTACCAGCGATTCCAGGAGAACCTGGTGGAGCTCGTCGAAGCGGACGACGCCCTCGACCTCTTCGAGTGGTCGCTTCAGCGCATCCTGTTACGAGACATGCAGGCCTCTTTCGGGAGACTCGGACCACGGCGCGTGCGGCACGCCTCGGTGCGTTCGGTGGCGTCTTCGCTGGGGGTGCTGATGTCCGTGCTGGCGTACGTAGGGGACCGGAACCCGCAAGCGGCCGAAAGGGCGTTCGCGGCAGGGTGGCGGGTCCTTTCGCTTCCGGAGAGGCGTCTGCTCGCGCACGAAGCTTGCGGTTTCACCGAGCTGGATGCGGCCCTCGCTGAACTGGACCGCTCCTTGCCTCAGGTGAAGAAGCGCACCCTGAAGGCGGCGGTTGCCTGCATCACGGCGGACCGGCAGGTCACCGTGGACGAAACCGAACTCCTGCGGGCGGTGTCCGCGTCGATGAGCTGCCCGATGCCGCCGATCCTCACGCCTCCCGGATCCACCTGATCAGTTCCCGCGGGCTGGGCCGGCTGCCCTGACTGAGGATGCCGACCTTGTAGATCCTGC
>JAPOVF010000400.1 GCA_026708285.1 Acidobacteriota bacterium
CGATCACCCGGAGCCGGGGGCCGCCCTCGTCGTCCCGGTCGAGCAGGTGGTCGATTCGCCGCGTCCCCCCGAGCTGGGAGACCGGCCGAACGAGCCCCCAGACGTCCAGGCCGTCGTCCAGCAACTGTTCGGCAAGGTAGGACCCGTCCTGACCGGTTACGCCGGTGACCAGCGCCCGCCGCCTGCTCACACCAGCTTGAGCAGGTGGCCCATCTTGTCCCGCTTCACCCGGAGATAGTCGCGGTTCGACTCGTTCGGCACGATCTCGATCGGCACCCGTTCGACGATCTCCAGGCCGTAGCCGGAGAGGGCGATGTACTTGTGCGGGTTGTTCGTCATCAGCCGCATCCGGCGAACGCCGATATCGCGGAGAATCTGCGCTCCGATGCCGTAGTTACGGAGGTCGGCCTTGAACCCGAGCTTGTGGTTGGCCTCGACGGTGTCGTGCCCCTGGTCCTGCAGATCGTAGGCGCGCAGCTTGTTGAAGAGGCCGATGCCCCGCCCTTCCTGCAGCAGGTAGAGCACGACGCCCTCTCCTTCCTCGGCGATCACGTCGAGGGCATGGTGTAGCTGAACGCCGCAGTCGCAGCGCTCAGAGTGGAAGACGTCGCCGGTCAGGCACTGGCTGTGGACGCGCACCAGGATGTCCTTGTCCGGCTTCGGCTCGCCCATCACCAGGGCGACGTGCTCCTCGCCAGTGAGTTCGGCGTGGTAGGCGTAAGCCCTCATCGGACCGTAGAGCGTCGGCATGATCGGCGAGGCGATCAGCCGGACCAGGCTCTCGTGCCTCAGCCGGTATCGGATCAGGTCGGACACCGTGATCATCGGCAACTTGTGCAGGCGGCTGTACTCGACCAGGTCCGGCACTCGCGCCATCGTCCCGTCCGCGTTCATGATCTCGCAGATCACGCCGGCCGGCGCCAGCCCCGCCAGCGTCGCCAGGTCGACCGAAGCCTCGGTCTGCCCGGCTCGCTTCAGCACGCCGCCGCGCTTGGCGCGAAGCGGGAAGACGTGGCCCGGCCGCAGCAGATCCCGCGGCTGCGTGGCGGGGTCGATCGCGGTCCGGATCGTCGCCGCGCGGTCGGCCGCGGAGATACCGGTCGTCACCTTGCCGCGCGCCTCGATCGACACCGTGAACGCGGTCTCGAAGGGCGCCGTGTTGTCCCGGACCATCAGCGGCAGGTCGAGTTCGTCGCAGCGGTCCTCGGTCATCGCCAGGCAGATCAGCCCACGGCCGTGGGTGGCCATGAAGTTGATCGAGTCGGCGGTCACCTTCTCGGCCGCGATGGCCAGATCGCCCTCGTTCTCGCGATCCTCGTCGTCGACGATGATCACCTGACCGCCGTCGCGGAAGACCTCCACCGCCTCCTCGATCGGCGTGAAGATGGCGCCTTCCCGACTTTCGTCTCGCTTCGACATGAGCGGGATCGTACCAGCGCTACTCGCCCCAGCCGAGTTTGCTGCGCAGGGCGTCGTAGTGGGTCTGCCCATCGACCCTGGCCAGAAGGGCCTTCGATTCCGACACCGTGACCACGACCCGGTCACCGCCCATCAGCCGCGTCCCCTCCTGCCCGTCCAGGGTCAGATAGACCTCTTCGTCGCGACTTCCCAGGGTCATCGCGATCGTGCTCGTCTCCGGCACCACGACGGGGCGCATGGACAGGGTGTGGGGCGAGATGGGCGTCAACAGCACCACCGGCAGGGTGGGATAGAGAATCGGACCGCCCGCCGACAGGCTGTAGGCCGTCGATCCCGTCGGCGTCGAGACGATCAGCCCGTCCGTGCGATAGACGGCGACCGGTTCGCCGTCGATCTCCACTTCCAGGTGGATCATGCGCGCGAGGGCGCTCTTGTGCACCACGGCATCGTTGAGGGCCCGGTACCTGGTCCGGCCGCCGGTTTCGTGCTCGAGTTCGACGTCGAGCAGCAGTCTCTCCTCGACCTCGAACCCGCCCTCCAGGATGGTCCCCAGGTTCGCGTACAGGCGCTCGCGGCCGATCTCGGCGAGATAGCCCAGGGTGCCGAGATTGACCCCGACGATCGGTACGCCCGGCCGGTTGCGGGCCACCGACAGCAGGGTGCCGTCGCCTCCCAGGACGACGACGAGGTCCGCGGGCGCCGACTCGGGCACAACGACCACAACACCGCGCTCCTCGAGCCAGCGCTTCACCTCGGCGGAGGTCGCCGCCGCGCGCTCGCTGTCCTTCTTGGCGACGACCGCGACGTCTTGGATCCTGGTCATGTCCTGAAGTGGGCGAGAACTTCCCGATTGCCCGCCGGTCCCGGAAGATCGCAGTCTACCGACGTTACGAGGCGGAGCCCCAAAGCACCCAGGTCGGAGGCACGCTGTTCGGCGACCCGGCGGCGGAGCTCCTCGTCGCGCACCACCCCTCCCTTGCCCACCTGACCGCGACCGGCCTCGAACTGCGGCTTGATCAGCACGATCAGATCGGCTCCGGGCGCAAGGTGCGGCAGCAGCGCGGGCGCCACCTTGACCACCGAGATGAAGGAGACGTCGACGGTCGCGATCCGGCATCGCTCCGGCAGGGCGTCAGCGGCCAGGTGACGGGCGTTGACCCGCTCCATCACGACCACCCGGGGGTCGCCGCGCAGTCGCTGGTCGAGCTGACCGTAGCCCACGTCCACCGCGTACACCCGGGCCGCTCCATGCTTCAGGAGACAGTCGGTGAACCCGCCCGTCGAAGCGCCCACGTCGAGGCAGACGGCGCCTTCCGGATCGACGTCGAAGCACCGCAGCGCCTGCTCGAGCTTGCGGCCCCCTCGCGACACGTAGGGCTCCGATCGGCGCCGCACCTCGATGGCCACGTCCGCCGTGGCCGCGGCCCCCGGCTTGTCGCGGCGTTGCCCATCGACCCAGACCTCGCCCGCCATCACCGCCCGCTTCGCCTGCTCCCGGCTGCCGAAGAGCCCGCGCTCGACCAGCAGTTGATCGAGCCTTCGCTTCACGAGCCCCGGTGGACCAGGAACGCGACGAGGGATCGGAAGAGCTGTCGCCCAGCGGGCAGTTTCTCGACCAGGACCAGGCACCGGTCGGCCGCCTGACGCGCCTTCCGGCGGCTGCCGTCCAGACCGAAGAGGTGCGGATAGGTCAGCTTCTCCGCCTCTTGGTCCTTGCCGGCCGTCTTGCCCAACTGCTCCGAACTGCCGACGACGTCGAGGATGTCGTCGCCGATCTGGAACAGGAGGCCGAGCTCGGCTCCGATCCCGGCGAGCAGCTCCGCGCGAGCGCTTCCGGTGCCCGCGTAGATGCCGCCCAGCCGCGTGCTCGCTTCGATCAGGGCGCCGGTCTTCAGGCGGTGAATGCGCTCGAGCACCCGTCCGGCGTCCTCACGCCCCCGGCCGCCGCTCCCGCTCACTGCCCCTTCATGTTCCAGGTCGAGCACCTGGCCGCCGATCATCCCCGCCGTGCCCACGGCCCGCGCCATCAACCCCACGGCCCGCAGCCGCCGCTCCGGCAACGTCGACGCCGGTTCCGTGGCCAGCACCTCGAAGGCGTGGTTCAGCAGGGCGTCTCCTGCCAGTACCGCCATCGCCTCACCCCGCGCCTTGTGCAGGGTCGGCCGACCGCGCCGCAACTCGTCGTCGTCCAGAGCCGGAAGATCGTCGTGCACCAGGCTGAAGGTGTGCACCATCTCCACCGCGGCGCCTCCCGCCAAAAGGTCGCTCCGAGGGGCGCCGCAGGCCTCGCCGGCCATCACGACCAGCGCCGGCCGCACCCTCTTGCCTCCCGCGAACACGCTGTAGCGCATCGCCTCGCTGATCGAGGCGGGCTCCGTCCCGGCGGCCGGCAGGAGCCGGTCCAGGGCCTCGTCCACCTGCGGCCGCAGCCTGGAGAGGAAAGCCGCGAAGTCGGTCACGACTCGTCCGCCGTGTCGCCCTCCGAGGCGGCCTCCGGCAGCACTTCGGCCGCGGGCAGCGCCTCCTCGATCAGCATGATCGGCATGTCGCTGACGATCGGGTAGACGAGGCCGGACTCCCGGCACCACAAACCCTCGGAAACCTCGGGCTGCTCCCCCGCGAAATGCTCCCGGTAGCGGGCCACGAGGCGCTCGCACACGGACGGGGGCAGCGGTGTTGTGGTCAGTTCGCCCTTCGACCTGGGGCACACCAGCAGTTCGAGCAGTTCCGGATCTACGGCCATCTACGGATGTCCTGTTACCTGGACCAGCGGAGAAGGAGGGAGTTCATACCCGGGTTGCGACGATAGTAGGACGAGTTGGACATGTGGAAGAAACCGAAGCTCAAGCGCGATCCGTCCCGCAGCCGCCGTCCGACCGCGATCCCGGTGCGAAACTCGAGCTCGCCGCCGATGTCCTTGCCGTCCCCCTTCTCGTAGAAACCGACGGTGGTGATCGAGTCGATGAACCAGGAGCGCCCGAGGTTGATCCGCTGATCCGTGCCGGCATAGACGTAGAAGGACCCGTCCGCCGTCACGAAGGCGCCGACGTTGGGACCCATCCCCAGACACCAGTCGGTGGGAAACCGATGCTCGATGCCAACCTCGACGGTCTCATGGCCCCTGCCGAAGTCGATCACGCCGGTGCTGAAGCTCAGACCGGACTCATCCTCGCGGCGAGGCGCGTCGTGCTCCGAATCCGCGTTGCAGCCGAAGGCGGCCGGAGCGGCCAGGCTCCCCAGCAGCACCAGCAGGGCGGGCGCCCCGTGGCGCGGACCGGGGAAACGCACAGCCGCGTAGCCTACAATGCGCGACGTGGGGGAAACGCCGGCAGACGCGCAGCGGCCGCCCATCTCGGCGCTGGTCACCACCTTCAACGAAGAGCGCCACATCGCGGATTGCCTGGCGTCCCTCGACTGGTGCGACGAGGTCCTGGTCGTCGACTCCTTCTCCACGGACCGCACTCCCGAGATCGTGCGGGGATGCGACCGCGCCCGCTTCGTGCAGCGCACCTACTACGGCTCCGCATCCCAGAAGAACTGGGCCATGGACCAGACGCGGAACGAGTGGGTCCTGATCCTGGACGCCGACGAGCGTTGCACACCGAAACTGAGGCAGGAGATCGAGCGTCTGTTCCAGGCCGGTGAGCCGCCCGACGACGCCTACACGATCAAGCGCCGGGTCTACTTCCTGGGCAGGGTGATCCGGTTCTCGGGCTGGCAGCACGACCGCGTGGTGCGGCTGCTGCGCCGCGACGCGGGCCGCTATCCGAACCGGCGCGTTCACGCCGATATGAGGACCCGCGGTCCCGCACCGGTGCTCAAGAACGCCATGGAGCACTTCATGGTCGACGACCTTCTCGCCTACTCGCGCCGCATCCAGCGCTACAGCTGGTGGGGGGCCGCCCAGGTCTGGCGTGAAGGGCGGCGGTCGGGGCCGGCGGAAGTCCTCGGGCGCTCGCTGTGGCGCTTTCTGCGCACCTACGGTCTCCAGCTCGGCGTGTTCGACGGCATGCGCGGCCTAGTGTTCTGCCTGCTCCAGGCCTACGGTACTTACCTCAAGTGGTCCTACGTCTGGTCCTGGCACGTGAACCACCAGCGCGGCATCGAGCCGCCCCTGCCATCCTTCGACGACAGCAAGCAAACCTGGCGCGGCCTGACCGAGCTGGAGACCGGCACCGCCAACTAGGAGTCCGCAAGGCCGGCTCCGTATCGGGCGGCCAGTTCCATGCAAGCCCGCACTACTCCAAGCTGATCAGCAGGGGCTCGATCCTCGTCGCGTGGCCGGTCGTCTCGTCGGCGTCCACCAGGACGGCGGCGAGCCGGATGTCGCGCTTGGCGACCTCGAAGCCGGATGGCACGTTGAGCAGGAACCGCTTCAGCGCCCGGTCGGCCCGCACGCCGATCACCGAGTCGTACGGTCCGGTCATGCCCACGTCGGTGATCAGCGCCGTGCCGCCCTCGAGGATTCGGGCGTCGGCGGTCGGGACGTGGGTGTGGGTGCCGAGCACCGCGCTGACCCTGCCGTCGAGGTGGTAGGCCATCGCCTGCTTCTCGCTGGTGGCCTCGGCGTGGAAGTCGACGAGCACCAGCCTGATCGCGGGATCGAGGTCGGCCAGAAGGCGGTCCGCTGCCGCAAACGGCGAGGGCAGCGGCTTCATGAACGCCTGCCCTTCCAGGTTGATCACGGCGTACGGCGTTCCCGCCGGCAGTTCGCCGACGAAGACGCCATGCCCGGGGTTGCCCGCCGGGTAGTTCGCCGGCCGCAGCAGGATGGGCATCCGGTCAAAGAGCGGCACGCCCTCCCGCTTCGCCCAGGCGTGATTGCCGGTGGTCATGCAGTCGATCGGCAGCGCGGCGAGCTGCTCGATCACAGCAGGTGTCACTCCGCTGCCCCCGGCGGCGTTCTCCACGTTGACAATCACAGCGTCGACGCGATGAACGTCGATCAACTCCGGCAGCAGGCTCGACAGGGCGCGGCGCCCCGGCTTGCCGACCACGTCGCCGACGAACAGAAAGCGGGCCATCCGAAGGCTCAGCGCGCGTACTCGATCGACCGTGACTCCCGGATCACGGTGACCTTGATCTGGCCCGGGTAGGTGAGTTCGCCCTCGATCCTCCGCGCCACGTCGCGGCTCAGCCAGACAGCCTGCTCGTCGCTGATCTCCTTGCAGTCCACGATCACACGGACTTCACGACCGGCCTGGATCGCGTAGCTCTTCTGCACGCCCTTGAAGTCGGCGGCAAGCTCCTCCAGCTTCTTCAGGCGCTTCACGTAGCTCTCGAGAATCTCCCTCCGGGCTCCCGGCCGCGCCGCGGACACGGCGTCGGCGGCCGTCACCAGCACCGCTTCGACCGTCTCCGGGTCGTAGTCGCCGTGGTGGCACGCCATGGCGTGGACGACCTCCTCGCTCTCGCCGTGACGGCGGAGAAGGTCGATGCCGATCTCGAGGTGCGTGCCGTCGATCTCGCGGTCCACCGCCTTGCCGATGTCGTGCACCAGTCCGGCCCGCTTGGCGACATGCACGTCCGCCTTCAACTCGCCCGCCATCGCACCTGCCAGGAAGGCGACCTCCTTGCTGTGCTGCAGCACGTTCTGGCCGTAGGAGGTGCGGAAGCGCAGGCGCCCGAGCAACGTGACGAGCTCCGGGTGGAGACCGGACAGGTTCAGCTCCAGCAGCGCCTCGCGACCCTCGCGCTGGACCCTGTCCTCGAACTCGGATTCGACCTTGGCCGCAACCTCCTCGATCCGGGCCGGGTGGATCCGGCCGTCCGCGATCAGGCGCTCCAGCGTGATCCGCGCGATCTCGCGCCGGTACGGGTCGAAGCCGGAGAGGATCACCGCCTCGGGGGTGTCGTCCACGATCAGGTCGACGCCAGTGGTCAACTCCAGGGTCCGGATGTTCCGCCCCTCGCGGCCGATGATCCGACCCTTCATCTCGTCGTTCGGCAGCATGACCACCGACACGGTCGTCTCCGAGACGTAGTCCGAAGCCGAGCGTTCGATGGCGAGGCTGACGATCCGCTGGGCCTCCCGTTGCGCCGACTCCCGGGCTTCGTCCTCGATCCGCTTGGCGAGGTGCGCGGACTCCATGCGCACCTCGTGCTCCAGGCTATGGCTCAGTTCCTCCCGCGCCTGCTGCACGGTGAGGCCGGAAACGCGCTCCAGTTGGCGGCGGACGTTCCTGAGCCCCTCCGAGAGTTCGGTCCGCTCGGCGTCCAGCCGCCGCTCCGCGTCGGTGACCGTCCGCTGGCGCTGCTCGAGTTCCCGGCCAAGCTGCTCCAGACGGGCCGTTTCCTCGCGGGCCCCGGCGAGGCTTTCGCCCACTTCCCGCTCGCGCTCCTCCAGCCTCTTCCTCTGCTCGGCCGACGAGCGCTCGAACTCGGTGCGCAGCGAAAGGACCTCCTCCTTCGCCGCGAGTTCCAGTTCGCGCCCCTTGGCGGCGCACTCGCGCTCGGTTTCTTCGATGAGGCTGTCCGCCTGGCGGCGCGCCTCCGTAATCAGCCTCGCCGCCCTACGCCGCCCGACAAGGCTCCAGAGCAGCCAGGCTATGGCGAGAGCAACCGCCGCGAACACGACGGCAATCTCTGTACTTCCGATCATCGGCCCTCGATCCGGGCAGAAGGGCATCCCCCGCGAGGCCGTGTGAACGCGCCCCGACACAGAACCAGAGCGGGACCAGGTGGGTGTCCGCACCACTCGCCGTCAGCGTCCCCGTTCCAGCGGGGCTGGCACGGGCGAGCAGTTGAGAGACTCCCTCAAAAAGAGCGATGGTTCCAACCACGGCTTTCATCACGAACCGCGCAGGGGATGCAAAGTCATAAGTTCTTTCCAGTCACGATCAGGAATCGAGCGCCGCCTCCAGCTCGGAGGTCAGGCTGGACACACGCTCAACCATCTCCACGAACCGCCCGTCCTCCGCCTCGTCGCCACCACCCGGCGACTCGTTGGCGAGATTCAGGGCGGCGAGGATGGCGATCTTGTCCGGTTCCAGGTTGGGCGAGTGATCGGCCACCTCCCGCATCTTGCGGTCCACCTTGCGGGCAAGCTCCCGGATGCGCTCGGCACCGGTCGCTCCGTCTTCCCGCAGGGTGTAGGAAACGCCGAAGATCTCGACCACCACGGTGGCCGCAACATCTTCCTGGCGTTCGCTTTCGGCCACTGCTCGATACCCCGAAGGACCGGCACTATAGCACCGGCCCAAGGTGCATCGGCGTCCCCGAACGCGCGTCGAACGAAACGCCGAGCCGCTTCCCCGGCGGCTATCGGCTCAGGAATCGTCGCTGCCGAGCAGTTCCTCGAGACCTTCGGCAAGCGCCTCGACGCGCTGGCCGATCTCGCTGCGCTCCTCGGCTGCCCGCTGCTCCACGACCTCGAGCCTGGCGGTCAGCTCCTGCGTCCGTTCACGCTCCGCCGCCAGGGCTGCCTTGGCCCGCTCGATCACTTCCTCCAGTCTCGCGATCGCGGAGGCGGAGTCGTCGGTCATCAGGACGAGGTGGCGGAAGTGGCGGCCGCTCCCGCGTCGAGCGCGCTCCGCGCGGTCGCCGCCACGGCCGCGAAGCCCTCGGCGTCCCGCACTGCGAGGTCGGCGAGCATCTTTCGGTTCAGTTCGATGCCGGCCAGCCGCAAACCGGACATCAGGCGGCTGTAGGACAGGCCGTTCAGGCGCGCCGCGGCGTTGATCCGCACGATCCAGAGGCTGCGGAACTGCCGCTTCCTCTGCCGCCGGTCGCGATACGAGTACGCCAGCGAGCGATCGACCGCCTGCTTGGCGATGCGATGCCCCCTCGACTTGACGCCGTAGTAGCCCTTGGCCTGCTTGAGAATCTTCTTGCGCCGGCGAGCGCGCCGGCTGCCGCGTTTCACTCGTGCCATCGTCCCCGCCCCCGCGGCTCCTCAACCCGGAGCCGCCGGATCATCCGTGAATCATCCCCTTGACCGCCTTGGCGAAGCTGCCCGAGACGTCGGCCTGCTTGCGCAGCTTCCGCTTCCGCTTCTGCGCCTTCTTGGTCAGGATGTGGTTCATCATGGAGTGGCTTCGCTTCACCTTCCCCCTGGCGGTGAGCTTGAAGCGCTTGGCCGCTCCCTTGTGCGTCTTCTGCTTGGGCATCCGTAAGCCTCCTCGTGGGCTCGGAGGAGCCGCCGAACGGCGGATGATAGCCCGAAACGCGGCTCCGGGCTAGCCAGGACAAGGCACCGGAGCGGCGTCGGCTACTGCCGCCTGCCGCGGGACCGAGGGGGGAGGGGCCCAGCGACCGCTCACGCCTTCCGGATCCATGGAGGGTCTGGCGCTCGCTGCGGTCGGCCGCGCTCCGGTTCGGTGTCGTCAGGATGAAGGGGCATGGGCAGTCGCTTGCCGACAACTCCCCGGACCCCTCCCCCCTCGGTCCCGCAGCAGGCTGGATGGCGTCGGCAGCCACCGAACCAGCACAGCATCCCGCTGCACCTCCGCCCGTTCTCTGGGTGCGCGGACCTTCTGGTCCGCTTGCCGCCGCAGGCGGCCAAAGGAACGCGCCGCGAAGCGGCTCGACAACCGCAGCCCTCAGGTCTCAGTTGGCGAGCGTCGTTCGGCAGGGCCTCCAGTTCTGCGTCCAGTGCTCGTCCGTCTGAACGTGACCGGCGCGGACGCTCTTGCAGACCGAGCGGCTGAATTCGGATGCTGGGAATGAGCATGCCAAACGGATAACGACACCTTCTCGGTCCCCACCGAGGACTGAGGGTTCAGCATGAGCCTTGTGGACGAAACTGCGGAGTGCGTTCTCCGACTGGAAGACGCCGTCAAAAAGCACCGGCACCACCGGAATCTCGCGCTGCCAAGCGAAGTCGACGAGATCTCCGAAAGACGAGAAACGACCGCTGTCGTCGCGAAGGGCAAAGGCGTAGAACGTCTCGTCCTCCCGCACTGGCTCGTACTCGATGCTGTGAACTCCGTAGATCTCCTCACCGTAGAGGAAGACGTCGGGCTCGGCCACCTTCCAGGCGTGGTGCTTCTTCACCATCACCATCCACTTGGCCGTCGTCGGCGCGGCGACGCTCCGGCCATAGACCTCGCCGCGATGCAGCAGGGTGCATGAGCCGTCCAGCTTCTCCGAGACGACGACCTGCTCGCCGACGAACCGGGAGGGATCAGCGAGGCGGTCGCTATCGGGCGCGACGGATGGCGAGTAGGGCAGGTACGGCGTTCGGGGGTATTTCGGCGGCGACGTCACGACTGGAATTCGCCGGTCACGCCCCAGTCTTCTTCGCGTGCTCCGGGCAGAGCTGGACGACGTCAATCCTCAGGTCGTCCGTGAGGCGCCGCTGCTCGGACCAATCGCTGTCCACGGCATTCAGGATCCTGGCCTCTCCCACGACCGCGGCCGCGAGGAACTTCCGGTCCGAGGGATCGAGCTCGTTTGGCGGCAATTCCTCGAAGCCCCGCTCGTCGTCGGCCTCGGTGATCGTCACCTGCGTGACCTTCTCGCCCCGCCATTGTTCGTTCCAAACGTGCTTGAAGAACCTGGCACCGACGCCTCCGGGAGCGTGGCCTAACTGCGTCTCATACTCCGCGACGATCTTGCCACCCTCGTCAACAACGATCACGCCTTCCTCCACCAACGCCTTCAGGGCCTCCTCGCAGGCGTCCCTGCACCGTTCAGACACGTAGTCGCTCCTACCTTCGGCAACCACGGCGACATTCGTGTCGACCACGCTCGCCGGCCCCAACGCCTTCGCCATCAGTCGGCCTTCCGCAGCCGCTTCTCTCGTCCCGCCTTGCTCGTAGCCGCGATCTCACCGAACTCGTCGCCGAAGAAGTGCTCCGGCCAGTTCTCTATGCCGCCCCACTCATTGAGCCGCAGCGGATCGAGCTCAGCCGCCCCTTTCCTGTAGCGGACGAAGTAGAGCCTCAGCTCCGAATGGCTGAGCCGCAAGCCCGAGTGAGGTTCTACTTCCTCAGCCACGCGCCTGAGAAGGCGGCGCAGAAAGTGCTCGCTATGGCTCTCAACCACAATCTGCACGTTGCGGTGCAAAGCGACCGCGAGCATCACGTCTGCCAGACTGCTCTGAACGGAGGGATGCAGGTGGAGTTCCGGTTGCTCCATCAGCACGATCGAGCCTCGCGGCACGTAGTACAGGAGAACCAGGATCGGGAGAACCTGAGAGACGCCGAAGCCTACGTCCATGAGCGTCGTCTCGGGCCCTTCCCGAGACCTCCTGACCCGTGCCTCATAAAGGCTCGATCCCTCAACGACTTCCCTGACCGAGAAGGACTCGATCAGGTCCAACTTACGAAGCCAGTAGGCGAGCATCTCCTGAAACGGCTTCTTCCAGAGGTTCGGCGCGAGGTTCTCACGCCAGTTGCGATCAGTGGCCGCCAAGATCGCGTCCACGGTGAACTCGCCACTGTCTCCGACGCCCTCGCGACCGGCACCGGTCCACCTGTACTCCCGCTGTGGGTGTTCACGAAGAGGGCCGAGATAGTAGATCCGGTCCATGAGCGTCTCGTATCCGTTCTCGAACTCGCTCAAGAGGTCCGTGTTCTGGAACAGAGTCCGGGCCGCCCCGGGGAACAAATGGGTCTTGACCGGCCCAGGAAGAGGCCAGCCCCGTCCCACGTTCCGCACAAATCTGAAGGGATTACTTCCTTCCGAGGCCAGTTCAAACTGGCCACTGTCGTTTGGGCGAAGCTCGAACGTGGTGCCCTCGAACCCGTAGGTCAACCGCCTCGCGGAGATCCCTGATCCCGTAAGGGCGGGGCCTACACTGGTCGCCAGTCGTAGCTGGTCGCCGGCATAGAGAACGTCAGTCGGACTGCCTAGCGGGTTCCCGATCTTGAGCTCAGCAGGAAGACGCCACGTCAGATCCCACCGCATGTCCGGAAGTGCCTCGCTCGCACGCCGTCGATGGACGGTCGACCTGTAGTTGCCCAAGTTGACCAACTCCGTCGGCCCACCACCGAAATCCAGTACCAAGCCCCTGTCCGCAGCGTTCTTCGTCTGTTTCAGCATCAGCAGGAAGTGCATGAGGCTGCTCTTGCCGGCGCTGTTCTCGCCGAAGAGCGCCGTGACCTTGCCGAACTCGATGTTGAGTTCCCGCCAAGCCTTGAAGTTCTCGAGACGGAGTTCCGTCAGCATGCTGTCCTCCTCCTCGCCTTCGCTTCACAAATCGAGCGACTTCGAGACCGTCCGGTCCGCTATACGCCCGGCGAGTTCGTCGATCGTCACGGCTCCTTGATCGGCTCCGCTGCCATCGGCCGGCGCTTCGCGCAGGCGGAGGGAGACCGTGCCGGATTCCTGTTCGCGGCCGCCGACGACGAGCATGTAGGGGACCTTCCGGGTCTGGGCGTCCCGGATCTTGTAGCCGAGCTTCTCGCTTCGCTGGTCGAGTTCGACCCGGAAACCGGCGTCGCGGAGCTTCTTCTCCACTTCGGCGCCGTAGTCGAGAAAGCGGTCGGACACCGGCAGGACGACCGCTTGGGTGGGCGCCAACCAGACCGGGAAGGCACCGCCGGTGTGTTCGATCAGGATGCCCAGGAAGCGTTCCACCGAACCGAGCATCGCGCGGTGAAGCATCACGGGGCGCCGGGTTCCGCCGTCGCTGGCGGTGTACTCGAGGTCCAGCCGCTCGGGCATCTGGTAGTCGAGCTGAACGGTCCCCAACTGCCAGCTCCGGCCGAGCGCGTCGCGGGCCTGGAAGTCGATCTTCGGGCCGTAGAAGGCGCCGTCGCCCTCGTTGATCTCGAAGTCGAGGCCGCGGCCGCGGAGCGCCCCCATCAGCGCGGTCTCGGCCCGCTCCCACAACTCCGCACTGCCGATCGACTTCTCCGGCCGGGTCGAAACCTCGATCCGGATGTCGTCGAAGCCGAAGGTCCGGTAGATCTCCAGGATCGTCGATACAGGACGCAGCACCTCGGCCTCGATCTGTTCCTCGGTGCAGAACGTGTGCGCGTCGTCCTGGCAGAAGGTCCGCACGCGGGTGAGCCCGGTGATCACGCCGGAACGCTCGTAACGGTGGAGTCGTCCAAAGTCGGCGTAGCGGATCGGCAGATCGCGGTACGACCGCAGCCCGGTCCGGTAGATCAGGCAGTGGGTCGGGCAGTTCATCGGCTTCACCGCGTACTGCCGCTCGTCGACCTCGGTGAAGAACATGCTCTCCCGGTAGTTGTCCCAGTGCCCCGAGCGATGCCACAGATCGACGTCGAGAATCTGCGGCGTGCGCACCTCCTCGAAGCCGTCGCGCCGGTTGAGCCCCTGCACGTAGTCGACCAGCAGGTTGTAGATCACCGCGCCGCGGGGGTGGAAGAAGGGACTGCCGGGCGCGCTCTGGTTGAAGCTGAACAGATCGAGTTCCGGCCCGAGCCTCCGATGGTCGCGGGCCCGGCGCAGCTCCAGGTCGGCCAGATATCCGTCTAGCGCGTCCCCGGTCGCGAAGGCCGTGCCGTAGATCCGCTGCAGCCGTTCCCGGCTCTCGTCGCCGCGATAGAAGACGCCGGAGCTCTCGAGCAGCTTGACGGCGCCGACCTGATCCACCCGTTGCGCGTGCGGACCCCGGCACAGATCGACGAACTCGCCGTGCCGGAACAGGGTGATCGGCTCGCCTTCCGGGATGTCCTCCAGCCGCTCGAGCTTGAGTTCCTCGCCCATGCGGGCAAACAGCTCGCGCGCTTCCTCGCGATCGATCTCGACCCGCTCGACCTCGTGCCTCTCGCGCAGGATCTCCCGCATCTTCGCCTCGATCGCTTCGAGGTCCTCGGGCACGAAGGCCCGCGGGAAGCGGAAGTCGTACTGGTACTTCTCCGAGTGGTCCCGGCGGCCGACATCGATCTGGGTGCCCGGCCAGAGCCTCTGGACCGCGTCCGCGAGCACGTGCTCCGCCGTGTGGCGCAGGAAGATGCCTGCCTCTTCGTCCCGGGACGTGAACAGCCGGAACCGGCCGGACGCTTCGATCGGCGTGCGCAGATCGACGGGGCGGCCGTCGAGTTCGGCGCCCACCGCCGCCTTCGCCAGACCGGGGCCGATCGAGCGCGCCACCTCCAGCGCGGTCGTCCCCGGCGGCACGCTGCGCACCGATCCGTCCGGCAGGGTCAGGTCGAGCATCGGTCGATCACCAAGTGGCGGGTAGCAGGTTCGTCTGGCGACACGGCCGGGCCGCGCGGCCCGGCACCGCGATGGTAGGCGCTAGCGGACTCGAACCGCTGACCTCTACCGTGTGAAGGTAGCGCTCTAACCAACTGAGCTAAGCGCCTGAGTCACAGACCGAACGGCCCATGTCTGCGGAGGTTCGAGCAAGCTCGAACCCTGGTAGGCCCGAGCGGACTCGAACCGCTGACCTCTACGATGTCAACGTAGCGCTCTAACCAGCTGAGCTACGGGCCTGAACCCGCGAACGAGAGCCGGCAACGGCCGCCCGCGAGAAGGCGCAACGGTACAAAGGGGAGAGTTGCCGTGTCAACGCGAGACTTGTTGCAGAATCGCGGGATGACGTCGAGCCTCCAGATGGCGGAGCTGATCGAAGAGGCGCGGCGACGGATCGCCGATCAGGTCTACGTCAGTCCGTGCGCCCGGTCGGAGTACTTCACCCGGCTGTGCGGGCTCGGCGCCTACTTCAAGCTGGAGAACCTGCAGATGACCGGCTCGTTCAAGGAGCGCGGAGCCCTGAACCGCATCCTCACGCTCTCCGAAGACGAGAAGCAGCGGGGGCTGATCACCGCCTCCGCGGGCAACCACGGCCAGGCGGTCGCCTACCACGCGGGCCGGCTCGATCTCAAGGCGACCGTCGTCATGCCCCTGCCGACGCCCCTGATCAAGGTCGCCAACACGCGCAGCTTCGGCGCCGACGTGCGGCTGGCCGGAGAGACGTTCGACGATGCCCAGGCCCACGCGCACGAACTCGAAGCGGAACTCGGAGCCACGTACGTCCATCCCTTCAACGATGCCCAGGTGATCGCCGGACAGGGGACGATCGGCTTCGAGTTGATGGCCCAGGAACCCGATCTCGAAGTCATCGTGGTGCCCATCGGCGGCGGCGGCCTGATCTCCGGCATCGCGGCGGCGTACAAGGCGCACCGGCCGCAGACGCGGATCGTCGGCGTGCAGACCGGCGCCGTCCCCTCGATGAGAGAGAGCCTCGCAGCCGGCGAGCCGGTGGCCGTCGAGCGCCGCCATACGATCGCCGACGGCATTGCGGTCAAGCGACCGGCGGCCCTGACGCTGAAACTGGTCGAGGAACTCGTCGACGACCTGGTGACGGTGGACGAGGAGGAGATCGCCAACGCGGTGCTGCTGCTGCTCGAACGCGAGAAGGCCGTGGTCGAAGGCGCCGGCGCCGCCGTTCTGGCCGCGGTCGTCAACGACCGCGTGCCCCAGGCGAAGGGCCGCCGAACGGCGATGGTGCTGACCGGCGGCAACATCGACGTGACCCTGCTCAGCCGCATCATCGAGCGCGGCCTGACGAAGGACGGTCGCCTGGTGCAGCTCGACGTCTGCGTCAAGGACCGGCCCGGCGCGCTGGCCGGCCTGCTCAATCTCGTCGGCGAGAGCGGCGCCAACGTGCTCGAGACCCACCACGAGCGCGCCTTCTCCGAGTTCGGCCTGAACGAGGTCCACATCGGGCTGCGGCTGGAAACCCGCGGCACGGACCACGTCGAACAACTGATCGAGTCGATCGCCGAGGCCGGCCTCCACGTCCGGCGCCAGACCCAACCCCAGAGCTGGCACGACTAGCGGGGCTGCTACGCTTGCCGCGCGTGAACGACGACGCCTCGGATCCTTCGCCATCCGGCTCCAGTCTGGACGAACCCGACCCGGACCCCGACCAGCGCACTTGGGCTGCTGAGGCCGCGCGCCGATGATCCCGCTATTCGTGGCGGCGACCGGGCCGCCCATCAACCTCGACATTCCGCTCGGCTGGGGCCTGACGCTGGGCCTCTTTCTGGTCGGCCTGAACGGATTCTTCGTCGCCGCCGAGTTCGCGCTGGTCAAGGTCCGGCCCACCCAGATCGCTCCCCATGTCGAAACGCTCCGCGGCCGCATGGCGCAGCGGATGATCGATCATCTCGACGCCTACCTGTCGGCGACCCAACTCGGCATCACGCTCGCCAGCATCGGTCTCGGCGTCGTCGGCGAACCGGCGGTCAACCGGCTGCTCCAGCCTCTGTTCGAGCTGGTACCGAACATGCCGGCGGAAGCCACCCACTCGATCAGCCTGATCGTCGCCTTCGCGATCATCAGCATGTTCCACATCGTGCTCGGCGAACTGGCGCCGAAGTCGCTCGCGATCCGCCGGCCCGAACCCACCAGCCTCTGGGTCGCTGTGCCGCTCTGGGCCTTCTACTGGGCGACCTATCCCGGCATCTGGGTGCTCAATCTGATGGCGAACGCCTTCCTGCGCATCTTCGGCATCGAACCGGTCGGCCACGGCGAACTGGCCCACAGCGAGGAGGAGATCCGCCGCCTGCTCGCCTCCGAGGAGGACACTGAACTCTCGGAGCCCAAGCGGGAGCTGCTCGACAACGTGTTCGAACTCTCCGACCGCAACGCCCGCCAGGTGATGGTCCCGCGCACCGAGGTCGTCTACATGGACGCCACCGAGCCGATCGAGGCGAATCTCGACGTCGCCCGCCGGAGCGGCCATACCCGCTTCCCGCTCTGCGACGGGGACCTCGACCAGTTGATCGGCCTGGTCCACATCAAGGACCTGTTCATCGCCGAGGAACCACCGACCTCCCTGCGCGCCATCGCCCGCGAGACCTTCGCCGTACCCGAGACGCTCTCCCTCGACCAGTTGCTGGCCCGGATGCGCCACGAGCACGTCCACATGGCCGCGGTCGTCGACGAGTACGGCGGCGTTGCCGGCATCGTCACCCTCGAGAACGTCCTGGAGGAGATCGTCGGCGAGATCCAGGACGAGTTCGACGCCGAAGTTCCCGAGTTCGTTCGCCTGGAGGACGGCGGCTACAGGGTCCTCGGGGGCATGCTGATCGACGACCTGGAGGACGAACTCGGGATCGACATCGCCGACGCCCGCGAGGAGGACACCGTGGCCGGCATCGCGCTCTCGGAGCTCGGCCGCACCGCGGAGGAGGGCGACACGGTCGACGCCGGCCGGCTCCGTCTGGAGGTGGAAGAGGTCGACGGCAACCGGATTGTGTCGCTGCGGGTTGAGGTGCTACCGGAGCCGGCCGAGGACGACGTCTGAGACCTGGTCCAGCGCCACGACTTCGCGCTCGCCGTCGCGCCGGGCCGAGACCTCGGCGCCGCCGTTTCGAAGCGAGCGGGCGCCGACGACGACCCGCACCGGGAAACCGACCAGATCGGCGTCCTTGAACTTGACGCCGGGCCGTTCCGCGCGATCATCGTAGAGCACGTCGAAACCACCGGGGGCCAGCGTGTCCACGAGTTCCTCGTAGAGGGAATCGGCGGCCAAGCGCACCGCTTCGTCGCCCGGGTCGAGCGAACTGAGGACGACGGCGAACGGCGCCAGGGGCGCCGGCCAGACGATGCCGTCCCGGTCGTGGCCCTGCTCGATCGCGGCCGCCGCGGTGCGGCCGATACCGAGGCCGTAGCAACCCATCTCGGCGGGGTGGAGGCGGCCGTGCTCGTCCGTGAAGGTGCAGTTCATCTTCTCGGAGTAGGCCGTGCCGAGCTTGAAGATATGGCCGACTTCGATGCCGCGGGAGAGCCGCAGCTCGCCCGCGCTGCAGCGCGGACAGGGATCGGAGGCCTCGGCGGTCATCACGTCGACCCACTCGATCGGCCGCGCGCTCGCCACGTCGCGGTCCCATGAGACGGAGGCGAAGTGCCGGTCGCCCCTGTTGGCGCCGCAGACGAAACCGGCGACCTTCCGCGCCGACTCGTCGACGACCAGGCGCAGGCTCGCGGCCAGGCCGACCGGACCCGAGAAGCCGAGGGGGCCGCCGGTCGCCGCCTCCACCTGCTCGGCCGTCGCCAGACGCAGGCCGAGGCCGCCGAGAACGTTCAGCAGCTTGGTTTCGTTCACCGCCCGGTCGCCACGGATCGCGACCGCCGCCAGACCGTCGTCCGTGTCGTAGATCAGCGTCTTGACCACCCGCGCAGGCTCGACCCCGAGCAGTTCGGCGACCTGCGCCACCGTCGTCGTGCCGGGCGTTTCGACCTCCCGCGCGGGCTCGTCGCCGGTCGGAGCCGGCACGGGCAGCTCGCCCACCTCCGCCCGCTCCACGTTCGCGCCGTAGCCGCAGGCGGCGCAACTTGCCACCGCGCTCTCGCCGGTGTCGGCGAGCACCATGAACTCGTGCGACGACGAACCGCCGATCGCCCCCTGGTCCGCCTCGACGACCGAGAACTCGAGGCCGCAGGCCTCGAAAATGCGCGAGTAGGCGGCGTGCATCGCCCTGTAGCTCCGGTCGAGACCCTCCTCGTTCGCGTCGAAGGAGTAGGCGTCCTTCATGATGAACTCCCGGCCGCGCATGAGCCCGAAGCGGGGCCGGATCTCGTCCCGGAACTTCGTCTGGATCTGGAACAGGTTGATCGGCAACTGGCGGTAGCTCTTCACGTCGCGCCGGACGAGGTCGGTGACCACCTCCTCGTGCGTGGGACCGAAGCAGAACCGCCGGCCATGCCGGTCCTCCATCCGGAGGAGCTCCACGCCGTACTTGTACCAGCGCTCGGACTCCTCCCAGATCTCGGCGGGTTGAATCGCCGGCATGGAGAGTTCGACCGCCCCGGCCCGCTCCATCTCGCGCCGGACGATCGCCATCAGCTTGCGCATCGTCCGCCAACCCGCCGGCTGCATCGTGTAGATCCCGGCCGCCAGCCGCCGGATGAGGCCTGACCGGGCCATCAACTGGTGACTGATGACCTCGGCATCGCGGGGCGCCTCGCGCGCGGTCATGAGGTAGTAGTTGCTCCAACGCATCGTCTTGCCGGGACCTCGGAGTTCGGCTCGGTGCCGGAGCCAGCAGCTATGCGCGACCGCGCACGCGCTCGATGATCCGCGCGGAGTCTTTCATGAACTCCATCATCCGTTCCTCGATCGCGTCGCCGCGGTCATCGAGCCGTCGCGCCCGGGCCAGCACCCGGCGCGCGCCGTCCTCGTCGCCGGAAGCCAGGAGCGCCATGCCCAGCCGCGTGAGCACCGTCGTCGACGGCCCCAGCTCGGTCGACTGGGACAGGAAGTCGATCGCCTCGTCCAGCTCCTGCCTCTTGTAGTGGACCCAGCCGAGCGCCGCCAACGGAAACTGGCGCAGTTCCTCCGGCGCATGCTCCAGCGACCGGCGCGCGAAGTCGAGCGCCCGGTCGAGATCCTCGTCCATCTCGGCCAGGTTGTAGGCCATCTCGTAGTAGGCGATGCTCCTCGAGAAGTTCGACCCGCCCTCGTCCAGCAGGCGACGCCCGACCCTGTTTCCTTCCAGGTACTTGCCCTGGCTGCGCAGGGCTTCGATCAGGGTCGCGTACGCCGTCGCGCGCAGCATCTCGCCGGGATTCGAGTCGAGCACGCGCTGGGTCAGCTGTGCGATCTCCTGGCTGCGGTCGAGCCGGAGGCACGCGAGAGCGTACGTCATCAGCAGGGTTGGGTTCTCCGGGTCGAGCGCCAGCGCCTCGCGGTAGCAGCGCAGCGCCTCCTGCGCGTCGCCGGACCCGATCGCCTCCTCGCCGCGGCTCACCCAGTCGGCGGCCGCCGGACTGGTCGCCGGCAGCTCGGCGCCGGTCCGGCCCGAGAGGTAGGCGATCAGATCGCGGTACCGCATCCGCCTCGGGTTCAGTTGCTGGGCGGTACGGAACGCGGCCAGGGCCTTGCGGTTCCAGCCCCGGTCCAGGTAGCAGAGACCGAGGAGGTGGTGACATTCCTCGAACGAGGGGTCGATCTGAACCGCCTGCACCAGGGATTCGATCGCCGCCGCGAGCCGGCCCATCTCGTAGCGGCAGCGGCCGAGCAGGTAGAGCGCCTGTGGCACGCCATCGATCTCGACCGCCCGTTCCAGGAAGGCCGCCGCCGACTGGAGCTGCCCCCGGCCCGCCAGTGACGCACCCAGGCAGAAATGCGGGAGGAACGCGTCCCGGTGGACCATGACCGCTCGCTCCAGCAGATCCTGGCCCCGCTGTTCCTCACCCTGCTGAAGACGGATCACACCGCTGTAGACCAGGCCCTGGACGTGGTCCGGCTTCGTCGCCAGCACGCGGCTCATGTAGTCCAGCGACCGCTCCAGACGTCCGTCCTGGAAGTGCGACTCGCCGAGAAAGCGCGCCAGCTCATGATTGCCGCGGTCGATCCCGGCCGCCGCCTCGAGCGCCTCCATCGCCCTGGCCAGATCGAGACCCCCCAGCGCGACTTCGGCCTCCTCGAGCAACTGCTCGAAGGCGGGGCGCCGGCGCCCCTCATAGAGGGCGAGAATCCGGTCCTTCCTGGCCGCGAACCGCTCGCGCTTCTCGAGCACCTGGAACTGGTCGTCCATCTTGGACTCCCAGAGGTCGCTCCATTCGGCCGCGTCGAGCAGTTCCCGCCGTTCCAGGAGATCGCGCAGCGCCAGCATGCCGGCGTGGTGGACGAGAATGCTCTCCTCCTGCCGGTGCATGGCGCTTAAGACCTTCTGCACGGTTTCACCCGTGCGTTTGAGAACCTCCTCGAGGATGGAGATCCGCTCCAGCAGGTGCTCGTCGAACGAGAACTCCTCGTCGCCGCCGTCCAGTGACTCCTCCGCCGGCGCGGACGAGCCGGAGAGGACCATCAACTTCTGGCGGCAGCGCTGGCAGTACTCCGCGTCGTCCTCGTTGTGCGCGCCGCAAGCCTGGCAGTACATCGGCGCGAGCCTAGC
>JAPOVF010000188.1:0-1473 GCA_026708285.1 Acidobacteriota bacterium
GGCTGGATGGAGCACCTGGAGGCCTACAAGGACCACGTGATCGACCAGGCGCTGGCGGTGCTCTCGGCCGGTCACGACATCCAGGCCATGTTCGCGACGCCGAAACTGCTGGAGTCCCTGTGCCTGGCGCTCGAGGATCGCGGTCAGACCCTGGCCGACACCGGGATCAAGGGCATCTTCTCCGGCGGTACGGAGTTCACGCCGCAATGGACCCGCTTTGCGGTCGAGGAGTTACTCGACGGCGTCTACATGACGCCCACCTACGGCAACACCCTGATGGGCCTGGCCGCGTCGCGGCCGGTCACACCGGCCGACGGCTACACGATCGCCTACTACGCGCCGCAGCCGCGGGCCGTGCTCGAGGTCGTCGACCCCGACGACCCGGACCAGGTCGTCGACTACGGCGCGACCGGCCGCGTCCGGCTTACGACGCTGACCCGCGAGTTCTTCGTCCCCGGTTTCCTCGAGCGCGACGAGGGCGAGCGGGAGCAGCCGTACGTAGACTATCCGTGGGACGGCGTCAGCGGAGTACGGCCGTTCGCGAGGTTGGCGTCGGCGACGACGGTGGGCGTGTATTAGGTTTCGGCCCGGTTGCGATAGAGCGACGGATCGACCACCTCGGCCATCGCCCTTTCGTTCAGTCCATCGACGAGGCCTGCGATTCGTGTTGCAGCTGCTTCCGGGTCCCGTAGCGCCTCGCCGTAGTCGATCTCGATCCACTCGAACTGCGGCGCGTGGCGGAGCAGGTAGTTGACCCGCCAGAGCTGGTCCTGCCACAACTCCATCATCCGCCCGTCCGGCGTGTCGTCCGTCTCGTTGCGCCGGTTGAGCATCTTGCGCTGCGATGCAAGGACCTCGGTCAGGTCGCGCCGCATCAGGACGACCTTGTAGTTCAGGTTCGGCGGAAGATCCTTGAGCAGGAAGGAGATGACCTTGACGGCGCGTCCCTTTGACGCGCGGAGCCAGGACTTGTCCGGCTCGTTTGCGAGGTCCTTGACCCGCTCGTCCTCGTAGTAGCCACGGGGGTTGTCCTCGTCGGCCTGGCGCTCGCCGTCCGTCACGATCTCCATGCCGCCGGCCGCGAGCATCCGCATCGCCATCGAGGTGCCCGAACGCGGCAGGCCGGAAACGACGACGATGGGTCGGCCGTAGCGGAGCCGCCGCCAGAGACTCTTCCCGTTCATGGCCACGGGATGCTACCCGCGGCTTGGTATGCTCCGCACCGCTCCGCGCAGTCTGGCACCGGGTGCTCCAGGCGCGCGATCATGGAGGAACCGTTGCCAGCTCAGCGTCCTGCAACCGTCGCGCTGGCGCTTCTGGCGGCGCTCTTCGCCGCTGCGCCGGCCGCCGCCTACATCGGCCCGGGGGCCGGGTTCGCGCTGATGTCGTCGTTCCTGGTGCTGCTGGCGACGGTGGTGTTGGCCTTCCTGTCGATCCTGGCCTGGCCGATCCGCACGCTGTGGCGGGTCGTGC
>JAPOVF010000188.1:1577-2197 GCA_026708285.1 Acidobacteriota bacterium
GCACAACATCTTCGACTTCCTCGACCGGGACCTGCGCAGCTACCTGCCGAAGCTCTCCTCGGCCCACATCGGCCGGGTGGAACGGTTCCTGACGCTGGGCAAGTGGAAGATCCCGCTGCAGAAGCCCGAGATCCGCATGCTGCGGCGATCGAAGCCGTTCTGGACCGTGCTCGGCGAGCGAAACATCTGGAGCACGGTGCTCCGGGTGCCGATCACCTTCCCGCCGGATCGTTTCTACGGCGCCCAGCTGGCGGCGATGTGCGTGCCGGACCTGGTCGGCAGCCAGGGGACCTTTCTCTACTATACGACCCGGCCGGCGACGGAGGCGATCCGCGAGGGCGGTGTCCGGGTGCCGCTGACCTCGAACGGCGCCGGCCCCGACCACTTCGACTGCGTGATCGAGGGGCCGGAGAACAGCTTCCTGGAGGGTGATCCGCCGCCGCCGCTTCGCCTGCCGATGACGGTGCAGGTTGACCGCAAGGCCGGGTCCGCGACGGTCGCGGTCGCGGGCGAGATGGTCGAGCTCGACCGGGGCCAGCTTTCGGACTGGGTTCGCCTGGAGTTTCGGGCCGCGCCCGGGGTCAAGGTCCACGGTCTGACCCGGATGATGCTGACGGAGG
>JAPOVF010000237.1 GCA_026708285.1 Acidobacteriota bacterium
CATGACCAGGCCCGACAGGAGCTGGCCGGCAAGGTAGAAGAACAGGAGCAGGGAAGCAACGGTGACGATCACGCGGATGCCGTCCGACTGGTACCGGTCGCCCAGGAACTCCGGGATCGAACGCGACCCGAACCGATCGCCCACGTTCGCCACCAGCCGCATGCAGATCAGCACGCCCAGGTACACGCCCGCCGGGTAGAGGACCGCCGACAGCAGCGCCGCCGTCCCGTGCTCGTAGGCGAGCCCCGGGAAGCCGAGGAATGTCGCGCCGCTGGCGGTCGTCGCCGCGAATGCGAGGGCGAGGAAGAAGGGGCCGTAGGCCGCCCGCGCCGTCGCGAAGTCGTCGGCGCCCTGCACCCGGCTCCGGCCGATCACTCCGAACGCGAGCATGCCGCCCAGATAGACGACGAGGAACAGCCAGGACCAGACGATCAAGCTCATGCGCGAAGCGGTCACGGTATCACCTGCGGCACGGCGAAACCGGAAGACGCCTCTCGCCGTACTGCTACTACGAAGACCACGACCCTGAGGGCCTCTTCATGCGTTACGCCACCACGTTCCGGACCGCCGTCCTCGGTCTGCTGTTCCTCACCCTGCCGGCCGCCCTGATGGCCGAAAGGGTCCGGATTCCAGCCGGAACGACCGTCTACTGCGTCCTCGACGAGAGCCTCTCCACGAGGAAGAAGTCCAGCAACTTCGTCCGATTGGGAGACCGGGTCCGCGCCAGGGTCGCCGAGGATGTCGTGGTCGACGGCCGCGTCGTCATCGAAGCGGGCACCGTGGTCTGGTCCGAAGTCAGCAGGGCCCGGCGAGCCAAGATCGCAGGCATCCGGGGCAGGCTCGAGGTCGAAGCCAACACCGTCGCCGCGGTGGACGACACCTCGATCCGCCTGGCAGGCGGCTACGACCGCTCCGGCAGGGGCCGCTTCGTGACCGCCGCGGTCCTGGCCAAGGTCATCGCCTGGCCGTTCATCCTGATCAAGGGCAAGCAGGCGCACCTGAGCCGCGGCGTCATCTTCGACGCGCAGACCGCCGCTCCCGCGGAGGTAGAGGTCGTGACGCCGCTGGATCTCCCGGTTCTCCGTGCCGACGTCCCCGGATTCGAAGTCAGCATTCCTTACGACAGCATCGACCCCGACGTCCGGCTCGCCAACCTGCCGCTCCTGTTCACGGGACTGGCGGCGGATACCGACGAGGCCCACGTCACTGCGGTCAACGGCCAGGAGATCCGATGGATCGGAATCTCCATCGTCGACGGAATGGGTGAAGTCGACTTCCAGGAACTGGCGGAGCACTTCCGCCTCGGAATGAACCGGTTCACCGTCACCGCGGAGGGTCAGAGCGTGGACGTGCTGCTGGAGTTCGAGTTCTAGCGGTCGCGCCGGCACCGGGCAACCTCGGTTTCTGCTCCACAATCCGTCTTGGTCGGTATGGAGAGAATAGACTTGTCGCTCGAGCCCCGAGAGGTGCAGCTACGGTTTGAAGAAGTTGGCTTCGACGCCCGTCAGGCCAGGCTGCTAGCCGACGTGATCAGCCAACGCGAACAACAGGGCGCCACGAAGGACGACGTCGCCGGGCTGAAGGACGATGTCGGCCTGCTCAAGAACGATGTCGCCGGGCTGAAGGACGATGTCGCCGGGCTGAAGGACGATGTCGGCCTGCTCAAGAACGATGTCGCCGGACTGAAGAACGATGTCGCCGGACTGAAGGACGATGTCGCCGGACTGAAGATCGATATGGCGGCCGTCAACGGCCGGATTGACGGCCTGACCCTTGCGCTCGAAGGGCTTCGCCAGGAAGTCCGTGAACGGATCGACAGCCTCCGGCACGAGTTCTTCGGGCGGCTTGAAGCGGTCGAGGGGCGCTTGGGCGGCCGCATTGCCGCCCTGAACGGTCAACTGGTCCTGATCAAGTGGTTCCTGGGTCTGCTCCTGGCGGCGACAATTCCGATCATGCTCGCACTACTCAGGATCGCGTTCGCATAGAGCCGGCACCAGCGGAACGGTCCGGTCACCAACCGGCAATCCTCCGCTACTGTTCGGCCATGCAGACGATCAGCCGACGACTCACACGCGCCTGTCTTCCTGCGGCCATCCTGGCCGCTACTGCCCTCCAGCCGGCAACGGCGCAGAAGGAGCCCCTGGAGCTTCACCACATCTACGGGCCGGACGCGCTCGACTTCTCGCCCGACCT
>JAPOVF010000394.1 GCA_026708285.1 Acidobacteriota bacterium
GCGACACCGAGTTCAGCTTCAGCCTGAACTACACCGACACCGAGGTCACGAAGGACTCCGACCTGCTGAGCCCCGCCGACGTGGTCTCCATCGAACGCGGCGTGCCGCGCCTGCGCTGGAACGTCGCGGTGGGCCAGCAGGTGGGCCCGGTCGGCCTGCTCGGCCGGCTCAGCTACTACGGCTCCTGGATCGACTACTACTACACGCGGCTCTGGGCCGACGCGGCGCCGCCGGTGCAGGATTCGGCCTTCATCTTCGACTTCGAGGCCACGATCCCGATCGCCGTGGACACGACGGTTTCCGTCGGCGCCCAGAACATGTTCGATGTCCTGGCGTCCGCGCCCGCGCCGCTGGTCGAAGTGTTGGGTTCGCGGTACAGCCCGGTGACGCCGTGGGGGCTGAGTGGCGGTTACTACTACGCCCGGTTGAACTATAGGTGGGGTCGGTAGCGGTCGCCGGCCGTTGGCCGGCGGCGTGTTCTGGCCGCCTTCGGCGGCAAGCGGACCAGAAGGTCCGCGCACCCAGAGAGCCGCTTCGGTGTGGCTCGCTTCTCTACATGCGGTTGACATGACGCCGCTGCGGGCGCAACCCAACTGCAGCAGGGCATCCCGCAGAACCCCACGCCCGTTCTCTGGGTGCGCGGACCTTCTGGTCCGCATCAAGCGCGATGGCGCGAAGCGGCGAGCGCGAGCCTCCACTACTCGCGGCGAAGCGCGAGCCGCCGATACTCGTCCTCCAGCACCCACAACCGATCCTGCCCCCAGGCCGCCACCGACCCCACCCGGAACGACGGCACGCCCCACAGCCCAAGATCGAACAACTCCTCCCGGTTCCGCTCCGCCTCCTCCCGCCACGCCGGATCGTCCAGGTAGCCGCGGCCCTCGCTCCAGTCCAGCCCGGCCTCTTCAACGATCCGCCGCAACCCCCGGTCCGACCCCGCATCCACCGCCTGCGAGAACACCAGCGTCATGAACGACCGGAAGTACTCGATCCCTCGCCCCTGCTCGATCGCCCAGGGCAGCAGCGAGTAGCCGCGCTCCACCGGCTTGCCGACCGGGTCGGAGATGGGACCGAAGGGAACGCCGTTCCGCCGCGCCTCGCGCGCCGCGTCGAGCAGGATGTAGACGCGCTTCGACCGCTTCACCGGCAGGCCGCGCATGACCATCGGCAGGACGAAGCGGATCCGCAGGTTGACGCCGAACGCCTCGGCGAGACGGATCACCCGCTCGGTCGAGATCCAGGTGTAGGGGCTCCGGAACGATGCGAAGAAGTGGAGGTCGGGGAGGTTCGTCGCTCCGAGGGCGTCGGTCGGAACCGGCTCCTCGAGCAGCCGCGGCTGCGAGTAGATCGGCGCGTCTCCCGTCGGTGCGCCCCCTGCCGGTGCGCCACCTGTCGGTGCGCCGGCCTTCCGGCCGGCATCCGCCGCAGGCGGAATCTCCGCCCCAAGATCGACAAACCGCTCCTCCAGATACGCAAGCCGATCGATCCCCCAGGTCCACTCCCCACCGTAGAAGCAAGTCCCGCCCAGGTAGTGACCCAGTTCCGCCCGTCGCGCTGTACCGGCGCCAAGCGCAGTCCGCACCGACGCCGCACACTGGGTGCGCCGGCGTCCTCGCCGGCTTCCGGAAGGTGCTGCCCCATCCGACTCGACTCCCCACAGCTCCCGACCCAACGCCACAGCCGCCTCGAGCGTCGCCTCTGACCCCGGCCCCTCAGGCGATGGCAGAGTCGCCGCCAGTCGCTCCTGCACCTCGAGCACCGCCTCCGGCTCGGGCCGTGTCTCCGAGCTGGGATGCAGTCCCGCCTTCTCCGCCAACCGTCGCGCGTCCACAAGCGAGTACGACTCCAACAGCGCGCGCGCCGGCGCCGCCCAGTCCTCCGGCGGCTCGACCAGCCAAGTCACCACCTCGACCTCATAGCGCTCCCGGACCTTCACCAGCGCCTGCGCCAGCAGATGCGAGTACGGATCGTCGACCTGGTGGAAGAACTCGATCCGGTGCGGCTCCCCCTTGCGGCGGCGTTCCCGCTCCGCGCGCGCCCTAGCCTTGGCGGGCCGGCGCTCATCGAGGAGATGGGTCGAGAACTGCTTCGAGGCAAAGGACTTGATCGACATGGTCAAGCTCCGACGCGAGTAACGGGCGCGTCGTACTGTTCGAGGATCCTGTCGGCGGTAATCAGCGTCAGGCCCTCG
>JAPOVF010000223.1 GCA_026708285.1 Acidobacteriota bacterium
GAAGCCGGACGCCCCGCCCGCCCCCGACATGGGCGGCATGGGCGGCATGATGTAGCCAAGCCGGCTACCGGCCATCAGGGCGGCCCTGCGGGGCCGCCCTTCTTCGTTTCTGGGTGGTCACCTAGCAGGGCCGCGACGACGTCGTCGACCGGCACACCCTCCGGCTCGCCACGGAAGCCGGCGAGCCGCACGTACGCCTCCGCCGCGGCCCGGTGGAACCCATCCGGTAGTCCTGCCGCCTCGAGGGTCGCGGCGATCTCCTCCATCTCACCGGCGAAGCGCCACGCCTTGGGAGCCGCCGTTGCCGCGGCACGCACGCTCCTCTTCTCCAATCCCCGCTGGGAACGCCTCCACTCCCCGAGGAGGCCGGCCTCGACGCCGTAGGCCCTGGCGGCCGCCCGCAGCGAAAGCAGCAAAGCCGCGCTGCCCTTGGTGAAGCCGGCGTAGCACATCTTGAGCGCCGAGGCGGCGCCGACTTCCGCATCGAGATCGATCGCCTCGAGGGCCGAGTCCTCGAACAGCGCGGCCAGTTCCGCCGCGGCGTCTCCCGAGAGATAGAGCCGCGTGGTCCCCGGCCGGACCGCCGGCGGCCCGACGATGCCGCCGTCCACGAACCGCGCTCCGCCCGCCGCCGCGGCTTCCGCGATCTCGATCGCCGTGGCGGGCGACACGGCGTTCGCATCGAGATAGAGGCCGTCGAAACCGGTCGCGGCGACCGCCTCGGCGAGCGCCAGAGCGCCGTGGGGAGGGCAGACCGAGACCACGGCGTCGGCCGCCGCGGTCACGGCGGCGAGCGTCCCCAGCTCCTCGAAACCGCTGCCCGCCGCCCGGGCACGGGTCTCCCGACTCCGTCCCTCGGACGCCCACACGACCCGGACCGGTTCTCGCACCGCCACGCCGACGGTCACGCCCATCGCTCCTGGATGGAGCAGGCCGACAGTGGCGATCGTCAAGGCAATGCGCGCGGGTCGACGACTGGGTCAGCCGCCCGAGGTCTCCGCCCTGGCGGCGGCCTCGGCTTCCGCGTCCTCCGCCCGGGCGCCGCGCAGCAGGTTCAACATGCCGTAGTTCCCCTCATGGCAGGCGTACTCGAACATGGGCAGCGGATTCCTGCTCATCGGAATGACCGCCGTCCAGGGACGCTCGAAGGACTCCGGGTCGTCGATCGTGTACTCGTACACGAGCCGGTCCTCCCCCACCCGCGTAAACCTCTCGGTCAGGCGCATGTTCGGGCCCGAACCCCGGAAACTCGTCTGGTCGGTGAAGTTCGTCGTCACGACGACCAGGGTGTCGCCCTCCCAGTGCCCCCGCGAGTCACCCCGCCACTGCCGCACGTCCTCCGCCAGGGCCGGCCGCCCGTCGAGCGGCACGACGCGCGAGTCGTGGACCATCTCGACCAGGAGCACGACCGTGTCCTCGGTCTGGAAGATCTGGACGTTGTTGTTGTAGGCGCTCGGGCTCATCGGCGGTCCGGCGTTGAAGCCCAGGATGCAGCGTTCGGCCACGCCCCGATCCTCCGGGCCGTGCGCCGGCCGGCGACGCGCCGCGGCTCGCTCGGCGACCCGCTGCTTCGCCACCTGGGTCAGCTCGGGGATCCGGCCGTCGGGAGGGTCGACGATCAGCGACGTCCGCCGATCCTCGGTCAGCTTGTCCCCGTAGTCCCACCAGAACTGGTTGTAGGCGTTCGCGACGTCGGCCTGGGCGGAAAGGCCGTCGGAGGTGCGCCGGTCCTTGTTCCGCCGTGCCAGCGTCCGCTGCTCGAACTCGGCGGCGGCCTCCGCGCTGCCGAAGCGCTCCTGCTCGCCGAGCTCCTCCGGCCGCTCGAGCGGCGTGATCGTCCGGAAGTCCCAGACCCCTCGCAGATCGGGCGCTCCCCAGGGCGTCCGCTCCAGCTCCGGCGCGCCCTGCTGCGTGGCGAGGGGCGTCCCGGCCAACACGACGACGGCGAACACTGCGATCGGCGACGTCCCCTTGCCCATGCGAGTTCCTCCTTGGTGGGTTAGGGGCAGTTTACCCCTCCGTCTTCGGGCCGCCCGTCAACAGGGACCGGTCCGGCGGCCGGCAGAACCAGATCGACGCCGCGCCCAGGACCGCCAGGGCGGCCAAGGTCCAGAGCGTGCCCGCATAGGAACCCGTTCGATCCGCCGCGGCGCCGGCAAGGACCGGCCCGAGAGCGCCGATGACGCCGATCAGGCCGATCCTCACGCCGGTGGTGCCGACGAACGCCGCCCGCCCGAAGAACAAGCCGAACACGACCACTTCGCTGGTGTAGGCAAGGCCGTAGGCCACGCCGATCGCGACAACGCAGGGATACGCCACGACCGCGGAGGACGCCGATACGAAGACCGACAGAGCGACCGCGTTGACCAGCAGGGCAAGCGCGAGGACCCGCGTCGGCGACATGAAATCTCCCAGCGAGCCGGACAGCCGGCCGAACAGGCTGGCGCCGACCCGCACGCCCAGGATCGCCGATGCCGCGAGCGTCGTGAAGCCGAGGTCTTCCAGGTGAAGACCGCCGTGGGCGGACACGACTCGCCACGGCACGGTGTTCGCCGCCGTCGCGAAGGTGGCGATCCAGAACTGGGGAGTGCGCAGAGCCCACATCAGGGCGCCCTTCGGCGCCGACGCACCGGTCGCTTCGGCACCGCTCACCGCCAGCCGTGCCTCCACCTGATGACCCCGCCCGGCGGGGTCCGGACCGTCAGCCTCGGCCGGCGGCAGTCCGTCACGACGCTGGCCCATGTCGCTCGGCTGGTTCCGGATGAAGAGCACGGCGATCGCCGCGACGAGCAGGGAGATCCCGGTGACGATCTGCCAACCGACGCGCCAGTCCCACGACTCGACCACGAGCCCCGCCGCCGGCTGCCATAGAAAGCCGACGATCGCGGCACCCGACAGGATGAGCGCCGTCGCCCGCGCCCGGTACTTGCGGAACCAGAAGATCGGGATCGTCTGGGCCGGCAGCAGAGTCGAGAAACCGATCCCGATGCCGCCGACGAGCGAGTAGCCGAGGTAGAGCTCAGCCGCGCTCGTGGCTTCGCTCACCACCCAGAAGCCGCTGGCGGCGCAGAGCGCGCCCGCGGTCACCGTGGCCCGGATGCCCCAACGACGGATGGCCGCCGCCGCGAGCGGACTGACCAGGCCGTACGTGAACGTGAACGCCCCGAACATCTGGCCGATCTGCTGGCGGGTCAGTTCCAGATCGGCGATCAACGACGACGCGAAGATGCCCAGGCCGTAGTACGCCGGAGCGATGCCCAGGCCGTAGATCAGGAAACCCACGCCGACCATCGGCCAGCCGTAGAACTTCGGTCGAGATTCGGGCGAAACGGTCAAGCTGCCAGCTCCCCCGGTCTAGACGGCTCCGCCGGCGGCCGGCGGCGAATCAGGGTACAGGTGGCAGGCAACCTGCGCCGCACCAACCGCTTCGAGCAAGGGCTCCACCCGGTCACAGTGACCGAGCACCTTCGGGCAGCGCGGGTGGAAGCGGCAGCCCTGCGGCGGGTTGCGAACGCTCGGCACTTCGCCGGCGATCAGGTGATGGGCCCGCGCCGCCTCGACCACGGGATCCGGCGTCGGCACGGACGCCAGGAGCGCCTCGGTGTATGGGTGACGCGGGCGCTCGAACAGCTCGTCGCGCTCCGCGATCTCGACGATCCGCCCCAGGTACATCACGCCGATCCGGTCGCTGATGTGGCGCACGACGGAAAGGTCGTGGGCGATGAACAGATACGTCAGGCCGAGTTGCCGCTGCAGATCCATCAGGAGATTCAGCACCTGCGCCTGGATCGAGACATCCAGGGCCGACACCGCCTCGTCGCAGATCAGCAGGTCCGGCTTCAGCGCCAGGGCCCGGGCGATGCCGATCCGCTGCCGCTGGCCGCCCGAGAACTGGTGCGGATAGCGGTTCGCCATCGCCGGCAGGAGGCCGACCAGGTCGAGCAACTCGACGACACGTTCACGGAACTGGCGGCGGCTACCGGCGACACCGTGGACCTTGAGCGGTTCGCCGACGATCTCCCGCACCCGCATGCGCGGGTTGAGCGAGCCGAAGGGATCCTGAAACACCATCTGCATGCGGCGCCGCAGCGGCCGCAACCCGCGCTGGTCGCTCCGTGAGATGTCCTCGCCGTCGAAGACGATCCGTCCGGCGGTCGGTTCCAGCATCCGGAGGATCGCCAGGGCCGTCGTCGACTTGCCGCAGCCGCTCTCCCCCACCAGGCCGAACGTCTCACCGCGCAGGAGTTCGAAGGAGACACCATCGACCGCCTTGACGGAACCGACGCGGCGACGCAGCAGCACCCCTTCCGTCACCGGGAAGTGGACCTTCAGACGTTCGACACGAAGCAAGGCGTCGCCCGGACCGTTCACGCAACCCCTTCCTCGTAGCCGTAACAGGCCCAGGCCCGTCCCCCCACCGCGCTCTCGAGCGGCGGCGGCGCCTCGCGGCAGCGGTCCCGCGTATGTGGACAGCGCGGCGCAAACGCACAACCTGGCGGCAGTGCGGCGAGATCGGGCGGCTGACCATCGATCGAGTCGAGGCGGCCGCCGCAGTCGCCTTCCAGCCGCGGCACGGAGCGCAGCAGGCCTTGTGTGTACGGGTGCCGCGGGTCGGCGTAGAGGGCCGCCGCCGGCCCACTCTCGACGATCCGGCCGCCGTACATGACCGCCACCCGGTCCGCGTAGCGCGCCACGACGCCGAGGTCATGGGTGATCAGGATGAGCGCCGAATCCGCCTCCCGGGTGCGCTCCTTGAGCAGCTCCAGGATCTGCGCCTGGACCGTCACGTCGAGCGCGGTCGTCGGCTCGTCGGCGATCAGCAGGCGCGGATGGCAGGCCAGCGCCATCGCGATCATCACCCGCTGTCTCATGCCGCCCGAGAACTGGTGCGGGTAGTCACCGAGCCTCTTCCCGGCGTCGGGAATCGCCACGGACCTCAGGTGCAGAACAGCCTGCTCCATTGCGTCGCGTCGCTTGAGCCGCCGGTGGAGACGCAGCGGCTCGGCAACCTGGCGGCCGATCGTGAGCACCGGATTGAGCGAGGACATCGGCTCCTGGAAGATCATCGCGATCCGGTTGCCGCGGACCGAGCGGATACCAGCGTCGTCCAGGGCCAGCAGGTCCCGTCCCTCGAAGAGGATCGAGCCGCTTTCGATCCGCCCCGGCTCGGGGATCAGCCGCAGGATGGAGAGTGCGGTCACGCTCTTGCCCGACCCGCTCTCGCCGACGATCGCCAGGGTCTCGCCGGGCGCCACCTCGAGCGACAGCGACGTCACCGCCCTGACCTTCGGCCGGTTGCCGAAGCGGGAGCCAAACGTGACGTTCAGATCGTCGATCCGAAGCAGGGCCTCCTTCACGGCAGAAAGCCCATCTCCCGCTTCATCTCCTGGTCGATCCAGAGCCGCGCGTAGATCGGACCCGGACGAACCGCCCCGGCCCGCAGCTCGCCGCCGTAGTTCTTCACCCACGGCCACCAGGCCGTGTAGATGTACGGCACGGGCAGCCAGAGGTAGGGCGCCTCGTCCAGCATCTCCTTCGTGATCTGCTTGACGATCCGTTGCCTGTCGGCCTCGTCCCGTGTCAGGAACATCTCGTGGATGCGGCGGTCGAGTTCCGGGTCCGACCACATCGACGGGTTCCAGGTCTGGCCGGTGACGAAGTTCTTGCGCAGCGTGGTCGTCGGATTCACGTGGCCGCTGCCCATCAGGTAGCCGGGGCCGTGGGTACGGGTGGTCATCATCGACAGGTAGGCCGCGTACTCCACGACCTCGATCTCCATCGTCACGCCGATCCGGTCCAGGTAGCTCGCGAGCAGCGGCGCCAACTCCATCCGCATCGGGTTGTTGGCCGACACCTGCGTCTTGAAGCTGAAGCCGTCGGGGTAGCCGGCCTCGACCAGCAGGCGACGCGCCTTCTCGGGCTTGTACTCGAACAGTTCCTGCACCGACGGCGGCATCGCCTCGAGCGGCTCGAAGTACCCCTCCCACGACGGATGCTGCGGGTAGGCGAACAGCTCCGCATTGCCGCCGAAGAACAGCTCGACGATCTCGCGCTGGTTGACCGCCAGGTTGATCGCCCGCCGCACTCTCACGTCGTCGAACGGCTCCTGGTCGACCCGCATGACCATGAAGGTGCCGCCCGTCGACAGCCAGCGCGACCAGCGCAGCTCGGGGGTCGTCTTCTTCAGGTGGTCGACGGCGATCCAGCGGATGTACTCGAGGATGTCCAGCTTGCCCGTGCGAATGGCGGTCAGGTAGGTCGCCTCGTCCTTGATCGTGCGGTAAGTGAGCTTGTCGATGAAGGGGATCTCGTAGGTCTGGCCGCCGATCGTGGTCCGGTCCCAGTAGTGCGGCCTGCGGGCGTAGGTCTGCGAGTTGCCGGGGATGAACCGCTCCAGCGAGAACGGACCGGTACCGGTGACGTTCCGCCAGTCCTTGGGGTCGACGTCGGCGAGTTCCCGCGGCCCAATGCCCGAGAAGTAGCCGTAGCCGAACCTGTAGTCCCACTCGGCGTTGAACTCCCCGAACTCGAAGACGACCGTGTGGTCGTCCCTGGCCACGACGCGGTCGATGTGGTCGAAGTAGGTCGGGATCGCCTTCGGGCTGTCGCGCAGGCGCTCGTAGCTGAACACGACGTCGTGGGCGTCGAGCTCCCGCGCCCCCATCACCCCGGGCTTGGCCGGGAACATCATGCCGCGCCGGACGTCGATGACCAGGGTCAGCGGGTCTTCCCATTCCCAACTCGCGGCCACTTCGCCGCGGATCGTCTCCGCGGACAGGTAGGCCTCCGAGACGAAGCGCTTGTGGCCGCCCCGGACCGCGGCCTGATCGAGATCGGCGACGAAGAGCTGCTCGTAGAGCATCCCCGTGTCGTGGTTCTGCTTCCAGTTCCAGTCCGTCGTGTCCCAGGACAGCGCCGAAAGGGTGACGTAGACCGTGCCGACGTTCAGCTCGCCGCCGTAGCGGGGCGGCTCCACCGGTGCCGGGCCAGGCTCGAAGGAGAGGTCGGCTCCCATGTCGGTGCCGCTGGCAGGTGACGGGGAACGGGCGGGGGGCGCGTCGGCGCAGGCGCCGAGGAGGAAGGTCAGGGCCACCGAACAGCTCAGGCAGAGGTTTCCTCGCATGACGTCAGGTTCCTCTCATCCGCGGGTCGAGCAGGTCGCGTAGCGCGTCGCCAAACACGTTCGCCGCGTAAACCACGACGGTCAGGCAGATGCCCGGCGCCAGCGCCAGCCATGGCCCCAGGTACAGGTACGTGCGCCCGTCGCCGGAGAGCATCCCGCCCCAGGTGGGCGCCGGCGGCGGCACGCCCAGGCCCAGGAAAGAAAGCGCCGCCTCCGACAGGATGACGGCGCCGACCCGGGTCGTGAACAGGACGATGACGACGGGCATCACGTTGGGCAGGATGTGCCGGCGCAGGATGTGGAACGTCCCCGCACCGATCGACTGCGCAGCGTGCGTGTAGACGTGCTCGCGCACCGAGGTCACCGCTCCGCGCACGATCCGCGAGCCGGCGATGCCGTAGAGCAGACCCAGGATGATCACGATCTGTGTGATCCCCGGCCCGACGACCGACACGATGACGATCAGGAGCACCAGGTCGGGGAAGGTCATCCAGGCGTCGACGAGGCGCTGGGTGAGCATGTCGAACCAGCCGCCGAGGTAGCCCGAGAGCACACCGATCACGATCGACACCACGGTCGCCAGGGCAGCCGCACAGAAGCCGACGATCATCGACAGGCGGGCGCCCATCAAGACCCTGGAGAACAGGTCGCGGCCCAGGTGATCGGTGCCGAGCAGGAACTGCCGGGACGGCGGCTCGAGGCGATGCACCAGGTCGGTCTCGTTGATGCCGTAGGGAGCGAGCACGCCGGCGAAAATGCCGGAGAACAGGAAGATCGCGAAGACCACCGCGCCCGCCGCACCCAGCGGCTTGGTCCGGAACAGGCGGACCGTGAAGCGCCACCAGCGCGGTTGGTCGCGGACCGGCAGGGCGTCCGGAGCGGCTGCGGCAACGGTGGTCACGACACGATCATCCGTAGCGCACCTTCGGATCGAGCCAGCCGTAGCTCAGATCGACGAGCAGGTTGATCAACAGCACCGCCACGCCGACGACCAGAAAGACGCCGGAGATCACCGGGTAGTCCCGTTCGTAGACGCCTTCGAGCAACAACAGTCCCATACCGGGAATGACGAAGATCTGCTCCATGACCACGGTGCCGCCGATCAGGAGCGGCGCCTGCAGCCCGATCAGGGTCACGACCGGGATCAACCCGTTCTTGAGCGCGTGCTGGACGACGACCGCCCGCTCCCGCAGCCCCTTGGCGCGGGCCGTGCGCACGTAGTCCTGGCGCATCACCTCGAGCATCATCGTCCGGGTCATCCGCATCGTGACCGCGGACATCGAAAGCCCGAGCAGGATCGCCGGGACGATCAGGTGCGTGAGGTTGGCGATCGGATCGACGAGGAACGGCGTGTACTCGAGTTCGGGCGCCCAGCGCCACCACACGGACGGGAACACCATGACCAGCGTGCCGAGCCAGAAGCCGGGGATCGCCAGCATCAGGAGGGAGAACGACCGCGCCGTGTAGTCGAGCGCGGAATCCTGGCGCGTGGCCGAGAGGATGCCGATCGGCACCGCGACCGACAGCGCCACGACCAGCGCCAGCAGTCCGAGCTCGAAGGTCACTGGCAGCCGTTCCACGATCTGCTCCGCCACCGGCGTGCTGCGCCAGAGCGACTGGCCGAGATCGCCGCGCAACGCGTCGCCCGCCCAGCGCCCGTACTGGGTGACCATCGGTTGATCGAGGCCCATAGCCGCCTCGAGCGCCTCCCGATCCATGCTCGTCGAGACGTCGTTCTGCGCCAGCATCAGGTCGATCACGTCGCCGGGGATCACCCGCATCGACACGAAGACGATCAGGCTGGCAAAGAAGAGCGTTGGCACCATCGCCAGCAGCCGCCGCAGGATGTATGTCTTCATGGAAGGTGTATGAGAATACAGCCCGCCGGAACCACATGGGGACGCCGGCGTCCCCGGAAAGCGACGGCCTTCCCTCAGAGCCATGTTCATCCAGGCCCGGACTCCGCTTGACTTCCGCAGGTCGGCCGCGCTGGCAGCCTTCTTCTCCAGCCTTGCTCTGGGAGCCACGGCTCCACCGCCCTCCCACGCCCAGACGGAGCCGGTGCACGACACTCATCGGACCGACGCCGCTCGCCTCTCTGCTGCTCTGGAGGGCTCCTGGGTGCGGAACGAGGATCTGAGCGAAGACCCCGCCGCTAGCGTCGCCGGCCAGTTCGCCTCACCGGCGCTGCGGCAGTTGGCCGATGACCTGACCAGCAGCCGCCACCGTCTCCTGATCGAGTTCCCGGGGCGGGACGTGCTTGTCAGGAACGCCAGGGGTGAGAATCTCCGTCTTCCGACTGATGGCCTCGCCCGCTACGACAGCGCCGGCAACGCGAGCAACGCCTTCCTGGCCGAGGATTCGCTGGAGATCGTCACCAGGGGTGATGACCCCTGGGCCTGGCTATGGACCGAGACGTTCTACCGTCAGGGCGACCGGTTGGTCCAGCTAACGGAGACCCAGAACTTCTCGAGCCCCGACCTGCTGTTCCGTACGGTGTACGACCACGCCGACGGCAGACCGCCTCCCTGGCCCTCGGCCACCGCCCGGCGGAGTCCCGCTTTCGTGGAGCCGGCCGCGATCCGCATCGTGCCGCCGCGCCGCGGCTACCGGGAGTTGCTCGCCGGTCCGGTCCAGGTCCGGACCCTGATCATCGATCCACTCGTCCGGTCGGTCGAGTTCCGTCTTGACGGAGCGCGCGTGAAGAAGTCCGGGAAGCCTCCCTTTTCCGCCCGCATTCGCCTCGACGATCCACCGCGGCCGCAGACCCTGGAAGTACGGGCTTACGACAGCGCGGGAATGCTCGCCGGCAGCGATCAGGTCGTTCTGAACCGGCCCGACTCGCCCTTCGAAGTCCGCATCGCCGGAATTCGGTCGACTGCCTCAGCCGAGCCTCCGGCGCTCCGCGTCACAGCCAACATCTCGGTGCCCCGCACGGCAACGCTCGAACGCGTGACCTTCTATCGCAGCGATCATCCGGTGGCCACGCTCGACGATCTGGACACGGGCGCGAATCGAGGCGAGGCGCGCGTCATCCCCGTGGACACGCAGATCGAAGGCATCTCGCCTGGTGACTTCGTTCGGGTCACCGCGCAACTCGCCGACGGCCGGCAGTTGGAAGACGCCGAGCTCCTGCAGGGCGCCGAACACCGCGGCGAGATCGACGTGCAGCTCGTGCAGCTCCAGATCCTCGTCGTCGACCGAAGAGGAAACGCGGTAGGCAACCTGACCGCGGACGACTTCGAGATTCGCGAGAACCGCGCGTGGCGCCCGCCGGAGAACCTCCACGCGTCCGACGACGTCCCCCTCGTGCTCGGCATCGCCATCGACTCTTCGGAGAGCATGAACTTCGTCTGGCGGCAGTTGCACACGGTCGTCCGCGCCTTCCTCGAGGGTGCCCTTGCCGAGGAAGATCGAGCCTTCCTGGTCGATTTCGACGACACCGTCCGGCCGCTCCAGGCGCTCACAGGGAGCCAGCCGCTGCTGCGGGCCAGACTCCACCGACTGCTCGCCCAGGGCGGCACCGCGCTGAACGACGGCATTCTGTTCTCCCTGCTCCAGTTCCGAGCCGAGCCGGGCCGCCGGGCTCTGGTCGTCGTGACCGACGGCGACGATCTTCACAGCCGCACCAAGCGCGCGCAGGTCGCGGACTTCGCGGAGCGCATGGGCGTCCCGATCTACTTCATCGCGCTCGGTTGGAGCGATCCCAGGAGCACTCTGGTCAAGAGACTCAGCCGGCAAACCGGCGGCCGTCTGTTCCGAATCCACCCGGGCCAGTCCCGAAAGGTACTGGCGAGAGAGATGCAAGCCGTGTTCGACCGGATCCGGGAGGACCTCTGGCACCAGGTCGTGCTCACCTACTACAGCGATCGACCGTCCGGAGCGGACCTGGAGCCGGAGGTTCGGACGACACGCAGAGGTCTCACCGTGAAGGGTGTGCTGCCGCTGGAGGCGCTGCAGTAGGGGTCGTGATCGCTGCGGCCATCCTGTTCACGGTCCTCCTGACGGCCGTGATCTCCGGCGTGCTCGGTATGGCCGGCGGATTGATGCTGATGGCCGTACTGGCGAGCGTCCTGCCGGTAAGCGGAGCGATGATCCTCCACGGCGCCGTGCAGGCGACATCGAACGGCGCCCGGTTCCTGTTTCTTCGCGACCACATGCTGTGGTCCGTGCTGCCGTGGTATGCGGCCGGCGCCTCCCTGGCGGTGCTGCTGTTCGTGTCGATCGCCTTCGTGCCGGACCCGGCGCTTGTTCTGATCCTCGTCGGCAGCTTCCCATGGCTCGCGCGGCTCCTGCCGGTGCTGCGAGGGCTCGACGTACGCAACCGGCATACGGCCACACTCTGCGGCCTGACCGTGACCGGCGCCCAGCTCCTGGCGGGGGCTTCCGGACCGCTGCTGGACGTCTTCTACCTCGAAACCAGGGTCGACCGCCGGACGATCGTCGCTACCAAGGCGTTTACGCAGACGGTAGGCCATCTCCTCAAGATCGGGTACTACGTGTGGGTGTCCCGCAGAGTGCTTCCGGAGTCACCCGACAGCCAGCTTTCTCCCTGGCTGATCGCTGGAGGCATGATCCTCGCGGTGGCTGGAGCCCGGATCGGTACGCGCCTCCTCGACCGATTCGATGACCGGCAGTTCCGGCGAGTCACCGGACCGGTGATCCTGGCGCTCGGCGCGATCTGTGCGGTGAAGGGCGTGCGGGACCTGCTGGCGACGTAACGGACCCGCGAAGTTGGCCTGTATCCTGCATTCATGAAAGCGGTCACCATGACCAGTGAGGAGCACACCAGGGGGCGCCGGTCAGGCCCGGGACGGTTCTACGGCGCTCCGCTCGCCGCAGGCTTCTTCGGCCTTCTTCTCTGCGCGTCGGCCGCGGCACCGGCGCGCGCCCAGGAGTCGGCCAGCCCGGACGAGCCGGCCGCGACGGTCCCGGCCGACCCGATCGCCGCCATCCCCGGCGTCTGGATTCGGGACGAGCGCCTGAGCGAAGACCCGATCGAGAAGCTGGAGGAGAGCTACGGCCAGACCTTCGGCGGCGGACCGGGAAGATCGCCCGGAGCCGCGCCCGGCAGCGGCCGCACCGGCGGCTTCGGGCGCGGCGGTCAGGGTCCTTCCGGGCGCGGGGGATTCGGTGGCGGCCCCGGCCGCCAACAGCCCGGCGGAACCCAGGACGGTCCAGCGGGGATGCGGGAGATGGCGCGCCAGCTTGCGGAGCGGCTCGACGTGCTGCTGATCCGGATCGACGACCCCCAGGTCCTGGTCCGGAACGCGAAGCGCGAAGACCGGATCCTGTTTCTTGACGGGCGCGATATCGCCGACGGCTTCGGCGGCCGCAGCCGCGCGCGCATCGTGGGCGAATCGCTCGAGATCGAGACTTCGTCCCAGGGACGGCAGCGCATCGAGACCTTCTACCTGGAGGAAGAGCACCTCGTGCTCGTCACCGACCTTCAGGGCGGCCGGTTCGCCGACCTGTCGTTCCGCACGGTCTTCGAACGCTCCGGCGATGCTCCGGCCGTCGCGGTTTCAACACCCGCGACGGGCGCCCGCGACCTCGGGGCGGAGCCAGACGAGGACGGTTTCAACAAGGCCGACTTCCTGCCACCGGTCCGGGGCGGGAGTCCGCGACGCTCCGATCGCGCGGACGCAGGACGCAGTGCGCGTCCCGCGACGATCCGCATCCTGCCGCCCGAGCGCGGCTACCGGGAACTGCTCACCGGCCGGGTCCTCATTCAGACCCTGACGATCGATCCACAGATCGCGGTGGTCGAGTTCCTGCTCGACGGCGAGCCGGCCGCCCGCGACACGACGCCACCCTTCGAGGCACGCATCGAGCTCGCCGATCCGCCCCGTGAGCAGGCGATCGAGGTCAGGGCCACCAGCGCACGGGGCGCCTACGCCGGCGCGGACAAGATCGTTCTGAACCGACTCGATCCGCCGTTCGCGGTCCGTATCGCCGGGATCACGCCCGGCGAGACAGGCGGCGAACCGACCGTCCGGGTCGAGGCGGGCGTCGCGGTCCCCCGCTCCGAGACCCTTGAGCGCGTCGAGTTCTACCGCACGGAACGGCTCGTCGCCGCCTACGATGACTTCGAGGGGGAAGCGGGCCCGAGCGGCGTGTGGAGCGTTGCCGCCGACGTGCCCACCTCCGGCGCCTCGCCACAGGACTTCGTCCGGGTCGTCGCTCGCCTGGGGGACGGCCGGGAACTCGAGGATGTCGAGCTGCTCCAGGGCGCCGAGTTCAGCGACGAGATCGACGTCCAGCTCGTCCAGCTACAGGTCCTTGTCGTCGACCGGAGCGGCCGCCCGGTCCGCGATCTCAAGCCGGAGGACTTCGAAATCCGGGAAAACCGCCAACCACGCCAGGTCGAGACCCTCTACGTCTCGAATGACGTGCCCCTGTCCCTGGGCCTCGCGATCGATTCATCGGGCAGCATGGAGTGGATCTGGCAACAGACCAAGTCAATCGCCGGGGCGTTCCTGAACGGTGCCCTGACCTGGCGCGATCAGGCGTTCCTGGTCGACTTCGACTCCACCCTGCGCCTCGTGGAGCCGCTGACCGGCAGCAAACCGACGCTGGCTCGCGGCCTTGAACGGCTCTTCCCGCAAGGAACCACCGCGCTCTACGACGCGATCCTCTTCTCCCTGCTCCAGTACGGCGATGCGCCCGGTCGTCGCGCCCTGGTCGTGGTGACGGACGGCTTCGATTTCGGCAGCACCGCGGATCCCACCCGCGCGATCGACTTCGGTAAGCGCCTGGGTGTGCCGGTCTACGTTGTCGCCATGCGCTCGCTCGGCTTCGGACCGACCACGCTGGAGGACGCGAACCTGCGCAACAGCATGCGGCTGATCACCGGACCCACCGGCGGCCGCCTGTTCCAGATCGAGTCCGTCGACCAGATGGCGAACGTGTTCGACCACATCGAGGAGGAACTCCGGAGCCAGTACGTGCTGACGTACTACAGCGAACGTCCGTTCGGCAGCGCTGTCGAGCCGGACATCCGGATGACCCGGAGAGGCCTCAAGGTACGGAGCGCTCTGCCGCTTGAGGCGATCGAGTAGGCAGAGCCAGAACGATGTCCGTGAAGGCCGCCCCTCGCCTTCAGGCTGGTCGCCCGATGGCGATCGCGACCGTCGTCCTTGTGCTGGTCCTACGGTTTCCGATCGCCGAACCAATGCACGGGCAGGAAGTGGCCACGAGCCTTCCGGCCGAGAGCGCCACTCTTCCCGTCAGCGTGCTGGGGCCCTGGATCCTGAACGAAGAACTCAGCGAGGATCCGGTTCTCAGAGCCCAGGAGGCGGCACGGGAAGGGCGATGGATCTCGTCGACCCTGCAGGAGCAGGCAAGAGACTACGCCGCTCGACGCGCGTCCATCCTGGTGGGAATCGAGGACGACTCGCTTCTGGTCCTCGACGGCCAGGGCGAGACCCTCGCCTTCCCACTCGACGGCTCGTGGCAGTCGTACGACCGGCCAAGCCAGGGTCGGGTCCTCAGGTCCGGCGACATGCTCTCGATCGAGACCGTCGCCAGCGAGTGGCTCGGAGTCGACACGTTCGTCCGCGAGCAGGACCAACTCGTGCGCTCGACTCACTTGCGAAGCCGCGGACTGGCCAATGTCGGTGTGAGGTTCCGCATGGTCTACGACCGGCCGGGAGTCGACTCGGCATCGGAGCATCCGTTCGTCGACACGGTGGGCGACTTCCCACGGCCGGCCACCATCCTCATCGTGCCGCCGGAACGCGGCTACCGCGAGCTGCTCAGCGGCAGGGTCGGATTCCAGACGCTGGTCGTCGATCCGGCGGTTGCCGCCGTCGAGTACCGTCTCGACGGTCGTCCTCCAAGGCGGATCCGGCAGCCACGCCATCGGACGTACGTCGAACTCGACGACCCGCCGCGCGAACAGACCCTGGAGTTTCTCGCGTACAACGCCGAAGGTGAACTCCTGGGCACCGACAGGCTCATCCTGAACCGGATCGACGGGCCGGCCACGATCCACATTTCGAGCATCCGCAGCGAACCGGGTGAGGGCGCCTCGGCCGTCCTGGCCGGCGCCACGGTCTCACCGCCCTGGTCCGCGCACCTCGAGCGGGTCGAGTTCTACCGCAACGAGAGCCTCGTCGCCACGCTGGAGGACTTCGGCGAAGCCAGGCGAGCGCGGCCCCCGCGGACGATCCACGTCGAGGCGCTGATCGAAGACCCTCAACCGAACGACTTCGTTCGCGTCAAGGCGAAGCTCGCCGACGGCCGCGAACTGGAGGACGCCGAACTCCTCCAGGAGGGCGACTACCGGGCCGAGATCGATGTTCATCTGGTTCAGATCCAGGTGCTCGTCACGGACCGCGAAGGCAACCCCGTGAGTGCACTGAAGCCGGAGGATTTCGACATCCGGGAAGGCAGTAGGCGAATCAGACCGGAACGGCTTCACACCGCAGACGACGTCCGCCTGCTCCTGGGTCTCGCGATCGACTCGTCGGAGAGCATGCGGCCCGCATGGAGTCATCTGCGGCACGTGGCCAGGAGTTTCCTCGCAGACGCACTGGCGCCCGAGGACTCCGCCTTCCTGGTCGACTTCGACGACACGGTACGTCTCCTCCAACAGCCAACCGTGGACAAGCGACGGGTGGAGGCGCGCCTCGGGCTGCTGGTCCCGGGCGGCGGCACGGCCCTGAACGACGGGCTTCTGTTCTCGCTGCTGCAGTTTCGCCGTGAGCCAGGGCGACGGGCTCTGGTCGTGGTCACCGACGGCGTCGACCTGGACAGCCGCTCGCCCTGGCAGCAGGCCCCCGACTTCGCCGAGCGCCTGGGGATTCCGATCTACTTCATCGAACTCGACCGGTCGGCCAAGCCCGTGATCGAAGGCGGCGATCTCGTCAGCAGGACGCCTGACGCGACGCTGCTGCGTGAGCAGGCGCGCAAACGGCTCAGACGCATCAGCCGACACACCGGCGGACGCCACTTCCATATCGACCTCGTTGCCCACGACGTCTCATGGCCCACGCGGATCGAACAGGCATTCGACCAGATCGAAGAGGACCTGCGCCACCAGCACGTCCTCACCTACTACACGGACCAGCCACCCGGCTCTGACGCCAGGCCGGACATTCGACTAACCGGACGCGGACTCACGCTCCGGACTGCGGTGCCTCTCCGGGCGATCGAGTAGTTCACGAGCGCGAGATCACAAGTGGCAGTCGTCGTACCAGTCCGGGCCGAAGCCCTTCACTCAATCGCCCGTGTCGGGGTCGCCCTGGCGCTGTCGCTGCCAGGTCTCGTTCCGAGCCATGCTCAGAACGATCCGGCGAACATCGAGGCGTCAACGTCGGCCGACCGCACCGAGGAGGAGGAGGTTCCGCTGGCCCCTCTACTGGGGCCCTGGATACGGAACGAGTCGCTCAGCGAGGATCCCGTGCTGAAGACCGAGACGACGTGGCCGGGACAGGATGCCACCCCCGTGCTGATGCGAAAGCTCGCCGAGCAGGCCGCCGCTCAGCTCGACACCGTTTCGGTCCGGATCATGGGGGACAGCCTCGTTCTACTCGACGATCGGGGCGATGTCGCGCGGTACCCCCTGGATGGTCGGTTCAAGGGCCGGGGCGTCAGCGGACGCGTCATTCGAGTCCGTGACTCGGTCACTATCGAGACGATCGGCGCCGACTGGCAGCGGATCGAGACGCTCTACCGGGACGGAAACCGGCTGGTCTTGATCAACGTACTCCGGGACCGCCGGCGACGCAGCGCGGAGTTCCGCACGGTCTACGAGCGGCCAGGCAGACTGCTCAGCACGGACCCACTGCCGGGGGAAAGCGCCGCAGCGGAGAATGCAGCGATCCGCATCGTGCCGCCGCAGCGAGGTCGCGGCGAACTGCTTGGAGGCAGGGTCGAAGTGCAGACGCTGATCATCGATCCACTGATCGTGGCGGTCGAGTTCTTCCTCGACGGGCGACCCGTCAGGCGGGCCAGGAAGCCCCCGTTCTCGGCCCATCTCCAACTGGTCGATCCGCCTCGCGAGCAAACCCTCGAGGTCCGGGCCTGGAACACCATGGGCGACTTCGCCGGCAGCCATCGCATCACGTTGAACCAGATCGACATGCCGTTCGGCGTGCGCATCACCCGGATTCGAGGCATTCAAGCCGGCAGCTTCGACTCGGCCAGGGTCGAAGCTGCCATCTCGTTGCCGCGCACCGCGACGCTCCAGCGGGTCGACTTCCACCGCGGTCAGGAGCGGGTGAAGACGCTACGCGACTTCGGCGAGCAGGCTGCCGGCGGCGTCGCGCGCACGGTCATCGTCGAGGCCGAAATGGAGTACGGATCCGCCGACGGCTTCGTCCGCGTCACGGCGACTCTCGCCGATGGCCGCTCGATGGAAGACGCGGAGATCCTCCAGGGCGTCGACTACCGGAGCGAGATCGATGTCCAACTGGTCCAGCTCCAGTTGCTGGTGACGGACCGCAAGGGCAACCCCGTCAGCGGTCTGGCGCCCGATGACTTCGAGATCCGGGAGCGTGGCAGGCGGTACCGGCCGGAGGCGCTTCTGAGCGCCCGCGACGTCCCCCTGGTCCTGGGGCTGGCGATCGATTCCTCCGACAGCATGCTCCGAGTCTGGGGCGAGGTGAGGGAGGTCGCAGTGAACTTCCTCGACGTGACGCTGGTGGCGGACGACCGGGCTTTTCTGGTCGACTTCGACGATACGGTGAGCCTGCGCCAGCCACTCACCGGCGACAAGGCACGGCTCCTTCGGAGCATCGATCGACTCATCCCCTTCGGCGGCACCGCGATCAACGACGGGATCCTGTTCTCGCTCCTGCAGTACGGGCGTGAGCCCGGCCGCCGCGCCCTGGTCGTCGTGACGGACGGCGCGGACGAGCACAGCCGCTCACGCCCCGAACAGTCCGCGGACTACGCGGCGCGACTCGGCCTGCCGATCTACTTCATCGAACTCGACCCGACCGTCACCTGGACCGAAAGGAGAGGCGGCCGGGTGATCACCCGTTACCCGGCGCGGCGGCAGAAGGCACGGAAGCGACTCGAACGGATCAGCCGGGAGACCGGCGGCCGTCTCTTCCACGTCCCACTGGTGTCCGACGATCCGCCGTGGACCGAGCGAATCGAGGCAGTCTTCGACCGAATCGAAGAGGACCTGCGCAATCAGCATGTCCTGACGTACTACAGCGACCGACCACTGGGCGCACCCGTCGAGCCGAGGGTCTCGGTGACCCGGCGCGGGCTCAGGTTACAGAGCGCGGTACCGCTCGAAGGCATCGAGTAGGCATGCCGGAAGAGATGCAGGCAACACTTGCACCCCGGGCGTGGGCAAACGCAATCCGGATGATGAAGCCCGTGCTGCTCGCGTTGGCGATCTGGCTGCCGGCCATCCACCCCGCGTGGCCGCAGCTCGTAGCAGCCGGCAACGAAGCCTCCCCGTACGGCGAGGAGACGCACGACGGCGTTTCGCTGACTCCTCTGCTGGGCCCCTGGATACGGAACGAAGGACTCAGCGAGGATCCGGTTCAAAAAACCGCGAGCATGTACCCGGGGAACAACTACGCCGCGCGGCTCCTGCGGAGGCTGGCCCGGGACGCCGCCGACCGGTTCGACACGTTCCTGATCCGGGTCAAGAACGAGGCGATCATGGTCCGCGACGACCGGAGCGTCCTCCGTGCCTATCCGCTCGACGTCAGGAAGTTCCAGGATCATGCGCCCGACAACGTCGAGGGCCGCATCCTGGGCTTCAACGAGTCGCCCACGATCGAAACTTCAAACGCGGAGTGGCGGCGGGTCGAGACGCTCAGCCGCGACGGCGACCGACTGGTTCGAGTCACCGAGCTTCGAGGCCACCGAACGGCAGGCGTGAAGTTCCGTACGGTATACGACCGTCCGGAGCGAGTCGTCGGACCCGACCCTTCCGACATTCGCCGGCCAGAGCGCCTCGCCGAACCGGCGGCCATCCGGATCGTGCCGCCGCGAGGCGGATATCGCGAGCTGCTGAGCGGCAGTCACGGATTCCAGACGCTGGTCATCGATTCGCGGATCGCCGCGGTCGACTTCATCGTCGACGGGCAGCTTGCCGCGGTCACCAGGAGGCCGCCCTTCGCGACCGATCTCGAACTGGCCGAGCCGCCCCGTGAGCAGACGCTCGAAGTCCGAGCCTGGGGTCCCGGCCGGGAGTACGTCGGCAATGACACGGTCGTCCTCAACCGGCTCGATCGGCCGTTTGCCGTGCGGATCGCGGCGATCCGTCCTGAGCACTCCGGCGAGAACGCGCCGGTCCGGGTCGGAGCAGCCGTCTCGGTGCCGATGAACGCCGTGCTTGAGCGGGTCGAGTTCTACCGCGGCGAAGAACTCGTTTCCACCCTGGCAGACTTCGAGGAGAAGAGGACGCTCCAACGCCCGGGTACGGTGCCCGTCGGGACGCTGATCGCCGACATCGGCCCGAACGACTTCGTCCGCGTCAGCGCCCACCTGGCGGACGGGCGCGAACGGGAGGACGCGCAGCTCCTCCAGGGCGCCGACTACCGGAGCGAGATCGACGTTCAACTGATCCAGATCCAGGTCCTGGTGACGGATCGCCGGGGCAATCCGGTCAGCGCTCTCTCGGCCGGCGACTTCGAGATCCGCGAGAACGGCCAACCACGCCCGGTGGAAGGTCTCCATACCGCCCGCGACGTCCCGTTGGTCCTGGGCCTGGCAGTCGACTCCTCGGACAGCGTGCTGCCGATCTGGCGAGAGTTGCACTCCATTGCCGCGAGCTTCCTGGAGACCGCCCTGACGCCGGGAGACCGTGCCTTCATCGTGGACTTCGACGACGCGGTGAGGCTGCTCCAGCCGCTGACCGAAGACAGGGACCTTCTGCCCCGCGCGCTGGGTCGACTGACTCCATGGGGCGGCACCGCCGTGAACGACGGACTGCTGTTCTCGCTCCTCCAGTACGGTCACGAACCAGGCCGCCGCGCCCTCGTCGTGATCACGGACGGCGTCGACACCCGCAGCCGCACGCGACCGGGACAGTCCGCCGACTTCGCCGAGCGCCTGAGCCTCCCGATCTACTTCATCGAACTGGACCAATCCGACGACACGTTCAAGCCCAATGACCCTTTCGGCATCTGGACCAGCACGATGAGAAGACAGCAAGATTCGCGCAGACGGCTCAGGTGGATCAGCAAGCAGACCGGCGGGCGTGTCTTTGCGATTCCACTCCTCACGGACGATCCGCCGTGGGTCGAGCGAATCGAGCAGGTGTTCGATCAGATCAAGGAGGATCTCCGGCATCAGCACGTGCTGACCTACTACAGTGATCGCGCGCCGGGTGCCCCCATCGAACCGGAGATCAGGATGACCCGGCGCGGACTCAGGCTGCAGAGCGCGGTACCGCTCGAAGGCATCGAGTAGACCTGCCGGAAGAGATGCGTACAGAAACCGCAGCGCCGGTCCTCGCGCGTCTCGCGCGGGCAATGGTCCCTGTGGTCATTGCCTGGACACTCTTGCCGACCAGCGTCGGCCCGGTCGCCGCCCAGGACGCACCGCCGGTCGGCCAGGTCGTCCAGAATGGCTCCGAACCGGAAGGCGACCCCGGGCTGAACCACTTCCTGGGGCCGTGGATACGCAACGACGCGCTCAGCGAGGATGCGGTCCTCAAGAA
>JAPOVF010000133.1 GCA_026708285.1 Acidobacteriota bacterium
TACTACTACATCTTCATCATGCAGCGCGTGAACCAGGACCTGCGGATGGCGCTGGTGGAACGCTGGCTGGGATTGTCTCTCCGCTACCACAGCGACCACCGGGTGGGCGATTCGGTCTACCGCATCTACCAGGACAGCGCCCAGGTCACGGCCGTCATCGGCAATGTGACGCAGTCGATGCAGATGCTGAGCACGTACGCGATCGGCGTCGTCTTCCTGGCCGCGCTCGATCCGATCCTCGGCGGCATGGCGCTCAGCATCGTCGTGCTCGCCGTCCTGTGGGGGCGCTGGTTCTCGCCGCGGATGCGCGAGCGATCCCTCGCTGCCCGGGAGGCCAGCTCGGACTTCACGTCGCGCGTCCAGGAGACGTTCGCCGCGATCCGGGTGATCAAGGCCTACGGTGCGGCGGACAGGGAGCAGGAGTTGCTCGAACGGGATTCCGTCAGGGCGTTCAACGCGTCCTTCCGGGTCCGGTCGCTGATGGCCGTCGTCGGCATCGTCACCTTCTCGATCGCCGCCGCGGCGCTCCTGAGCGCGCAGTTCCTGATGGCGGTCTGGGCCAACGGCGAACGGGAGACGTTCGCCACGGCGCTCGTCGCCCTCGTGGGTCTCAGCTTCGTGACCTGGAACCTCGCCGCGTACAACTGGGCCCAGGAACAGATCGGCGCGTCGAGCGTCTCCGTGCGGAACGTCGTGACCCTGTGGTCGCAGGCGCAGGACATGGCGATGGGGCTCGACCGGTCCTTCGACATCCTCGACATCGAGCCAGACGTGAAGAACGCTCCCGACGCCGCGCCGATGGGACCCTTCCGGCGCCAGATTCGCTTCGAGAATGTCGACTTCGCCTACGAACCGGACCGTCCCGTTCTGCGCGATGTCAGCTTCGCCGTCGAACCCGGCAGCATCACGGCGATCGTCGGCCCGACGGGCTCGGGCAAGAGCACGCTGGTCAGCCTGTTGCTCCGGTTGTTCGATCCCGACTCGGGAACGGTCTCGATCGACGGTGTCGACCTGCGAAAGCTGGACGTGGACAGCCTGCGCGGCAACGTCTCGGTCGCCCTGCAGGAGAACGTGCTGTTCGGCATGTCCGTGCGCGACAACATCCGCTACGTCGTCCCCGATGCGAGCGACGAGCGGGTGCTGGAGGCGGCCCGCGTCGCCTGCGTGGACGAGTACGTCGCCGGTCTGCCGGAAGGCCTGGACACGGTCCTGAGCGACCGCGGCGGCAAGCTGTCCACGGGGCAGCGCCAGCGCCTCTCGATCGCCCGGGCGATCGTCAAGGACGCTCCGATCCTGATTCTCGACGAGCCCACGGCCGCGCTCGACGCCTACACCGAACACCGGGTGCTGGAACGACTCTCGGCGTGGGGCGAAGGCCGGGCCATCTTCCTGATCACGCACCGGATCTCGACGATTCAGCAGGCGGACCGGATCCTCTATCTCGACGGCGGCCGGATCGTCGAGAACGGGTCCCATGACGAACTCATGGTCGTGGACGGAGGGCGCTACCGGGCCTTCGTGGAGACCGAGGCGAGGCTGTCGAGACGAGCCGGCGAGGCCGGTTGATGGCAGAGGCCGCTCGCGCTTCTCGCCCGTCGCTGCGGGAGCACGAAAAGCAACTCGACCGCGCGGCCAGCGTTCTCGACCTGGGCACGGATATCGGGTTCCGGGAGGTCCTGCGCATCTTCGCGCGGGTCATCTCGACCTTCCGGCTGTTTGCCGGGCGGATCGCGACCAAGCTCGGCTTCATCACGGTGGAGCTGGTCTTTCGACTGATGGTCGCGCCCTGGCCGGGCAAGATCGTCGTCGACCACGTCATCCTGGGCATGCCGATCGGGGACGCGTCGGGCTTTCCTGCCTACCTGGCGCCGGCGGTGCTGTTGCTGGACGGCATGGGACCGGTGGAGATGATGCTCTGGGTGTTCCTGCTCGGCGTGTTCATGGTGACGGTCTTTGGCTTCACCACCAGCCGGGGCGCGGGCAGGTCTCCCAGCGGAGCGCCCACCGGGGCCTCGGCGGGCTCTTCCGGGGGCGCCACGGCCCTCACGCCGCAGGGCCTCGGCACCCTGGCCCAGGGCCACGACATCGCCACGCGAACGGAGAACCTGGCCAACCTCGGTTCGGGCCTGATGGCGGGCATCCTCGGGTTCATCGACTTCCGGGTGCACCTTCGCCTCTCGCAGTCGATGAACCACTTCCTCCGAACCCGGGTGGCCAGGAAGCTCCGCTCGCTGCCGATGACGACCCTGGACGACCTGCGAATCGGCGACAGCGTCTACCGCGTCCTGTACGACTCCACCAGCGCCAACATGCTGCTGCACGGCATCGCGCTGGGGCTCTACTCCGGCCTGCTCGGCGTGGTGATCACCCTCTACATCATGTTCACGTACTTCGGCGCCGCGACCGAGGTCATCGTGCTGGGTATGCTGGCCTTCCCGATCGTGTTGCTGATCCAACTCCCCTTCGCCCGCATGGCGCGGCGCCGGGGTCAGGCCAGCCGCGCGTCCGGCTCGAGCACGACGAGCAACATCGAGGAGGGGATGAGCAACGTGCTCGCCGTGCAGAGCCTCGGCGGTAACGAGCGGGAGGGCCAGCGATTTCGACAGGCGAGCGCGGAGTCGTTCAAGCGCTTCCGCACGGAGTGGTTCCTCGTGCTCACGTACCGGCAGGCCTTCAGCCTGGCGCTGCTGCTGAGCCAGGTCCTGTTCTTCATCGTGATGGCGGGCCGCGTCATCGACGGCACGTTCACCGCCGGCGACTACTTCGTCCTCACGTACTACTTCTTCGTCCTCAGCGCGACGTTCGGCGCCTGGGGCTTCATGTACACGGAGTGGCAGCGCGACATCGCCGGCATGCGTCGGGTGTTCTTCCTGATGGACCTGCCGGAAGAGAAGACGCGGGACGGCGTCGAACTGGCAAGGATCAAGCGCGGCGTCGAGATGAAGGGAGTCGGCCTGACTTACCCGGACGGCCGCCGCGCGCTCCGCGACGTCGATCTGGAAGCCCGCATCGGCGAGATCGTGGCGTTCGTCGGCCCGACCGGGGCAGGCAAGACGAGCCTCGCGTACATGGTGCCGGCCTTCGTTCAGGCGACCGAGGGCACGGTAAAGGTCGACGGCGTCGACCTGAAGGACGTGGCAGTGGAGAGTCTCCGCGAACAGGTGTCGTACGTCTTCCAGGAGACGCAGCTCTTCTCCGATTCGATTCTCGAGAACATCCGCTACGGCAACCCGGCCGCGACCGAGGCGCAGGTCGAGCGCGCCGCGCGCGTCGCCGGCGCCCACGACTTCATCGCTGGGCTACCGGACGGCTACCGGACCAACCTCGGCACCGTGACCAGCAAGCTCTCGGTCGGGCAGAAGCAGCGCATCGCGATCGCCCGGGGGCTCCTCCGGGAAGCCCGCATCCTGATCCTGGACGAACCGACCTCGGCGCTCGACCCCGAAACCGAGGCCCACCTGGTCGACGCCCTGCACGAAGCGGCGAAGGACAGACTGGTCATCATCATCGCCCATCGCCTGTCGACGATCGCCAACGCCGACCGGATCTGCTTTCTGGAGGACGGCGAAGTGCGGGAGTCAGGTACGCACGAGGAACTGATGGCGATGCCGGAGGGGCGGTACCGCGAGTATGTGTCGCTTCAGGCTGGTTCACAGGCTTGAGGGTCATACCGGGAGGGTCGAGGCCCTCGCGGTGACGCCGGATGGCAGGCGCGTGGTCTCCGCGTCGGCGGATGCGACGCTGCGTGTTTGGGACCTCGAATCGGGGCGTGCCCTGCACACGCTCGAGGGTCACAGCGCCGGCGTCTGGTGTGTCGCCGTAACGCCGGACGGCAAGCGGGCCGTATCCGGTTCCTTCGACGCTACGTTGCGCGTTTGGGACCTCGAAGCGGGCCGTACACTGCACGTGCTCCGGGGACACGACGCCGAGGTCTACGCGGTGGCGGTGACGCCAGACGGCAGGCGAGCCGTCTCGTCTTCCGCAGACACCAGACTGAGAGTGTGGGACCTCCAAACAGGCCGCTGCCTGCACACGCTCGACGGGCACAGGAGTGACGTCAAGTCCTTTGCTCTAACTCCGGACGGCCGGCGCGCCGTTTCCGCCTCCTGGGACCGGACGCTTCGGGTCTGGGACCTCGAATCCGGACAGGCGCTGCAAACCCTCGAAGCCCACACCGACGCCGTCCACTCCGTGGCCGTCAGCCAGGACGGTGCACGAGCCGTCTCCGCGTCGAGCGACCGGACGCTGCGTGTTTCGGACCTCGAATCGGGCCGCTCCGTGCGCACGCTTCGCGGACACACGGGGGATGTCTATTCCGCTGCGGTCACCCCGGACGGCGCCGCGGCCGTCTCAGGCTCCGCGGATGCCACTCTGCGCAAATGGGACCTTCGGACCGGACGCTCCCTGCACACACTGGAGGGCCACACCGAGCCGGTCTACGGCGTGACTGTCGCGCCGAACGGCCGGCGCGCCGTCTCCACTTCCCCGGACCGTACGCTGCGGCTATGGGACCTTCGATCGGGACGGCAGTTCTGCTGCTTCAAGTGCACTGACCGGACTCGTGCATGCGCCGGCTCTCCCGACGGCCAGACGGTGGTCGCCGGCGACGCGGGCGGCGTGGTCTACGTCGTTAGCGCCGGCCTAGTAGGGATTCGAGGGCGTGATCTTCCAGGCCTTTAGGGAGTGCACGCGAGTATCGCCACCGGCGGAGAAGACCCTGACGCCGATGCTGTCCCGGCGAGATGGATAGATGCGCCGGGCGATGGCCTGACGACTGTTGGCGAAGACCTCGACCACCGACTTGTCGACGAAGACGCGCAGCTTCAACCGCTTGCCGGGCTTCAGTTCGAAGGGAGCTGCTTCGACCGCCTGCGGCGTGTCGTCAGGACCTGATCTGCGCGTGTCGACTTTCAACAGCTTCTCTTCGGCGTCATAGAGGATGGAGGTTTCCTCCTCGCCGTCGGGAGACGCGCGGACTTTGACGCCGAAGCGCGACGCTTCCGCGCTTTCCATCTCGACCTGTAGTTCGATGCTGTTGCCGGCGACGCCGTCCAGAGCGACCTCCGTGCCGGATTCAACCGTGAGCGGCCCGATCTGAACTCCTCCGTAACGGAGCGCTTCGATCTCCTCCGGCACATCCATGCGGAGCAGCCCGTCGTCCCCGAGCGACAGCACCCGCGGCAGGCTCAACGTGCCCGACCAGCCGTGCTTCGTGCGCGCGCCGAAGAGAGGCTCGTCGAGAATCCAGGCCCACATGATGCGGCGGCCCCGGTCGTCGAGCAGGCTCTCCGGCGCGAAGAACGAGTTGTCGACCCAGCTCATCCGGGCGTGGGCCTCGGGATGGAACTGCTCCCCCCTCCATTCCCCGACGTAATAGCGGCAGCCGAGCCGGTGGCTGATGCAGAGGAGAACGTGCTTGCCGCTGAGCTCGAAGAGATCGGGGCAGGACACGTCTTCGTCCAGCGACACGCCTTCGACGCCGTGGGCGAACAGGTCGCCGGCGTACCTCCACTCGCCGTCGAGTACCGGCGCCTTCGCGACGGCCGGACGCTGGCCGCCGAAGATCGCGTAACAGGTGTCGCCTTCGAGCCATCCGAACGGGTCCCACGAGCGGTACTTTCCGTGGTGCTCGTCGCCTTCCTGGGTCCCCGGCGTAATCGTCCCGAGCTTCTTCCACTCGTTCAGGTCGTCGTCGAGCGCGACCGCCATCGCGTTTCCCACGCCGTGCTGGTGGTAGCAAATCGTCGGCACGCCCTCCCGGTTGAGGAAGCAGTTGCCGCTGTACATGCCTTCGAGCAGGTCGGTCGGGTGGTGGCGCCAGTGGAACAGATCGCTGCTCGACATGTGCCCCCAGTGATCGGACCGCTTGCCCAGCCGGGTGTCCTGGAAGATGTAGAAGAGGTGGTAGCGGCCCTTCCAGTAGATGGCGCCGTTCGGGTCGAAGGGCATCGCCACGCCTTCCGGCACGACGAAGTGGTAGCCGGGCCGCGCCGGGTCGCTGAGGATGCGTTCTCGCAGTTCGCGAGCGTTCTCTGCCGGCGCATCGGCAACCCGGGATAGCGCGATCGCAACACATCGCCAAGCGCCGTCGGGCTCCCTCATCAGCCTGAACTCGAAGGAGCCGTTGCCGGTCGGCGATCGGAGCTTCACGAGGTCAACGGTCGCCGTTTCTCCGTCCACGACTACCGTCGCGTCATCGAGGAAGAAGCGCTTCTCGGCGTCCCCGCTCCGGTCACCTTGCTGCTCCAGTTGTTCTCGCAGCTCGGCTTTCGTCGTACCGGAACTGCTTCGCCACGCTTCCGCAAAGAAGGCGACCTGCCCGTCGATGTCCCCGGCTCTCGTCGCGATGTCGTAGGCCCGCAGTGCCGCCAGGACTTCGGTTTCGACTCCTCCGGTCGGTGGCGTACTCGCTGGTCCACCCATCAAGAATGCAGAGTACAACTCCAGGAGAGCCAGCTCTTCCCGCACATGCCAACGATGTGGTACACATAGTCCATGGATGGGACAACTACAGTGTCGGTGGGAGATCGAGGCAGAGTGGTGATCCCTGCAGCGGTTCGTGACCGAGCCGGTCTGGCCTCGGGGACGGTGCTGTGTCTGTTCGAGACGCCGGGCGGGTTGGTCCTGCTGAAACGCGACCAGCTCCGCGACCGGGTCCGAGCGGACCTCGCGGGACTCGACCTGGTCTCCGAACTCCTTGCAGAACGTCGTGCCGCGGCCGACGCGGAGGATGCTGTTTGAACGTCCTGGATGCGTCGGCGATCCTGGCCTATCTGCTGGGAGAACAGGGAGCCGACCGGGTCGAGGACGTGATGAACGAAGGCGCCGTCTGCGGTGCTGCCAACTGGTCCGAAGTGGCGCAGAAGGTGCGCGCCGCGGGTCGAGACTGGACAATGGCTCGCACCCTCCTGCTGAGCTACGGTCTCGGTGTCGAGGGGGTGACCCAGGACGACGCGGAGTGGGCCGCCGACCGCTGGAGGCGGGGTGAAGGGCTGTCGCTGGCCGATCGGCTCTGTCTTGCGCTAGCCGAACGAGTGGACGGCACCGCGTGGACGGCTGATCGGGCCTGGGGAGACAAGGGGCGGATGCGGCAGATTCGGTAGGGAGCGAGGCGACGCCTCAACCCGCCCCGGCCTGGAGCGCGGCGTACCTCCGGTAGCGCCCGTCGCGTACCGCCATCAGCTCCTCGTGGGTTCCCTGCTCCCGAATCTGACCGTCCTCCAGGAAGTAGATCCGGTCGGCGTTGGCGATCGTCGACAGGCGGTGGGCGATGATGATGACCAGCCTGTCCTTCGCCGCTTCGTGCAGGGCGTCGACCAGGTAGGCCTCGGTCTCCGGGTCGAGCGCGGAGGTCGGTTCGTCCAGGATCAGGATGCGCGCGTCCCGCAGGAGCCCCCGGGCGATCGCGATGCGCTGCTTCTGTCCCACCGAGAGCTTGCTGGTCACGGTGCCGAGGTTGGTCCGGTAGCCGTCCGGCAGGGCGGCGATGAAGTCGTGCGCCCCGGCGACGCGCGCGGCACGCTCGACTTGCGCCTCGGTCGCGTCTAGATTCCCGTAGCGGATGTTCTCGAGGATCGAGTCGGAGAACAGTTGCGTCTCCTGGAAAACGTAGGAGACCTGGTCGCGGAGGCTGTCGACCGAGACGTCCTTCAGGTCGACGCCGTCGATCGTCACCGTGCCTTCGGTGGGCTGCACGAACGCTGGCACCATGTAGGCGAGGCTGGTCTTGCCCGCGCCGGTCGGGCCGACGAACGCGACGATCTCGCCCAGGCGGGCCTCGAGGTTGATGTCGCTCAGCGCCCGGCGTCCGTCGGGATACGTCAGCCCTACGTTCCTCATCTCGACGCCGCGGCTGATCCGGGGCAGCCCGACGCCTTCGCTCGTCTTCTCCGATGGCAGGTCCATCAGGAAGAACACCCGGCGCAGTCCGGCGATGTTGTCCTGCAGAACCGGGTAGATGAAGCCCATCCCGCTGAACGTCGCGCTCAGGACGAAGAAGTAGTAGTTCAGGACGAAGTAGTCGCCGGCCGTGAACGTGCCGTCGATCACGCGTCCGGCGATAACGACGAAGAACAGGACCTGGCTCAGCAGGAAGGCCAGGCTGCCGAATTGCTGGTAGGTCAGCTTGAGCAGCGACTCGATGCGGAAGCGCCTGAAGGACTCCTCGCTGGCCTTCCTGAATCGCTGGCCTTCCCGCTCGTTTCCACCGAGGCTTTGTATGGCGAGCACGTTGCTCATGCCCTCTTCGATGTTCGCCGTCGTCGCGGCGCCCGAGGCGCGGCTGGCCTGGCTTCTGCGCCGTGCCATCCGCGCGAATGGACCGACGAAGATGAGCATGATCGGCAGCGACAGGGCGGCCAGCAGGATGACCTCTGGAGCGTCGCCGAAGTACGTGTACATCATCATCGCGCTGATCGTGATGCCGAGCGCGTGGGAGTAGAACTCGAGACCCACCTCGTAGAGAACGCGGCTGACGCTCGTCGTGTCGTAGAGGACGCGGTAGATGCTGTCGCCGATCCGCTGGTCGTCCAGGGTCGTCATCGGCAGGCGCTTGATCCGCCCGGCGAGTTTCGTTCTGAGCAGGTGGTTCATCGACTGGGTCAGGCGCAGGTGCACCCGGAAGTCGAGGAGTCCGAGAATGCCGCCCATCAGGCCGGAGCCCCGGTTGGCCTCGTTCTCGGTCCGGGTGGCCGTGTCGTGCCCCTGGGCCAGGGTGCCGTGCCCCTGCTGGAGGAGGACGGTGGCGCCGCCCGACGAGGCCGCGGATGCTCCGGTGGGCATCCCGGTCGCGGACCTGACGGTGCCCCGGTTCGTCGTGAACCCGAACACGGTCACCATGAAGACGCCGAGGACGAGTACCCACGCCATGATCTCCAGCGGGCCCTTGCCGGCCAGGAGCAGCACGAACGGGCTTAGGTATGAGGGAAAGCCGGCCGCGTCCACGATGGGCATGCCGAGGATGACGTGATCGACGACGATCTTGCCCGGCCAGGGCGCGACGAGCAGCCGGAACGCCATCTCCGCCGTCAGCAACCCGAACTTGGCGGCGACCCGCGCCTTGAAGAGGCGCATGTAGGCGAGGGCGCGCCCGAAGATGCGCAGGACCTCGCGGAACGGGATGTCGGTCCGAATGTCGAGCGCGCTCGCCGAGCGATCGAGCGCTTGTTCTCGCTCTCGCAGCCGTGCCCGCCACGATGGGCGGCGGCCCGGGAGTCGCGGGGCGGCTGCCGGCTGTGTCAGATCGACTCCGGCAGCGCCGCCCGCCAGCCCGCGCGAAGGCGGCGGGACAGTTCCTTGATCTGTTCGCGGCGACCCGGGTCGGAAGCCAGGTTCTCGTACTCGAAGGGATCTTCCTCGAGATCGTAGAGCTCGCGCTCCGCCTCGCCGCCGGTCGCCCCGAGCGGGGTCCACTCCGTGTACCGGTAGCGCTGGGTTCGCAGGGTGCGGCCGTGGAAGCCCTCGCGCATCGACTCCGAGAAGGCCGCCGACTTCCACGGGCGGTCCGGATCGTCGAGCAGCGGCCGGAAGCTCGTGCCTTCGAGCTCGTGCGCGGGGGCGGGGAGATTGCACAGTTCGACGAGGGTCGGGTACAGGTCGACCAGTTCCACGAGTCCGGCCGCGACCTCACCGGCCTGGCCGCCTCCCGGGAGCCGCACGAGGAGCGGCACGCGGGTCGACTCCTCGAACTGGACCGTCTTGCGCCACAGCCCGCCGTGCTCGTTCAGTTGAAAGCCGTGGTCGCTGGTAAACACGACGATCGTGGAGTCGGCGAGATCGAGCAGCTCGAGGGCGTCCAGCAACTGGCCGACGTAGAAGTCGGTCATCGTGACCATGGCGTGGTACGCGGCGATCGCCTGCTTGCGCTGCCTCTCCGTGTGGGCGGCGTCGTCCGGCAGGATTCGGAACGCCGCGGCGGGCAGGTCGTCCGTGTCGTCCGGCGGCGTCTGCGGCAGTTGGATCTCATCGACCGGGTGCTGGTCGAAGAACTCCACGGGGCCGACCCACGGCTGGTGGGGCTTGTGAAAGCCGGCGGCGATGAAGAAGGGCTTGTCCCGGTTCCGCGCCATCAACTGGACGATGCGCGTCGCCGTGGTTCCGTCAGGCGTCATGCGCGGTGATTCGTGCGTCGCGCGCCATGACAGGGGCAGACCTCCTTGCCGGCCGAGCGGTGCGAGGACGTCGGCGCGGGACATGCCGTCCTCGGAGCCGTCCGTCCAGGTGTTGTCGCGTTCGACGGAGAGGTCGACGCCGGGCAGGTAGCCCGGCAGGTGAAGGCGCATCTCGGGCTCTCGCGACAGGGCGAAGTTCGATACGTCCCAGGACACCGCGTGCTCGAAGATGTTGTGCGCGATCTTCCCGACCCGGGCCGTGAAGTAGCCATTGTCGTGGAAGTGCTCGGGAAGCATGCGCAGATCGTCGCCGATCTTCGTGCGGGGAGGGGTCTGCCCGTTGTAGATCTCGGTTGTGGGCGGCCGGAGTCCGCTCAGGAACGAAGTCCGCGACGGGTTGCAGAGCGGGTTCTGCACGTAGGCGCGGTCGAAGCGGATGCCCTCCGCGGCCAGCCGGTCCAGGTTCGGGGTCTTCGCGCCCGCGTACTGCGGAGACGGCGCCGAGTCGAGGTAGGCGCCGAGCGCGACGTTCAGGTCGTCGGCGATGATGAACAGGACGTTCGGACGCTCTTCGAGGTCGGTCTGCCGGTTCGGCGCCGCGGCCGCCAGAAGGAGCTGGTCCGACCGGTCGCCGGGCTGCGCGGCGCAGGGCACCGAGAGCAGTGCGCCGAGCAAGAGGAGTGCGGTTTGCTGTCTCATGGTGCGCGTCTCGTGAGTCATTAGAGTTGCACGATTCCGAGATGTCCGTCGTTCCACTGCCCGCGCCGTTGAGGGCGAGCGTATCCGCGTCGCTGCTTCTGCTTGCGGCGCTACTGACCTTCCTCGTCGGCTGCGCGCCCGAGAGTCGCGCCGACCGGCTGGAGTACGCCGCCCTGGCGCCCCGACCCCCCGCCGTCGGCGGACCGCGCTACGGCGGCCACCTGCGGGTCGGCCACTCGCTCGAGCCCACGTCGCTCGACGCGATCCTGGGCCGGTCGGGCGCCGATGCCTACTTCTGGCGGCAGATCTTCGATCAACTGGTCGACGCGGACCCGCAGCTCAATCCGCGGCCGGAGACCTCGCTCGCAACCTCCTGGGAGATCGCGACGGATCCCGACTCGATCACGTTCCACTTGCGGGAGGGCGTCGTCTTCCATGACGGCACCCCCTTCAATGCCCATGCGGTGAAAGCCAACATCGAGCGGATCCTGGACCCCGCGACCGTCGCCACGCCGCGCGCATCGCTGGCGGTGATCGAGGGCGTCGAGGTCATCGACGAGTACACGGTGCGTTTCGATCTGGCCGGGCCGTGGGGCGCGGGCTTCGGCATGCTGGCCGACCGGGGCGGCGTGATGAGCTCGCCGGCCGCGATCGAGGCGCTCGGCGCCGACTACGGCTGGAACCCGTCGGGAACCGGGCCGTTCAGGGTGAAGGAGGTGATCACCGGCACCCTCGTGCACTTCGTGAGGAACGAGGACTACTGGGGTCGCGACGAGCACGGCAACCAGCTTCCGTATCTCGACGAGGTGACGATCCGGGTGATCCGCGACGAGACCGTCCGCGCCGCCGCCCTGCGCACCGGCGAGATCGACGTCACCTACCTCCCCTACAAGGACGTCTCGACCTTCGAGCGCGACGAGCGGGTCCGGATCGAGACGATGCCGGGCGGCGGCATCGCGCTGACACTGGTGTTCAATGTCGACAAGCCGCCGCTCGACGACGTGAACGTCCGGCTGGCGATCGCGCACGCCGTCGACCCGACCGTGATCAACCGGGCGATCTTCTTCGACCGGGCGATCGAGGCCGATGCGGGAATGTGGCCGGTGGGTTCCTGGGTCCACGAGCCGGACGGCGAACGGCCGACCTACGACGTCGACAAGGCCCGGCAGTATCTTGCGAAGGCCGGGCGTGAGAGCGGCCTGGAGTTCACCGCCGTCACGCATCACAACCCCCTGCTCGTCTCCAGCGCCGAAGTCGTGCGGGCGATGCTGAAGAAGATCGGCATCCACATGGACATCGACGTGCTGTCGAGCGGACCGGCGACCGAGCGGTTCAACCACGGCCAGGAGTACCCGATGTTCATCACCTCCTGGAGCCGCTATCCCGAGCCGGACTGGATGGCCTCGCTGGCCTACAAGAGCGACGGCTACTACAACCCGGGCAACGTGCTGCGGCCGGACGTCGATGAACTGGTGGAACTGGGCGCCTCGCTCTACGACAACGACGCCCGCAAGCAGGTCTACATCGAGCTCAACCGGACGGTGCTCGGCGAGGCCTGGTTCACGCCGCTGCTCTACGGCGTGACCTTCGCGGCGGCGCCCGGGCGGGTGCGCAACCTCGACCAGTTGATGGGCTGGGACGGCAAGATGAACTTCGCGACGATCTGGCTGGAGGAGTAGCACCTGCGCAGCTACCTCGTGCGCCGGCTGTTGCAGGCGGTGCCCGTTCTCCTCCTGGTCACGTTCCTGGTGTTCGCACTGATGCTCGCGATTCCCGGCGATCCGGCGCGGGCCTTCATCGGGCCCGGCGAGGCGCTCGACGAGGAGCAGTTGCAGCTCATCCGCGAACGTCACCACCTGGACGAACCGGTGATCGTCCAGTACCTGATCTGGCTCGGGAACGTCCTGCAGGGCGACTTCGGCCGTTCGACCCAGAACATGCGCCCGGTGGCGGAGGAGCTCGGCGGCCGGGCTCTGGTGACCCTGCAGTTCGGCCTCGCGGCCTGGATCCTCGCGGTGCTCGTCGGCGTTCCGGCGGGCATCGCCTCCGCGGTCTATCGCGGCAAACCGATCGACTACGCGGCGACGGTCGTCTCGATTGGCGGCGTCGCCATCCCGAACTTCTGGCTCGGCATCATGGCGATCCTGCTCTTCGGCGTCGGGCTCGGCTGGCTGCCCAGCCAGGGCTACGTCAGCCTCTTCGACGATCCGCTACAGAGCCTGCGCCACATGGTCCTGCCGGCGTTCGCCCTCGGCGTGACGAGTTGCGCGCTGATCATGCGGCAGAGCCGCTCGGCGATGCTCGAGGTGCTCGCCCAGGACTATCTGCGTACTTCGCGTGCCCGGGGGTCCAGGGAGCGCACCGTGATCTGGTCGCATGCCCTGCGCAACGCGCTGCTGCCGGTGATCACGATCCTCGGTCTGCAGACCGGCCGCATCTTCGCCGGGGCGATCGTCATCGAGACGCTCTTCGGCATCCCCGGCACCGGCCAGTACATCGTGCAGGCGATCTTCGCCCGTGACTTCCTGGTCGTGCAGGCGGCGGTGCTGTTGATGGCGGTCGCGGTGCTCGCGGCCAACCTGGTCACCGACCTCGCCTGCGCCTGGCTCGACCCGAGGATCAAGTTCGGTGACTAGCCTCGCCGCCAGCCCGAGCCACCCAACCGTCGAGCTGCTGCGCAAGCTAGCCTCCGTGCCGCAGGCGCTGGCCGGGCTCGTCGTGCTGGCGCTGATCGCTGCGGCGGCGGTGCTGTCGCCCTGGATCGTCCCCGTCGACGCCGAGGAGATGGACTTCGACAACCTCCTCTCGGGTCCCAGCGCCGCGCACTGGCTCGGCTCGGACCAGATGGGCCGCGACACGCTGGCGCGGTTGATCGTCGGTGCGCGGATCGCGCTCTTGGTCAGCCTCGGCGCCGTTGGATTGGGCGTGTTGCTGGGAGTGCCTCTCGGCCTGCTGTCCGTCTACTTCCGCGGCCGCGTCGACGACGTGCTGATGCGGCTCATGGACGCGCTGGTCACGTTCCCCAGCCTGCTGATCGCGGTCGGTCTGGCCGCCGCCCTCGGCGGCTCGCTGCGCACGGTGATCATCGCCATCGGCATCGCCAACGTGCCCTGGATGGCCAGGATCGTCCGCAGCCAGGGGCTCTCCATCCGCGAGCGCGACTTCGTCAAGGCCGCAGAGTCGCTCGGCCTGAGCCACCCGCGCATCATCGTCCGCCACATCCTGCCGAACTGCATCGCCCCGGTGATCGTCCAGAGCACCCTCAGCATGGGCTACGCGGTGCTGACCGAAGCCGCCCTCGGCTTCGTCGGCGTCGGCATCCAGCCGCCCACGCCCACCTGGGGCAACATGCTCCAGCAGGCCTTCCCGATGCTCGAGCAGCAGCCGCTGCTGTCGATCGTCCCGGGCGTGGCGATCTTCCTGCTGGTGCTGTCGTTCAACTGCGTGGGGGATGCGCTGCGGGATCTGCTGGATCCGCGGCTGCGGGGTGTGATTCACTGAGGCGGTCTAGCTTGACGTATCATGACACGTCAGGACTTGGCGGGTAGATGAGACCGGAGGCGTTTCGATGACGGCGATCAAGATCAGCTCGAAGGTGGACGAGGCAGCCTGGAACGAGCTTCGCGACCTGGCAAGGGAGACGAAGCGGAACGTCTCGGGCCTGCTTTCCGAGGCGGTCGAGGAGTATCTGGCGCGGCGCCGCGTGAGGCCGGACGTCCTGCGGCATCTGGAGGACTCGATGCGCGAGAACGAGGAGTTGGGGAAGCTCCTCGCGCAGTAGCCTGGTCTGGTCGCTGATCCGTGGACCGAGTCCAGTTCCTCACGCTCGACGAACTACTGGCGCTGCACGAGCGGCTGATCGAGCGCTTTGGTGGCTCAGCCGGCGTGCGTGACCTGGGGCTGGCGGAGAGTGCGCTCTTCCGCCCCAAGTCTGGCTACTACGACGACGTGGTGGAGATGGCCGCGGCGCTGTTCGAGTCGTTGCTGATGAACCATGCCTTCGTTGACGGCAACAAGCGCATCGCGTTCTTCGCGACCGACGTCTTCCTGCGGATGAATGGCTGGAAGCTGGAGGTCGAAACTCGGGAGGCCTACGAGTTCTTGATTGGAGGACTCGAAGCAGGGACGCTGGATCGAGACGCGCTGGACGAGTGGCTCCGCGCCTCTGTGCGTCCCGAAGGCAGCACCCTGCCCTCCGGGTAGTCGGCGCCGGTGACGCTCGCGTCGACGGATTGGTTCCAGGCATCCAGTTCCGCACGCATGCGGGCGGCGACCTCGGGTTGCTGCTCGATCAGGTTGTTCTGTTCCCCGGGATCGTCGATCACGTCGTAGAGCTCGAACTCCTCCGGTGAGTCGGCCGTGTAGTTCCGCACCAGCTTGACGTCGTTGTCGAGCCAGGCGAGGCCGCCGCTGGCGCGGAAGCCGATGGGTTGCTCCCGGCGGGCGGGCTCGGACTCGAACACGCCGGCGATGGAGATGCCGTCGTGGACGTCGTTAATCGACACCGGGTCGAGCCCGGCGATCTCGATCAGCGTCGGGAAGATGTCCATCGTGCTGGCGGGGAAGCCGGAGATTCTCGGCGCGATGCCGTCTGGCCATTCGATGATCGTCGGCACGCGCAGGCCGCCTTCGTAGAAGTCCTTCTTGAAGCCGCGCAGGTGGCCGGTGGTGTCGGGGCGGATGCCGGGATGCTCGGGTCCGTAGGAGATGTCGGGCAAGCCGCCGTTGTCGCTCGTGAACCACACCAGGGTGTTGTCGGCGATGCCGAGTTCACGCAGGCGCTCGCGGAGGGTGCCGATCGAGCGGTCCATGGCGACGATCTCGGCGTGGTGCGTCCGGGAGGCCTCGTCGAGTTGCGTGAACGGCTCCTCGTCTTCCGTGAACGCGCCGAACGGCCGGTGCGGTGAGGCGTACCAGATCACCGCGAACACCGGCTTCCCGTTCTCCCGCTGCTCCGAAATGTAGCGGAGTGCTTCGGCGACCAGGATCTCCGACGAGTCGCCCCCGAACTGCTTTGGCACTCCGTTCTGACTGAAGACGGGGTCCAGGTTGAACTGGTTCGTGTGGCTCAGCCAGTAGCCGAAGCCGAGTTCGCCCGGATTGTGGGGGTCGTCTCCGGGGAGCGGATTGTCGCCGCTCGGGTGGACCTGGTTCAGGTGCCACTTGCCGAAATGAGCCGTCGCGTAACCGGCCTGCCGGAACGCCGTGGCGAGCGTCTTTTCCTGCTTGTTGATCGAGTCACCGACGCGGAAGGCGCCGGTGCGGTCATTCGTGCGCCCGGTGATGACCGTCGCCCGGGTCGGCGTGCAGCTCGGCGCGCCGGCGTAGAACCGGTCCATGCGCAGGCCGGCGGCGGCCATCGCGTCGAGATGTGGCGTCCGAAGCACCGGATGGCCGTAGTAGCCAGTCTGCGCCCAACCCATGTCGTCGGCCATGAGCAGCACGACGTTGGGCGGATCGTTCTCGGCTGCGGGTTGGCAGGCGAGGAGCGCGATGAGCAGCGCGGCTACAGGAGGAGCGAGGTTTTTCACCATTTCCGTCTATCCTACGGTCGCGAGCAGACAGAACACTCTCTAGCTGGAGGACAGAATGCACAAGTACCGAGCAATGATCCCGCTGGCCGTTGCGGCCTTCCTGCTAACGGCGCTTCCCGCCATGGCGCAGCGCGCTGACGATGCCGACCGGGCGAGCAAGAACGGCAAGGTCGAGGGGATGATCGACGGCGTCACGGTGACGCTGGAGTACGGACGCCCCAAGGTGAAGGGCCGGACGATCTGGGGCGGTCTGGTTCCCTACGGCCAGGTCTGGCGGACGGGCGCCGACGAGGCGACCACGATCACCTTCAGCGCCGACGTCGAGATCGGCGGTCAGAAGCTGGCCGCCGGCACCTATGCCCTCTTCACCGAACCGGGCGAGAACGAGTGGACCGTCATCTTCAACAAGGTCGCGAAGCAGTGGGGCGCCTTCCGGCACGACGCCAGCCAGGACGCGCTGCGGGTGACCGCCACGCCGAAGACCATCGGGGAGCACGTTGAGGAGATGGAGTTCGTGATCGTGGATTCGTGGGTCGCTCTGCAGTGGGAGAAGCTCGCGGTGCCGTTCGAGGTGAAGAAGGCGGGCTGAAGCGACGTAACCGGCGGCGGGCGGCGGCTGTCACCCTGCTCCGGTGGCGATGACGTAGAGGCGGTCGGAGATGTCGCGGACCGTCGTTTCCATCTCGGGGTAGAACTCGCCGCGAGTGGTCATCAGACCCTGGTGCTGAGCCTGCTCCTTGCCGGGCATGGTGTTCGCCGTGTCGATCATCCCGCACATGTGCCAGCCGACGAAGTCGGGACGGGCGGTGGCGTTCTCCATGAACTCCCGCGTCCAGAGAGCGCGCTCCGCCATGTCGCGTGCATGCTGCCCATGGGGATTGGGCATCGTCTCGGTCGGCGTGGTGTAGGCGGCGTCACCGTTGAGGAAGGGCTGCCCCACCACGTCGGTCAGCCGGTCCATCGTGTCGCGCTGACCCTCCCAGCGGGCGTAGTGCTGCGTGTTGACAAGGTCCGTGTAGCGGCTGGTCACTGTGGCGATGGAGTGGAGCCCGTCCGTGTCGCCGTTGATCTTGTCGCCGAGGAAGAGGTGGTTCGGGTCGGCGCGGCGGAGAGCGGCCCTGGCGACGGAGTAGTAGCGCCCGACGCAGAGCAGCAGGAACGCCGCATTGTCGCTGCGCTCCGTCTGATTCAGGGGGGCTTGAGCCGGCCGCCAGTCTCTTTTCTTGAGCAGATCGGGCCACCCGGCGAAGCGGGTGCCGTAGGTGGTGTTGAAACCTGACACGTCGCCGTAGCGCTCGCGCATGCAGTCGATGTACGCCTGTTTGCCGGGCGCCTCGGCGGGGAGGTTGCGTAGCCGGCGGGGCCACGTGGTGCTGCCGTTCCATTCCGCCTCGTTGTCGGTCAGGGGCGGACAGTCGGCCATGCAGTAGCCCAGCACCATGGGGTCGTCGCGGTAGGGAGCGGCGACGCGCCGGGCCGTGCGCTCGCACAGCGTCTCGAAGTCCGGAGCGAAGATGTCCGCGTAGGCATCGGGCTGGGGCTTGAGGTAGTGCGACAGCACCAGCGGCTCGTAGGGCGCGACGAAGGGAAACCGGGCCTGACCCGGCGGGTGGGTGAGCATCGTGGCGTTCGTGTGAATGCCCAGGGTGTTGAGGCCCAGTCTTCCTAGATCGGCAAGCGCTGCCTCGCGGAACCCCTTGTTCCAGGCCCCGTCGTACACCTCCTCGGCACCGAATCGCCGCAGCCAGTGATCGCGGTTGTAGTCCTGCGCCCACCAGTTCGCGTGGTAGTGGTTGACGCCCCAACTGATGAACGCGTGGCCTTCGGGAGTGACCAGCCACCAGCGCCGGCCGTCGTGCTCCGTGCGAAAGAAGCCCGTGGCGTCGAACTTCAGCCCGATCCAGCCGCCGAAGCGGTCGCGATCGCCGGCCGTTTGCGCGGCCCAGGACGGCAGTCCGAGGCAGGCGCCGAACCCGACGAGAGCCGACTTGAGCAAGTCGCGTCGAGCGATGGAGAGAGGCACGGCGTCTTCCTTTCGGCTCCACCGATCGTATCGCCGTGGATGAGGCGTCAGTGGAAGCCGACTCCGAATCCGTCCTGGTCGCTATGGAGCGAGGCTTCGCGCGGCCCTTCACCCACTCGGGCGGAGTCTCTGGTTGACGAAGGGTTGCGGTTGACGTATGGTTGCCGCCACGAAGGAGTAGAACATGCCCACGGAAACAGCAATCCAGGAACTGCGACCCGAAGAAGCGGCCAAACGGGTCTTCAGGGCTCGCCAAGAGGACAGCGCGTGGCTTGACCGCTTTGCCGAGTGCCTCGCCGGTTACCGAGAGGGCCCGACCGGAGGAACGAGCCCCGCCGCTCGGCAGTCCAGTTCGGGCCTCGTGCGCACGATCGGAGTGTGGCAACTCAGTCAGGCGAAGGCCGCCGCGTTGTTCGGTGTGAGCCGCCAGGCATTCGCGAAATGGTTGCAACGCGGCGTACCGGCGGACCATGCGGTAGCCGTGGCAGATTTGAAGGCAGCCACCGATCTGTTGGAGCGCTATCTCAAGCGGGACCGGATACCGGCCGTGGTGCGCCGGCCGATACCGAAGCTCGACGGCGTCTCGCTGCTGGATCTGCTCGGCCGTGGCGACACGAACAGACTGCTGTCCGCATGCAGAGACATGTTCGACTTCGAACGGGCGCACGGGTGACCGAGGACCTGGTCGTCGAGAGGCTTCCCGACGATCACTCCTGGTGGCGGATCGTCGATCCGAGCTGGGCCGACCCGCTCGATCCACGCTACGCACAGCGGCGCGGCGGGCGGTGGAATCCGCCGGAGAGCTTCCCGACGCTCTACCTGAACGAGGACACGGTCACGGCGCGGCTCAATCTCCGTGCCTTCATCGCCGGATGGCCCTACGAACCGGAGGAACTACGGGAGGCCACGGGCCCCGTGCTCGTCGAGTGCAGGTTGCCGCGCCGCCAGGACGTCAGCGACGTGCGCACGCCGGAGGGGCTCCGCGCTGCCGGCCTGCCCGCCACCTACCCTCTCGACCGCGACGGCGCCGTGATCGGACACGATCGGTGCCAGCTCATCGGAAGGCGGGCGAAGGACCAGGGTCTACGAGGCGTCCGCGCACGTTCGGCCCAGTCACGGGACGGGGCGGGGAGGGAACTGGCGTGGTTCCCGGCGTCCATCCGCAGCGTTGCCCGGCGAATCGGTACGCTGGCGTTTCCCGTCTGGTTCTGGGGGTAGACCCGCGCGATGGGCCCTACCGCACCAGCACGTACATCACCACCAGAGCAACGGCCAGCAGCGCCGCCAGCAGCCGCGGGTCGCGGACTCCCGTGATCTCCGACCGGGCCAGGAACGCGTAAGGCTTGTCCCAGGTGAGGCCGTCGATCTGCTCGGGCTTTGGTGGCGGGGTCGCCAGGCTGACTGCCACGTAGATGACGCTCAGGATGCAGAAGTACCACCACGCTTGGAGCAGGAACGGGATCCCCAGGCCGTTCACGGGGTCGGAGACGTACTGGACGCCGCCGAGGAAGCCGAAGCCCATGTCGAACAGGAAGATGATGAAGCCGGCCACGAAGCCGAAGAGCAGGGTGAACGTCCCCGCCTGACGCGTTCCGCGGCGCCAGAAGACGCCCCAGAGCAGCACCGTGGCGATGGGAGGCGCAATGAACTGCGCCGGCAGCTTGTTGATCGCCTCGAAGATGGAGCCGAACCGCTCGCCCTGGGTGGACCAGGCGATCGCGACGCTCATGACGACGACCGAGCTGACGCGCCCGATGCGCACCTGCGACGTTTCCGACAGGCCGGGCCGGAAGTGCTTCGCGATGTCGACGGCGACGAGCGTCCCCGTGCTGTTCACCGCGGCCGCGATCGTGCTCATCAGGGCCGCGAGCAGTGCCGCCGCCATGATGCCGATGAGCCCGGTCGGCAGCAGCTCGGTGATCAGCGTCGGCAGGGCGTCCGTCGGCTCGGCGATGATGTCCTTGAACAGCACGTAGGCGAAGACGCCCGGCAGCACCATGAAGAGCGGCGGCAGGAACTTGAGAAGGGAGGCGAAGAGCGCGCCGTGCTGCGCGTCGCGCAGGGTGCCTGCGCCCAGCACCCGCTGAACGATCGTCTGGTCCGTACACCAGTACCAGAGGCCGAGGATGGGGAAGCCGAGCAGGAAGCCGTACCAGATCGATCCGGGGTCGAATCCCTCTTCCCCGGGGAGGTGAATCATGCTGAGCTGGTTCGGCTTCGTCGCCTCGAGGAGATCGCCGTAGGAGTCGA
>JAPOVF010000115.1 GCA_026708285.1 Acidobacteriota bacterium
CTGCTACGAGTTCATCGACTACTACGGCGGCGAACGTGCCGATGTCCTGCCGCTCCTGCCACCAGACCTCGGGCCCGAATCCTCCGTCCTGGAGGTCGGTTGCGGCCGCGGCGCGACCGCGGCCCTGATCAGGGAGCGTCTGGGTTGCCGCACCGTCGGAATCGAACTGAATCCCGAAGCGGCACTGGCAGCCGAGAGCCGGCTCGACCGGGTGATTCGGGGTGACGTCCAGACCGTGGAACCCGGAGAGACCTTCGACGCGATCGTCGCCTTCGAGCTGTTCGAGCACCTGACCGACGGTCAGGCGTTCCTTGAACGCGCTGCCGGCTGGCTCCGCCCCGGCGGACGGATGGTGTTCTCGGTGCCGAACGTCGGACACTACTCGGTGGTCGAGGATCTGATCGCCGGGCGTTGGGACTACATCCCCATGGGACTCCTCTGCGCCACTCACGTCCGCTTCTTCACCCGCCGCACTCTCGAGGACTGGCTGCACACGGCGGGCTTCGATCGCTACCGGATCGACGCCCAGACCACTCCCCTGCCGGCCCGGATGGACGCGCTGCCGGAGTCGTTTGCGCCGGACCGCGAGAGCCTGACCACAGCCGGCTTCTACGTCTCGATCTTCACCTAGGGGCGGAACGCCCTCACCAGCGCTTCACCGGTGCGGCGTTCCGTGTAGGTCTCGGCAATCGCACGCCCCGCCCGGCCGAGGCGTCGCCGCACTTCCCGGTCACGCCACAGGCGCTCCACCGCGTCGCGAAGCGCCACCCTGTTACCGAACGGCACCTTGATCGAGGCCCGGTCTTCCGCATCGAGGTCGCGGTGGGAGGGAATGTCCGTCAGAACGCAGGGACGGGCACAGCCCATCGCCTCCAGAGCGAGCAGGCCGAAGCCCTCGAGAGGTGACGACGGCCCGACGCACAGATCGACGTCCTGGATCAATGCCGGAACCTCGGCGGGCGCAACGTGACGGTGCCGCTCCGCTTCAGGCCAGAAGGCGACTTCTTCCGCGTCCGCGTCGAGAGACAGCCGCACCAGCTCGAGACGGCCGCCGCTCCGTTCGAAGAGCGGACGCAGCGCCCGCAGGCACCAGGCCACCCCCTTGACCTCGAGATTCCAGTGCCCGCTGACCAGCACCCGTAGCCGTCCGTCCTCGATTCGCTCCCTCGCCGGCGGCCGGAACAGGTCCGGCTCGAAGGGCTGCGGAATCCACCGGGCCACTACGCCGTGACGATCGTGGATGGTACGGGCGAGGTGCGGCGACACGACCAGCTTCCGAGCCGGCAACTCGTACGCGGCTCGCATCACCTCGCGTTCGGCCACCGTCAAGGTCTCGTGACCCGGCTCGTACCCCTGGGAGAGGTGACACGCCAGGCGCTCGGCGATCTCGATCGCCGGAGCGACCGTCGGCGCCAACGTCCCCACCGCTACCTCGACCCGCGGCAACGATCGACCATCGAGGGTCCGAACCTGCCGGTAGAAGGTGTCCGCGCCATCGAACCAGTTCGGGCACGGATCCGGCGAGTGGACGGTTGCGTCGACTCCGAGGCCCCGAAGCGCCCGGACGTGCTGCAACACGACCTTGACGCCTCCATAGAGGGCGGCGCCGGGCAACAGGTAGGCGACTCTCAGGCCACGATTCCCAGGGGTGCCCGTGTCCTGTACGCGCCACGGGTGAAGTCCGGGAACTCGACCGGCTCGCTGCCCCGCGCGACCGAAAGCTCGCTCAGTTCGACCGGCGCCGACAGAGCCGCCGCATCGTAGACGTCCATGTCCATCGGTGTGCCCTCAAGGAGGCAGCGGATCAACCGGTAGTCCTCGAGATAGTCCATGCCCCCGTGACCGGCACCCTCGGCGTCGCCGGCCCGCTCCGTCCAGAGGGGATGCTCGAACCGCTCCCGGTAGGGTCCGACATCGCTCCAGTCGTGTCCCTCGGCCTCGCCTTCGATGAAGATGCGGTCAGGGAATCCGGCGAACACGCCGCGCGTGCCCTGCACCAGGTTCAACCGACTGTAGGGCCTCGGGGTCGTCGTATCGTGTTGAAGCAGGATGCTGCGGCCGCGCCGCGTCCGGATCAGGCTCGAGTTCATGTCGCCGAGGGCATAGCGGACCGTGGCGCGCGGATCGTCGGCGCCGAAGCGCTCCGCCGCGTAGAGCGCCAGCCCCT
>JAPOVF010000318.1 GCA_026708285.1 Acidobacteriota bacterium
CCTCTCCGCGCCGGCGACGGGCCTGGTTGAAGAGCGCGAAGTCGAGCCCGATCTCGGAGTCGGTGAACGCGGGCACGTAGACCGGCACGCCGCGGCGCCAGGCCGAGGACAACACGCCGCGGATGGGCGAGACGTCTTCGTCGGCTTCGGTCAGCCACCGCCCGAACGCCTCGTTCATCAGGCGCGAGCAGGCGACCTCGCCCTCGGGCCACCGCTCCAGGACCGAGTGGACGATCAACTCGACCCGATCCAGGTTGCTCTCCAGTTCCAGTGTGTCGTAGATCCGGTCGTAGCCGGAGTAGTACGCGCTGCGGTCGTCGATCTTGCCCGGCGGCGCCTTGAAGTGGATCATCCCGGCGGATTCGACGAAGCCGTGGACCATCAGCGCCCCGGTGCAGACGATCGCGTCGAGAAGCCCGTGGTCGATCATGTCGCACAGGACCAGTCCCTGCTTCGCCGCGGTCATCGCGCCGGTGAACGTGCCGACGACCAGGCAGTCCGGATCCTCCGCCATCACCTGGAGCACATCCGCCGCCTCGCCGAGCTGACGGCCACCGAAGGAAGTCGACTTCATCGCCGCCAGCAGGTCCGAGAAGGAACCGACGGCACTCAGATCGAGCGGCGCGAGCGGTTCCAGTCCCTTCCCATCGGCGAACTCTGCCGGGCGGCGCGCGTCCCCCGGAGATCTGCGCATTGGGTCGTTCATGGAGGCAGGTTCAAAGCTATCGCGGCAGGCGGCGACGCACGCCGCCCTGGTTCGGCTCGATTCTTGCTGCAAACGACATTTGTGACCGACCGGACTCGGGCTGTGACAGGATCGTCACCCAAGGCAACGCACGTTTCGCCGCCGAAGGAGGGAGAGGGCGGACGCGATTCCGCGGCGAGCTTCGCCCCGACTACGCCGGCGATCGGCTGGACCGTTGTGAACTCACGCGAACCCAGGGAACTCGAGCTCCTCTACCGGCTAAGCCAGACCCTTGGCGAGAGCCTCGAACTGCGCGACGTCACCCGGCCCGCGCTCGAGACCCTGGCCGAGCACCTGAACCTGAAGCACGGCACGATCACGCTGCTCAACCGGAAGACCGGCGAGATCCGGATCGAGGTCGCGCACGGACTGAGCGGCGAACAGATCGCGGAAGCCCGCTACCGCCTCGGCGAGGGCGTGACCGGCCAGGTGATCGAGACGGGCGAGGCCCGGGTGATCCCGAAGACGAGCGAGTCCGAAACGTTCCTCGATCGCACCCGGCGCGGCAAGAGCGCGGAAGTCTCCTTTCTCTGCGTGCCCATCCGCACAGGCAACGAGACCTACGGCGCACTGAGCGTCGACCGGACCTACGATCCGGACCATGACCTGAACGCGGACGTCCGGCTGCTTCTGATCGCCGGCTCGCTGATCGCCCAGGCGGTCAAGCTCCGCCGCACCGCCGAGGAGGAGAGGGAGCAGTTGGAGGAGGAGAACGAGCGTCTGCGGGCCCAGCTCCGCGACCGCTTCCGGCCCGCGAACATCGTCGGCAACTCGCACGAAATGCAGGAGGTCTACGACCAGATCGCCACGGTCTCGAGCAGCAACACGAGCGTCCTGATCACGGGCGACACCGGCACCGGCAAGGAACTCGTGGCCCAGGCGATCCACTACAACAGCGCCCGTTCGGACCGGCCCTTCGTCAAGGTCCACTGCGCCGCGCTTCCCGATGGCGTGATCGAGAGCGAGCTGTTCGGGCACGAGCGCGGCGCCTTCACCGGCGCGATCCAGCAGCGGAAGGGCCGCTTCGAACTCGCCCACACCGGCACGATCTTCCTCGACGAAGTCGGAGACGTGCCGCTCCTGATCCAGATCAAGATGCTGCGGGTGCTGCAGGAACGCGAGTTCGAGCGGGTCGGCGGCACGCGGACGCTGCGGGCGGACGTGCGGATCATCGCCGCCACGAACAAGGATCTGTCCGCGATGACCGTGAACGGCGCGTTCCGCGAGGACCTGTTCTACCGCCTGAACGTCTTCCCCATCCATGTGCCGCCGCTGCGAAAGCGCAAGTCGGACATCGTCCAGTTGGCCGACTTCTTTCTGGAGCGCTACGCGCGCGTGAACGGCGGCAACGTGCGACGGCTGTCGAGCGCCGTGATCGACATGCTGATGAGCTATCACTGGCCCGGCAACGTGCGGG
>JAPOVF010000041.1 GCA_026708285.1 Acidobacteriota bacterium
TTCTCCGGCATCCAGCCCTCCGGGGCGCTGCACCTTGGGAACTACCTGGGCGCCGTCAAGCACTGGGCCGCTCGCCAGGACGACCGGGAGAACTTCATCTGTGTCGTCGACCTGCATGCGATCACCGTGCGCCAGGACCCGGAGACCCTGCGCGCCGGCACCCGCGAGTTGACGGCGATGCTGTTCGCGTGCGGCATCGACCCGGAGCGCACGACCCTCTTCGTCCAGAGCCACGTGCGCGCGCACGCCGAGGCGGCCTGGATCCTCGGTTGCACGACGCCGATCGGCTGGCTCGAGCGGATGACGCAGTACAAGGCGAAGTCGGAGCGCCAGGGCGGCCGCGAACGGATCGGCGTCGGGCTGTTCACCTATCCCGTGCTGCAGGCGGCGGACATCCTGCTCTACGACGCGGACGAAGTGCCGGTCGGGGAGGACCAGAAGCAGCACGTGGAACTCGCGCGGGACATCGCGGGCCGTTTCAACCATCTCTACGGTGAGACGTTCGTCTTGCCCGAGGCGGTGATTCCGACCGCCGGAGCGCGCGTCATGGCCCTGGACGATCCGACGGTGAAGATGTCGAAGAGCGAAACGGCGGGGCGCGGCCACGCCGTGCGGCTGACGGATTCGGGCGATGAGATTCGCCGGTCGCTCCGGCGGGCGGTCACCGACTCGGGCCGCGAGATCGCTTTCAGCGACGACCCGTCGCGTGCCGGAGTGAACAACCTGCTGGTCATCTACCAGGCGATCACCGGTCGCGGTCGCGAGGAGGTGCTGGACGACTTCGCTGCGGCCCGTGGTTACGGCGATCTGAAGGGGACCGTTGCGGAGACCGTGGTCGAGGTCGTCACGCCGATCCGCCAGCGGTACGAGGAGTTGATGTCTGCACCGGACGAACTCGACCGGCTGCTGGCCATCGGCGCGGAGCGGGCTCGGGCGGTCGCGGAGCCGAAGGCCGCGGAGATTCGCCGTTTGGTGGGTTTCGCCTAGGTGTGCGAGCGGATCAGCTTTGCGATCCGCTCCATGCCGCGCTCCAGGGTCTCCATCGACGGACCGAAGCTGAGCCGGCAGTAACTGTGGTAGCGCGCGTTGCGGCGCCGCTGGCCCGGATTCACGTCGAAGAAGACGCCGGGAACCGTGATGACCTGGACCTGGAGCAGCGCCTTGAAGAACTCGATGCCGTCGTTCAGCGGCGCCGGCAGGCCGGCCAGGTTGCCCCAGACGTAGAAGGCGCCGCTGGGCTCGTGTTCGACCTCGATGCCCAGTCCGCGTAGCCGGTCGACGAGGAACCTGCGCTTGCGGGCGAATTCGGTCTGGATCGCCTGCGTCTCCTGCAGCACGAGTTCGGGTTCGAGCAACGGCACGGCGGCTTCCTGGAAGGGGTGATTGCCGCCTCCGTCCAGAAACGAGCCCGCGCTGGTCACCCGGTCGATCACGTTCACCGGCCCGACGATCCAGGACACCCGCCAGCCCGGATAGCGCCAGTTCTTCGTTAGCCCGTCGACCAGGATCACGGGATCCCGGTTCACGTCGTCGACGTGCGCGGCCGCCGAGACCATCCTCGCGGTGTCGGCGATCTGGGTGCAGGAGCCGGGCGCCGGCGTGTAGATGTAGTGCGAGTAGAACTCGTCGAGGATGAAGGTGCAGGCGTTGTCGCGGGCGACGCCGACCCACTCGGCCAGGAGATCGCCCTCGACCAGTTGACCCGTCGGATTGCAGGGATTGCTGCACCAGAGCGCGGAGAGGCCGCGGCCGACGATCTCCTTCTCGAGCAGCCGCCGCGAGGCGCGGTAACCGTGGGCCGCGTCGAGCAGGATGGGGATCGGAATGAAGCCCTTGAAGGCGGTCAGGAGTTCCTCGTAGGCGGTGTAGTCGGGGATGAAATGCCCGAGGTTCATCTCGCCCATCGCGGCGGCGATGCGGGTCATCGCCGGGCGGCCTCCCGGCGCGATGCTCACGTTCTCGCGTGCGTACTGGGAACGCTTGTTGCGACGGTAGAGGAAGTTGTAGAGCTCGGCGACCCGGTCCCGCAGTTCACAGGTGCCGTCGACGGGCGCATAGGTCTGGCGCCGCGGGTCGATGTGGAGTTCGTTGCGGCGGGGGGGCGCGCCAGGCAGATCGTCGACCTCGGGTGAACCCTGGCCCAGGTTGTACCAGGTCCGCCCGTCGCTACCGTGACCGGCGGCCGCGGCGCGGTGCATCACGTAGATCACGCCGGTCCTCGGCACGCGCCGGAAACCGGGCGTTTCAGGTCCGGGATCGACCCCGGTCGCGGTGGGCAGAACCTCCTCTATCATCCTTGGCCGATGGAGCTTATTCCAGTGGACCACGTGCCGCGAGGGGTCGCTTCCGGGAGTGCTGTGTGACTCTCGGACCCGTCCTGAGTCATCTGCTCTCCTCGGCGCCGGAGCCGCTTTCGGCCGGCGACGATCCTTCCGGTTGGTACCGGACGTTCCGGGATGCGGTGCTGGTGCCCCGGGGGGCGCGGGCGCCGGACGGCGCGGAGTCGGCCGGCCAGGCACACTTCGGCCACGGTCTGCTCGGCGGCTTCCTGGCCGATCGGCCCGCCTGGGCCATGGTGGCCGGACACCAGGGAGCCGTTCGCCGGCTGGCCTGGGAGTGCGGCGGGCTGCATCTGATGCCGGAGGGCGGCATCGTCGCCTTCTGCGCCAGCGAGGAGGGCGGGGCACATCCGCGGGCGGTTCATTCGTCGCTCGTGGCGACGTCGGATGGCGATTTCCGCCTCAACGGTCAGAAGCGGTGGGCGACCCTGGCGCCGTCTGCTACCGCGCTCCTTCTGATCGCCTCGGTCGGCCGTGAAGACGGTCGCAACCTGCTGCGGGCGTTGTGCGTACCGAGCGACCGGCCGGGGATCGGGATTTCTGCGATGGACCTTGGGAAGAGAGTGACGGCGAACCCCGAGGTGCGGCATGCCGTGATCGATCTGAACGAAGTGCCGGTGGCGCCGGCGGAGTTACTGGGAGGCGACGGCTACGCCGATGCGATCAAGCCCTTCCGGACGATCGAGGATCTCTACATCGGCGCCGCGATGACGGCGTACAACCTGGCGCTTGCCCGCCGGTGGGGCTGGCCGGAGGAGGCGGTGGAGGATCTGCTCCTGCTGCTGGCCACCGCGGAAGCTCTGGCCTTCGGCCCGCTGGATGAACCGGCCGCCCATCTGGGAGTGTCGGCGCTCGGTCGCGCCACCGCACGGGTGCGCGACGCACATGCCGGGTACTGGGACCTGGTGGATGGCGAGGCAGCGGCGGCGTGGCGGCGCGCCACGTCGGGCGGCGGCGTCGCGGCCCGGGCCAAGGAACTCCGCCGTCAGGCGGCGTGGCGGCGGTTGCATGCTTGATCGCATTCGCAGCTTCTTCGGGGAGCGGATCGACCCGGCACGGGCAGGTGATCCGGAGGCTCGCCTGCGGCTGGCCGCGGCGGCGCTGATGGTCGAGGTGATGCGCGCCGACTTCGACGCCGCCGAATCCGAGAAGGAGGAAGTGCTCGCCGCGGTCCGGCGCCACCTTGGGCTCACTGAGCGGGAGACGGCGGAGCTCGTGGCGCTGGCCGAGGAGGAGACCGAAGGTTCGGTCTGCCTGTACGAGTTCACCCGTCTCATCCATGAGTCCTTCGACGCGGAGCGCAAGAGCCGGCTGCTCGAGGAGCTGTGGCGGGTGGCCTTCGCCGATCGGGTGCTGGAGGCTCAGGAGGAGTTCCTGATTCGCAAGATCTCCCATCTGCTGCACGTTCCGCACGCGGCCTTCGTCGCCGCCAGGCAGAGGGCGAAGAAGCACGCCCTGGGAGCATCCGGATGACCGAGGCTTCCTCGTCCCCGAAGCAGGCGTCTCCGGATCTTCACCCGATCGAAGCCAGCGCGCTGCACGCGCGCCGGGAGCGGGTCTTTCTCATCCTCGCGGGCCTGTTCCTCGGCTCGATGACGATGCTCAACATCCTGGGCGTGACCCGTTTCCTGGACCTGAGCTTCACCGTCTTCGGCCTGCGCATCCCGATGCCCCTGGCGGTCGGCGTGCTGCCCTATCCCCTGACCTTCCTGTGCACGGACTTCATCTCCGAGATCTACGGGCGAAAGCGGGCCAACTTCCTGGTCTGGGTCGGCTTCCTCGTCAACATCTGGTTGGCGATCGTGCTGTGGCTGGGCGGAGCACTGCCGGGTTTCGACTCGCCGGTTCCGGGCCCCGATGGCCGACTGCCGATCTTCTTCGAGATCCGGACGATGACGCTGGGCGTGATCGCCGCGTCGATGATCGCTTACCTGAGCGCTCAGCTTTGCGACGTCTGGGTGTTCCACTTCTGGAAGCGGCTGACGAAGGGCCGGCACCTGTGGTTGCGCAACAACGGCTCGACGGTGGTCAGCCAGTTCGTCGACTCGTTCTCCGTGATCACGATCACCCACTTCGCGGCCGGCGCCATCCCAGTCGAGAGCGGTGAGCCGATCTGGCCGCAGTTGTGGGTGTTCATCGGCACGGCATACGTGTTCAAGTTCCTGGCGGCGGCCGTGGACACGCTGCCGTTCTATCTCGGCACTCGCTGGTTGCGGCGCTATCTCCAGATCGAGGACGGCGAGCCGCGCTAGAGTCCGCCGTGAGCGACCCCATGGACAGTTGGAAACCTGACTCCTGGAAGGGCGCCGACGTGCGCCAGCAACCGACTTACGGCGACCCGGCCGCGGTCGACTCCGTCGCGGCCCGGCTCGCCATCCTGCCGCCGCTCGTGACCTCCTGGGAAGTCGAGACGTTGAGGAGCCAGTTGGCTTCCGCGGCGCGCGGCGAGCGCTTCGTCCTCCAGGGCGGCGATTGCGCCGAGAGTTTCGCCGAGTGCACGTCCGACTCGATCACCGCCAAACTCAAGATCCTGCTCCAGATGAGCCTGGTGCTGACGCACAGTCTGAAGAAGCGGGTGATCCGTATCGGCCGGTTTGCCGGCCAGTACGCGAAACCCCGTTCGTCGGACGTGGAAACCCGGAACGGCGAGACGCTCCCCTCGTACCGGGGCGACCTGGTCAACTCGCTCGAGTTCACCGCCGAAGCGCGGGAACCCGATCCGATCAACCTGCTGCGCGGATACCAGCGATCCGCCCTGACCCTGAATTTCATCCGCGGCCTGATCGACGGCGGGTTCGCTGATCTCCACCATCCCGAGTACTGGAACCTCGACTTCGTCGATCATTCCCAGAACGCCGCGGAGTATCAGCGCCGGGTCGAGTCGATTGCCGACTCGCTCAGGTTCATGGAGACCCTGGCGGGCGTCGAGGTGGGACAGATCGACCGGGTCGACTTCTACACCAGTCACGAAGCGCTGCACCTGGTCTACGAGCAGGCGCAGACCCGGACGGTCCCGAGGCGGGAGGGCTGGTACAACCTCGCGACCCACCTACCATGGATCGGCCTCCGCACGGCGTTCCGGGGCTCGGCGCACATCGAGTACGCGCGGGGCATCCGCAACCCCCTCGGCGTCAAGGTGGGGACCGGGATGAAGCCGGCCGACATCGCCCAGCTGGTCGACGTGCTGAATCCGGACGGCGAGGAGGGCCGGCTCGCTCTCATCCACCGCTGCGGCGCGGAGAAGGTCGCCGAAGAACTGCCGCCGATCCTGCAGGCGGTGTGCGCGACCGGCAAGCCGGTGCTCTGGATCTGCGATCCGATGCACGGCAACACGAAGAGCACCGGAGAGGGCATGAAGACGCGGGCCTTCAGCGCCATCCTGTCGGAGCTGGAGCAGGCCTTCGACATTCACGCCGCGCACGGCACGATCCTCGGCGGTGTGCACTTTGAGCTGACGGGCGAAGATGTGACGGAGTGCGTCGGCGGTGCCCGGGGTCTCGACGAGCAGGGGCTGAGGCGGGCCTACCGTTCGCAGGTCGACCCGAGGCTCAACTACGAGCAGGCGCTCGAGATGGCCCTGCTCGTGGCGCGCAAGGGGGCGGCCACTTCCTGAGCGGTTAGTATGGCGGCCTCACGGCCCCGTGAGGTCTCGCGCTATGTCCCCGGCCAGCCAGAGTTTCCGCTTCCGCGAGTCGCGCCGTCTGCTGCGTGAGGCGGACGTTCGTCTCGCTGTTCCCGGCGAGGACGGCGAAGTCTCCGCCACGACGCGGGACATCGCTACCGGGGGCATGTTCGTGTCGACTCCGGAGCCGATGCCGGTCGGCACGACGGTGCACTTCGTGCTGCAGCTCGGGTCGGACGACGAGCCGGCCGAGGTGGAGGGGGAGGCGACCGTCGTCTGGGTGCGTCCCGAGGCCGGCGGCGCCGACCAGCCGGCCGGGATGGGAATGCAGTTCAGCCGCGTCGAACCGCCGGAAGAGGAGCGGCTGGCGTTGCTCTTCTCGGAGGAGCAGACGGAGGGCGATGTGATTCCGGCCGCCCCCGCACTCCAGGCAGCAGCGGAGGCCGAAGGCCTGGCCGACCGGGTCGAAGCACCGCCGGAAGCGGTCGAGAGCGAGGTTGACGAGGAGGAGGCCGCCCCGGCCGTCGAGCCGGCCGAGATCGTCGAGGCGGCGCCGGCAGAGGAATCCGCCGAACCGCCTCGCGACGCCCTGCCGGACATCGACCCGCCGCTGGCAGCGCGAGAGGGGGCCGGCGACGACGAGGTCGACGCCACGCTGTTCGGTGAGCTGACGCAGGACGGCGAAGACGACTGGATGAAGCCGGAGTCGAGGTCTCGCCCCTGGCTCTGGCCTGCTGTCGGCGCGGCCGTGCTCCTGGTTGCCCTGGTCGTCTTCCGCGGGCCATTGCTGCGGCTGGTTGGAGTCGGCGGCGGCCCCGCGGAGCAGGCGACGCCGGCTGAAGCGCCGAGCTTCGAGGTCTCGACCCCTGGCGCGGCAGCGGAGGCCCCACCCCAGGCCCCTCCGGAGGGCGTCGAGGATCCGTCGACGACGAGCCGGCCGCTCGTGCCCCTGGAGGAAGAGGCGGCCGGCGGCGAGTCGACAACCGACGACGGTGCCGCTGGCGATGACGGTGCCACCGGTGGCGCAACGCCGGACTCGACCGAGTCGGCGGTGCCCGAGCCGGCGGTGCCCGAGCGCCCCATGCCCGCCGTCGCCGCCGAAACCCGAGCGGAGCCGGCCGCGACCCCGCCGCCGGCGCGAGCGGAGCCTGCCGCGACTCCGCCGCCGGCGCGACCGCCGACGGCTCTCCCGGAGGCGCCACCGGCCAGTGCGACCGCGCTGCGTTCGATCACCGCGAGGACGGCAGGCGAGCGGACGGTGATCGAGATCGTCGGCAACGCTCCGTTCGAGCGACACCACGTCATGCCGCTTGAAGCGCCGCCGCGGCTTCTCGTGCGGTTGATCGGCGTGGGCCGCGACTACGACGCCACGGCGGTCAGAGCCCCCAGACTGCGCGGAGTGCGCACCGGCGTTCACGGCCGGGGCGCGACGCGGAACCTGCACGTCGTGCTCGATCTGGCCGCGGCCGACATCGCGGCGACCGTCGAGCGCCGGGGCGATCGGGTCGTCGTCAACCTCTCCGATTGACCCGGGCGGGGTCCGCCGGAAGAGACGGCCCGCGGCGCGCCGCGGGCGGTGCGGCGCGTGTCGGGATCGGCATGCTGGCCAGCCGCGTGCTTGGGCTGGTCCGGGAGGCCGTGATCGCCAGTCTCGCCGGAGCCAGCGCTCTGGCGGACGTCGTCTCCGCCGCGTTTCGCGCGCCCAACGCGCTCCAAAACCTGCTCGGAGACCAGGCGCTTTCGGCGTCCTTCATCCCGGTCTACAGCCGGTTGCTGGCCGAGGGCCGGCGGCGCGATGCCGGAGCGCTGGCGGGCGCCGTCTTCGGACTGCTGTTTGCCGCCATGGCGGCCCTCAGCCTTCTCGGCGTACTTCTCGCCCCGTGGCTGGTCAGGCTGTTCTTTCCCGGCTTCGCTGGCGATGCCGGGGCGGTTGCGGCCGGGGAAGCGGTCGTCGACCGCCTGGCGTTGACCACGAGCGCGGTTCGAATCACCTTCCCGATGGTGGCGGTGATCACGCTCTCGGCGTGGTGTCTCGGCATCCTCAACAGCCACCGTCGTTTTCTGCTCCCCTACATCGCGCCCTGCTTCTGGAACGCCAGCGTGATCGCCGTGGTCCTGTTCGTCGCCGCGCGGGTGACCGGCGGCGGCGCCGACCGTGTGGAAGCGCTGGCGCTGGCCGCCTGCTGGGGCGGCCTGCTCGGCGGCCTGCTGCAGTTCGCCGTGCAGTTGCCGTCGGTGCTGCGCGCGACCGGTGGCCTGCGCCCATCGTTCAACCTGCGGGCGCCGGGCCTGCGGAAGACCCTGCGCCGGCTCTGGCCGGCGATCGCCGGCCGGGGCGCCGGTCAGCTCGGGGGCTATGTCGACGGCCTTCTGGCCTCTCTCTTGGCCGAGGGCGCGGTTGCCGTCGTGAGCTGGGGCCAGCGGCTGTACCTGCTGCCCATCTCGCTGTTCGGCGTCTCGGTGGCGGCGGCGGAACTGCCGGAGTTGGCACGGCTCGACGGGGACGAGGAGGAGCGGTCGAAGGCGGCGGCGCACCGTGCGGAAAGAGCCGTGGCCGCGATGTCCTTCCTCGTCTCGCCGACGCTGGTCGGGTACCTGGCGTTGGGCATGGGAATCGTCGGCGCCGTGTATCGACGCGGTTCCTTCGATTTGGACGACAACTGGCTCGTGTTCCTGGTGCTGGCTGCGTACTCGTTGGGCCTATTGCCGTCGAGTACCTCGCGGTTGCTGCAGAGCGTGTTCTTCTCGTTCGGCGATACCCGGAGTCCCGCCCGAATCGTCCTGGTGCGCCTTGTGATCGCGGCCGGACTCGGCGCAGGGCTGATGACGGTTTTCGATCGCGTCGCTGTGGTGGACCTGCGGTTGCCCGGCTGGCTGGGCCCTGCGGTCGCGGAGGCGCCGGATGGCCTGCGTCTGGGTGCCGTAGGGCTGGCTCTGGGCTCCGCGATCGGCAGCTGGTTCGAGCTGGCTCTGCTGCTTCGCGGCTTGCGGCGCCGGAGTGCCTCGGTGAGGCCGTGGCTTGCATGGGGGCGGCATTTGCCCCTCGCGATACTCTGCCTTGCTCCCTGGGCGGCGACGCAGACTCTCGTGCCGGGTCCACCCTGGATCGCCGGCCTTGTACCCGTCATCGGTTTCGCCGTCACGTATCTGGTAGCCGCCAACGCGCTCAAGGTGCCTGAGGCGCTGGCCCTGCGGCGCTGGTTGCTCGAAACCCGGCGCCGGCTCTCGACGTAGTCAGGATCAGGAAGAGGAGTCGCGAGATGGAGATTCTGCTGAGCGTCGGTCTTGGAGTCGGCCTCGCCGCGGCGTGCGGTTTCCGGGTGTTTCTGCCCTTCCTGGTCATGGGCGTGGCGGCCAGGGCCGGCGCACTCGACCTGTCCGAGGACTTTGAGTGGATGACGGGAACACCAGCCCTGCTGGCGTTTGGTACGGCGGCGATACTCGAGATCGGCGCCTACTACATCCCGTGGCTCGACAACCTGCTCGACGTCGCCGCGATGCCGGCGGCCGTCACCGCCGGCATCGCCGTGGCGGCGGCGAACATCGAGACCGCATCGCCCCTGCTCGACTGGGCGCTGGCCGCGGTGGCGGGCGGCGGCGCGGCGGCGGGGGTCCAGACCGGGACGACGCTGCTGCGGGGAGCCTCGACCATGATGACGGCCGGGATCGGCAATCCGGTGGTTTCCACCGGTGAGGCCGGGGCGGCCGCGGGTCTTTCGCTGCTGGCGGTCACGCTGCCCGTGCTTGCTCTGGCCGCTGTGTTGCTGCTGGTGGCCATCGTCAGCGCCCGGCTCCTGCGGCGGCGCGTACTCAGGGCGCGACAAGCCGACTCCTGAACCGGCGGCAGGGCCTTACGGAACCGGCGTCCAGTTGCGACGTTGCGGACCGATCGTCGAAGCGGGAATCACACGGCGACGGGGCGTGTTGACGCCGCAGGGGCGCTAAGATGGTCGGGGCGCCGATGGAGGGTGTGACTGCTGTGAGGACGGTGAACATCGAACCGCGGGTCGAACGCCGCCGGTTGAGTCGCGCGGCTGTGGGGGCGATCCTCGCCGGGCTGGCTTTCGGATGTGCTTCGACCGGCGTGCGGGAGGCCGGCGAGAGCGCGCTTCAGAGGGAAATGGAGCGGCGCGGCGTCGCTCGGGTCGTGGTGCCGTTCGCATTGAACGAGGACATGGCCGCGTGGACTCATCGATCCGTCGACGAGACCTCACGAGAAGCACGCCTCGACGCTCTGGTGGAAGCCGTGATGGACACTTCGCTTCTCGGAGTGCAATACGAAACCGGCCGAACGGGCTCCGCGGTCGACGTCTTCAAGAGTCGGACGGCCAACTGCCTGGCTTTCACGCAGATGTTCGTCGGCATGGCGCGCGAACTCGATCTGGCGGCGTACTTCGTCGAGGTGACCCACGTGGAGAGCTTCGAGCGCTCCGGGGACCTGATCGTCGTGTCCGATCACGTCGCGGTCGGGTTCGGGCCGCGGCATGCGATGCGGGTCATCGACTTCGGTCGCCGCGAGGAGGAGAAGGGCTGGAGGGTGACCCCGATCAGTGACCTGACCGCCACCGCGCTCTTCTACTCGAACCGCGGCGCAGAGGCCCTCCGCGTGGAGCGGCTGGACGAGGCGGTGTCCTGGCTCGAGGACTCGGTGCGGATTGACCCGGAACTCGCCTCCGCATGGGTCAACCTGGGAGTGGCCCAGCGGCGAAGCGGCAACGCCGGCGCGGCGGAGAAGAGCTACCGGCGGGCGCTTGAGATCGACCCGCGGGCAAGCTCGGCGCTGGCGAACCTGGCGGTGCTGCTGCGACTCGGCGGCCGCACGGCCGAGGCCGAGGAGCTGCTCCGGTTGACGGCGACGACACGCAACCGAAACCCGTTCACGTACATCGCTCTGGGCGATCTGAGCTTGCGCTACGGCCGCCTGGACGAGGCGGAGCGCTTCTACTCGAGGGCGCGGCGGCTTGGGCCGGACGAGGCGGCGCCGGCGGCCGCGCTGGGCGAAGTGCTGCTGCGCCGCGGCGAGCGGAGGGCGGCCGAGAAGCTCCTCCGCCGGGCGCAGCGGCTGCAGACCGAGGGCGACCGGCGGGTCGATCGACTGGCCCGGTTACTGTCAGGCGCCTGAGCGGCTGTCGCGCTGTTTGCTGCCGGACTCGCGCGCGGACGTGGCTTCTCTCTGGCAGCTTTGGATCGACACGGGCGGTACGTTCACCGACTGCGTGGCCACCTCTCCCGAAGGTTCCGTTCAGTGCATCAAGGTTCTGAGTTCCGGAGCGATGCGGGCCAGGGTGGTGTCGGACGGCGGGGATGGCCTGCGCCTGGAGACGCCGTTCGATCTTCCCGGCGGCTTCTTCGAGGGGTATGGGCTGGCGCCCCTGATGGGCGGGACGCCCGTCAGGGTGGAGGCGTGGTCGGCGGACGGTTCCTGCCGGCTCGCGGACGGTGCCGGGTACGGGAGGGGTCTTGAGCGCGACCTCGTCGTGGAACTCGTCTCGCCCGAGAACGCGCCGATTCTCGCGGCGCGGATCGCCACCGGCAGGGCGCTGGGCGAGCAGTTGCCGGCTTGCGACCTGCGGCTCGCGACGACTCGGGGAACGAACGCCCTGCTCGAGAGGGCCGGTTCGCGGACCGTTCTGTTCGTTACCGAGGGTTTCGCCGATCTGCTGCTGATCGGGGATCAGGCGCGGCCCGACATCTTCGCGCTGAACATCGAACGTCCGGCGCCCCTGTACGAACGGGCCGTCGAGGTGGGCGGCCGCCTCGACGCCGGCGGGCGCGAACTCGGGCCGCTCGACGAGGTCGGACTGCGCGCGGCGGCGAAGGCTCTGGTCGGCGAGGGTTTCCGGGCGGCGGCCGTGGCCTTGCTGCACAGCTACCGGAACCCGGTACACGAACAGCGTGCCGGGGACATCCTTCGGTCCGCCGGTTTCGAGACCGTCTCGTGTTCGGCGGAACTGGCGCCCCTGATCAAGATCGTGCCGCGGGCTCATACGGCGGTCGTGGACGCCTACCTGGGACGGGCCGTCGGCGGATACCTCGAGACCACGGGAGCGGCGCTTGCGGGCGGCGCGGAGGCGGCCGGTAACGGCGTCGCGCCGCGGGTGATGACGAGCGCCGGCGGTCTGGCGAGTTTCTCGAGCTACCGGCCCAAGGACAGCCTGCTGTCGGGACCGGCGGGAGGTGTCGTCGGTGCGGCCGCGGCGGGTCGCATGAGCGGGATGGAGCGGGTCATCGGCTTCGACATGGGCGGCACGAGTACCGACGTGTCCCGCTACGACGGCGACTTCGAGTACAACTTCGAGTTCCGCGTCGGCGACGCGACCGTGGTGGCGCCGGCACTGGCGATCGAGACGGTGGCGGCGGGAGGAGGTTCGATCTGCGGAGTCGATCACGGCCAGCTCAAAGTGGGGCCGGAGAGCGCAGGGGCACGGCCGGGCCCGGCCTGCTACGGCGCCGGCGGACCGCTGACGATCACCGACGTGAATCTCCTGCTGGGCCGGATTGATCCGGCGTCCTTCGGTCTTCCCATCGACGTCGGCGCCGCTGAGCGTCGGGCCGCGGAGGTGCTGGCCGGCCTTGCGGGCTCCGAGGAGGGTCTGCTCGGGGGCTTCCTGCAGGTCGCCAACGAACGGATGGCGGACGCGATCCGGCGCATCTCGATTTCGCGGGGCTACGATCCTGCCGACTACGCGCTGGTCAGTTTCGGCGGCGCCGGTGGCCAGCACGCTTGCGCCATCGCATCCGAATTGGCGATGCGCACGGTGATCGTGCCGGTCGATACGTCCCTGCTGAGCGCGGTCGGTCTGGGTCATGCGGTGCTGGAGCGCTTCGCGCACCGGCAGGTCCTGGAGCCTCTCTGTGGCGGCCGCATCGGCGCCTTGATCGAGAAGCTCGAGCAGGAGGCGCTGACGGCCCTGGTGAGCGAACGGGGAGCGAACCTCGAGGGCGCCGCGGTGCGGCGTCGGATCGTCCGCCTGCGGCTCAAGGGACAGGAGACGGCACTGGAAGTCGAACCGGCCTCGGCGACCGAGGCAGGCTCGACCGAGGCGATCACGGCGCTCTTTGTGGACCGCTACCGGGCGGTCTACGGCTACCCGCCGCCCGAACACCCGATCGAAGTCGAGTCGATCCGGGTCCTGGCCTCCACCGCGCCGCCGGCCGGTCGGCTGGACCGAGGCCCACGCGACCTGCAACGGGCGCGGGCGGAGCACCGGCGGGCCTGGTTCGGGGACTGGAGGTCCGCCGAGTTGCTGCACCGCGAGAGTCTCGCTCCCGGTTTCGAGCAGGACGGTCCATGCCTCGTGCAGGAGCGCCACAGCATCACGGTCGTGGAGCCCGGCTGGAGCATGCGGGTCGACGACGCGAAGGCACTGGTTCTGAGGCGGATGGCCGGCGCGTAACTTCGGCCGGCCGGCGACGTATCTGAGGCCGTGCGGCGCCACTAGCGTCGGTCCGATTGGCTAGGATTGTCCGTTCTCGGCCTTGAGGCTTTATGCGTGGTTCATGCGATTCGCTTCGTAGCAGCCAGGATCCATCTTCCTGGCGCGTCGGAGTTTGTGCGGTTCTGGCCGCCTCGGCGGTGGTCCTCGGTTGCACCCATACGAGCGTGCTCGAGCGTGTTCCGGAGGTGGCGCAGCCACCGGCCGCGTTCGACCGGGGGATGGAGGCGAAGGCCCGGGAGGCGCCCGGTGCCTGCGGCGCTCTCGGTGATCAGACTCTGCGTGAGCTCCAGGACCGTCTGGCTGGACAGAGCTTCGATCTCCAGGCGGCCTGGAGGCGGGTGGAGGCGGCGGAGGCCCGCGCTCGGGAGAGCGGCGCCTACCTGATGCCGCGTCTCGATGCTTCGCTTTCCGGCAACGACCTCACGTTTCCGAGCAGCGGGATCGTGAACCAGTTCCTGCTGCAGGGCGCGGCCTGGGATTCCAGCCTGGCGGCGAGCTTCGAGATCGATCTCTGGGGCCGGTTGCGGAACCGCGAGCTGGCGGCCTTGCTGGATGCGGAGGCAAGCGTCCAGGACTTGCGCGCGCTTGCGATCAGCCTGTCGTCGGTGCTGGCCGAGGTCTGGTTCGGCATCGTCGCGGAGCGTGAATTGATCGGCCTGCTGGAGACCCAGCAGCGCACCTCGGAGAGGTTCCTGGAGTTGACCCAGCTTCGCTTCGGCCAGGGTCTTGGACCGGCGCAGGACATCGGTCGCCAGCGGGAACAGTTGCTGAGCCTGCAGGGCCAGATCGAACTGGCTCGGGGCAGGCTGGAGTCGCTGGAGTTTCAGCTCGCCGTGCTCCTGGGCAGCGCGGAACGGCAGACGCCGGCTGGTTCGGCGGGTCTCGGACCGCTTCTGCAGGCCGCCGACCGGCCTGGTCTGGGAGTGCCGGCCGAGCTACTGGATCGGCGGCCCGATCTGCTGGCCGCACGCCGGCGCGTGGAGGCGGCCGACCGGCGGGCGGCCGCGGCGGTGAAGGAGTGGTTGCCTTCCCTGTCTCTGAACGCTCTCCTGACCGGTCGCGCGCTGGAGGTCGTCGACGTGCTGGACGACCTCGTGCGGCAGATCGGCGGGAGTGCGGCGCAGTCGGTCTATGCCAGCGGAGGCCGCCGGGCGCGCATCGACCAAGCCTACGCGGCGGCGGAGGAGAGCCTCTACGCCTATGCACAGTCGCTGGTCAACGCGGTCGGGGAGGTGCAGACGGCGCTTGCGGCCGGCCGCAGCAGCCGTGAGCTGGTCGGCAACCTGGAAGCGCGGCTGGGGGAAGCCCGCCGGGTTCTCCTTCTGACGAGCGAGTCGTACCGTGAGGGAGCGACGGACTACCTGAACGTGCTGACCGCGCTGCTTTCGCAGCAGGGGCTCGAGCAGGCGCTGATCGACGCCAGGCGGCAGCAGCTTGCGAGCCGTCTGCAGCTCTGCCGGGCATTGGGTTTCGCACCGGGAACGTCGGTGGAGCGGCTGGCGGCAGGACTCGCCGCGGCGCCCGAAACAACGGCCGCCGGCGGAGCGTCCTGACAGGCGGAAGGCCATGAAGGGTACCCTGATCCGCGTCGGCATCGTGGTGCTGGTCCTGGCGGTCGGCCTGGTGGCTGCCAGGGCGATCATCCAGGCCAGACCCGAGGCGGTGCAGAGGCCGCCGGACGACTCCGGCGTGCTGGTCGAAGTGGCCGAGGTGAAGCGGCTACCGCGGCGCATCGATATCGAGGCCCAGGGGACGGTGCTGCCGGCGCAGAGGGTCGTCGTTCAGCCCCAGGTGAGCGGCCGGATCGCATTCGTCATGCCGCAGCTCGCTCCCGGCACGCTGCTGCGTGAGGGCGAGGTGATCTTCGCGATCGAGGACGCCGACTTCAAGCTGGCGGTGGCCCGGGCGACCGCGTCGGTCGCCGAGGCGGCTGCGCAGCTCGAACTGGAGCAGGGCCGTGGCCGGGTCGCCGAACGGGAGTGGGAGCTGTTCCAGGACGAGCTGGACGTCGAGCAGATGGAGGCCTCGCTGGCGCTCCGCGAACCGCAGTTGCGCTCCCGGCTTTCGGCCGTCCATACCGCCCGAGCGGCCCTGGCGCGGGCCCGACTGGACCTCGAACGCACGGTGGTGCGCAGCCCGTTCAACGCCGTCGTCCTCTCCGAGTCGATCGAGGTGGGGCAGACGGTCACGCCGCAGAGCCAGGCCGTGACGCTGGCGGGCACCGATGCCTTCTGGGTGCGGGCCGCGGTCCGGACCGACGAACTCGAACAGCTCAGGGTTCCGGGTCTCCACGGTGACGTCGACGGTTCGCGCGCGCTGGTGCGACTCGATCCCGAGAACGACTACGTCCTGCCGGGCCGCATCGTCCGGTTGCTGGGCGACCTGGACACCGCGGGCCGGATGGCCCGCGTGCTGGTGGAGGTCGACGATCCGCTCGGACTCGCGCGCGGGACGGGCGGTCCCGCGGGACGAGGACTCCTGCTCCTGGACAGCTACGTCGACCTCCTGCTCGAGGGCGGTACGATCCGCGACCTGTTCGAGGTGCCCAGGGAGTGGCTCCAGGAGGGCGGACACCTCTGGATGTACACCGGCGCGCAGCTCGAGCGTCGACCGGTCGACGTGGCGTGGCGTTTCGAGGACAGCGTGTGCATCGATACCGGCCTGGCTGACGGGGAACTCGTCGTCACCAGCCGGATCGCCACGCCGATCGAGGGGATGAGGCTCCGCCTGGGAGCGGATGAACCACCGTCGATCGCCGCCGAGTTCCTCTCCGCCGCCAGCCGCTGGGACGTGTCGGGCTGGGGCGCCGTGCCGACGGGAGTTGCGCCATGAGCCTGATGTCCCACGACCACGGCCCCGTCGACAGGAAGGGACCGATCGGCTGGATGGCGGCCCATCCGGTCGCGGCGAACCTGCTGATGGGGGTTCTGGTCATCGGCGGCATCCTCTTCGCCTTCGGAACCAAGCGGGAGGTGTTCCCGGAAATCGATATGGACATGGTGACCGTAGTGGTCGCCTATCCGGGGGCGTCGCCCCAGGAGGTCGAGGAGGGAGTCGTCCTGGCGATCGAGGACGAGATCAGTTCGCTCGACGGCATCAAGAAGATCAACTCGATCTCGGTCGAGGGGCTGGGCACGGTGATGGCCGAGCTTCTCACCAGCGCGAACCCGGACCGGACCTACAACGACATCAAGAGCACGGTGGACCGGATCACGTCCTTCCCGCAGGACGCCGAACGCCCCGTCATCTCGCTGGTGACGAACCGCAGGCAAGTGCTGTCGCTGCTGGTTCACGGCGACGTGGAACTCAAGTCGCTCGACCGGCTCGCCGAGGAGATCAGAAGCGAGCTGCTTTCGGACGAACGGATCACCCTGGTGGAGAAGGCTGGCATCCCGCCGCCCGAGATCAGCGTCGAAGTGCCTGCGGACAACCTGCGGCGCTACGGCCTGACGCTGCCGCAGATCTCGACGGCCGTGCGCGCGGCATCGATCGACCTTCCCGGCGGCTCGGTCAAGACCGAGGGCGGTGAGGTGCTGGTCCGCACCACGGAGAGGCGGGACTACGGCGAGGAGTTCCGGGACATCACTCTGATCGCCCGGGCCGACGGCACCCGGGTCCGGCTGCGCGACGTGGCCACCGTGGTCGACGGCTTCCGGGAGACGGACGAGGAGCTGTACTACAACGGTCAACCGGCGATCGACCTGCAGGTCTACCGTGTCGGTGAGGAGGTGCCGCTTCAGGTCTCGTCCGCGGTCTACGACCTGGTCGAGCGCCGGCAGGGCACGTTGCCGGACTCGGTGGGACTCTCGATCGTGAACGACGAGTCGGAGGAGTACCGGGCCCGGCTGTCGATTCTCGGAAAGAACGGCCTGATCGGACTGCTGCTGGTCGTCACCGTGCTGGGCATCTTCCTCCGGCCGGCGGTCGCCTTTTGGGTCAGCCTGGGCATCTTCATCTCGTTCTGCGGCTCGTTCTTTCTCATCCCGATCCTCGGCGTGTCGCTCAACATGATCTCGCTCTTCGCGTTCATCCTCGTACTGGGGATCGCGGTGGACGACGCGGTCGTCGTCGGCGAGGCGATCTTCTACCACCGCCGGGGGGACAACCGGCTCGAGGCCGCGATCGTCGGCACCCGCGAGGTGCTGACGCCGGTCACGTTCGCGGTGCTCACGACGATCATCGCCTTCATCCCGCTGGCCATCGTCCCCGGCATCACGGGCAAGTTCTTCCGGAACATCCCGTTCATCGTCATTCCGGTTCTGTTGCTGTCCCTGATCGAGTCCGTGTTCATCCTGCCGGCGCACCTGCGGCACGTGGGACGGACGAAGCTGCGCGGCCGGAAGGGCCGGAGGCGGTCTCTCAATCCGTTCAAGAAGCTGGGCGCGCTTCAGCTCCGTTTCTCGGAGTGGGTGGAGCGCGTGATCGCGGGGCAGGTGCCGCCGATCATCCGGCGGCTGGTGCGCGACCGCTACCTGACGGTGGCTGTCATGTTCTCGGGGCTGGTCGTCGCGGTCAGCATCGTCGCGGGGGGCCACATCAAGTTCAACTTCTTCCCGCGGATCGAGGGCGAGTTCGCGAACGGCGTGATCGAACTGCCGTTCGGCGCACCGGTCGCGGACACCCGCGAGGTTGCGCGACGGATGACCCGGGCCGCGGAGGAGGTCGGCGCCGAGTTCGTGGCGGAGGGGCGGATGCGCCGGCGAGCGGACGGCTCGATGCCGGACACCGTCCTGGAGGGACTCCGGGCGAGGATCGGCAGTGCCGACACGGGCGCTTTCGGCCCCGGCCAGGGCTTCCCGGCGACCGGCGGACACGTCGGCGTCGTCACGGCATACCTCGTTCCCGACGCGGAGCGCGAGTTCGGCTCGGCCGAGTTCACCGCGCGCTGGCGCGAGCGGGTCGGCGAGGTTTCGGGGGTGGACCGGTTGTCGTTCGACTTCAACACCGGTCCGTCAGCCGGCGCCAAGGTCTCGGTCCAGCTCGAGCACACCCAGACGCCGCCGCTCGAGGCGGCGGCGGCGCGCGTCGCCGCGTCGCTGGCGACCTACAACGGCGTGTTCGATGTCGACGACGGCTTCAAGGTCGGCAAGCCGCAGCTCGACCTGGTGCTCAAGCCCGCCGCCAAGGGTCTGGGACTCACCGAGCGCGCCCTGGCGGCCCAGGTCCGTGGGGCCTTCTTCGGCGCCGAGGCCAGCCGCCAGCAGCGGGGCCGTGACGAACTGCGCGTCTACGTCCGCCTGCCGCGCGAGGAGCGGGATTCGGTCCACGCGATCGAGAATCTGCTGATCCGCACCCCGGGCGGCGGCGAGATTCCGCTCCACCAGGCGGCGTACGTGCGGCCGGGAAGATCGTTCACCGAGATCCTCCGGGTCGACGGACGCCGCACCGTCACGGTAACCGCCGACATCGACCCGACGGCCACTACGGGAAACGACATTCGGGCCGCCCTGGCGCGGACCATTCTGCCGGAGGTCGTGGCCGACACGCCGGGATTGACCTTCAACTTCAGCGGCGAGCAGGAAGCGCAGGCCGAAGCGGTTGCTTCCCTGACGGGGAGTCTGATCGTCGCCATGCTTGCCATGTACGCCCTGATGGCGGTCGCCTTCCGCAGCTATCTGCAGCCCCTCGTCGTCCTGTCGGCGGTGCCCTTCGGCATGTTCGGCGCGGTCGTCGGCCACCTGATCATGGGCTACGACCTGAGTTTCCTCAGCATCTTCGGACTGGTCGCGCTTTCCGGCGTCGTGGTCAACGACTCGCTGGTCCTGATCGACGCGGTGAACCAGTTGCGGAGCGAGGGAAGGAGCCTGCTCGATTCCGTGGTCGGTGGCGTGACCCGGCGTGTGCGGCCGGTCATCCTGACCTCGCTGACGACCTTCTTCGGCCTGATGCCGATCATTCTGGAACGGTCGAACCAGGCCCAGTGGCTGGTGCCGATGGCGCTCAGCCTCGGCTTCGGCGTTCTGTTCGTGACCGGCATCGCCCTGGTTCTCGTGCCCTGCACCTACATGATGGTGGACGACCTGAAGAACGGTCTGCGCTGGCTCGTGGGGATGAGCCCGGAGCCGGGCGAAGCGCAGGCGGCGCCGCAGCCCGGAGGCAGGTAGAGCCAGGAGGGTCGTTCGCGTCATGGACGACCTGGTTCGGGCGTGCGAACGGCTGTGGCCGCAGGGGATCTCGATCTTCCTTTCGCACCAGGCCCGCTTCCGGAACCCGCTGTCACCCGCTGACCGGGAGGCCCTGGCCGATTCGGATGCGGCGGCGGATCCGGCCGTCGTGGCCATCGTCGCGGAGGAACTCCCGGAGCGGCTCGACCGGCTCGAGCGTGGCACGTACTTCCCGGTGCCGCTGGCCCGGGCGGTCTCCGGGGGACGTGCATTCGACGACGCGCTGATGTCGTTTCACTACCCGCCGATCGTCGTCGACGCGGAGCGGCGCTGGTTCTGGAAGGGGCAGCCGGTGGCGGAGCGCATCCGCCGTTTCTTCGTCCAGCACATCGGCTTCGAGCCGGCTCTCGGGGTCTGGTTCGTGGAGTACCGCGTCAACGACGGCTGGTGGGACAAGTGCTACCTCGACTGCGCGACCACGCCGCTGGTGGCGGTTCAGTTGCGGGAGGAAGGCGACGCCGCCGGGGGAGGAGTCGTCGCCGATCTGAACAACGGCCTCACCGACACGCTCGATCCTGATTCGCTGCGCCTTGACGAGGGGGAACGGCTGTTCGCGTCGTCCGCGAGCCACGGGTCGGTCGAGATCGCGGACACCCCTCGCTTTGCGCTACTGCGCACCGTGTCCGAGGACTGCCAAACGGTGGAGTTCGCCGGAGCCCGGCGAACCCTGCATTGGCCGGACGGCAGCTAGCTGAGGCCGCCGCTACGCGTCGGATGCCGGCCAGATGGCCGGCGCACCCA
>JAPOVF010000002.1 GCA_026708285.1 Acidobacteriota bacterium
TGTTACCGGCCGCGCAAAATTGCAGAGATGTGGCCGTCGAAAATGGCAGGGTTTGGGAGGCTGAAGGTGGGGTGGCTGGGTCGTTGGGAACGCAGGTCCCTGGAGGTCTTCGGCGGATTTGGCAAGATAGCGTCTCCACTCAACGGAGGAGACGCAATGATTGGAAGAGAGAAGCGGGTGCTACTTCGGCACTACCTGGATCAGGGGCTGAGCAAGGCCGCCATCGCGCGGCGGGCCGAGGTCAGCGAACGGACGCTCTACCGCTGGATCGCGTCGGGGCAGCTGGACCGGGAGTTGGACAACGAGCCGGTCAGGTACGGACCGAGGCGCCGGCGGCCCTCGAAGCTCGATCCGTACAAGGAGATCATCGACACGCGCTTGGCCGAGTATCCGGAGCTGAGTGCCGTGCGGCTCTTCGAGGAAGTCCAGGCGGCGGGCTATCCGGGCGGATACGGGCAGGTGAAGCGCTATGTGCGCGAGGTCCGGCCGCAGCCGCCGGAGGAACCGGTGGAGCGGTTCGAGACCGAGCCGGGCCAACAGGCCCAGGTGGACTTCGCGGAGTTCCGGCTGCCATGGGGCAAGCGCTACGCGCTGATCGTGGTGCTGGGCTACTCGCGGCACCAGTGGCTTCAGTTCTACGAGCGTCAGACGATGAGGGTCGTGATGCGGGGGCTGGAGGCGGCGTTCGTCCACTTCCGCGGCGTGCCTGCCGAGATTCTGTTCGACCAGATGAAGGCGGTCATCATCGAGGACGACCGGGCGAACGGCGGGCAGCTGGTCGAGAATCCGGAGTTTCTGCGCTTCGCCGGCCACTGGGGCTTCCGGATCCGGGCCTGCCGCCCCTACCGGGCCCAGACGAAGGGCAAGGTGGAGCGGCAGGTGAGTTACATCCGCAAGAGCTTCTTCTACGGCCGGGACTTCGCCTCGGACGCCGATCTGAACGCGCAGGCGCTCAGGTGGCTCGACGCCGTGGCCAACGTCCGGATCCACGGGTCGCTGAAGGAGCGCCCGGCGGACCGGTTCGAGGCGGAAAGGCCGCATCTGAAGCCTCTGGCGCCCTGGCCCTACCGGCCGGTGGTCCCCCAACTCCCGGAGTCGGCGCCACAGCAGGCTGATGAGGCCCGGTTCCCTCCGCTCGTCGAGGTCGAACGCCGCCCGCTGACCGAGTACGCCCCCTACAGCCGAGGTGCTCCGTGAGGCCGCCGTCGCGCAGGGAGCGGATCGCGGCTCAGCTCGCCGACCTCAAGATGCCGGGCGCGCTGGAGGCGCTGGACGAGGTGCTCGCGGGGTTCGATGGCGGCAAGCAGACGGCCGCCGGAGCGATCGAGCGTCTCCTGGCCGCCCAGATCGCGCTACGCAACAGCCGGCGCCTCGAGGCGGCCATGCGTTCGAGCCGCCTGCCGTACGTGCGGACGCTGGAGAACTTCGACTTCAGCTTCCAGCCCTCGATCAAGCGCGAGCAGATCGACGCCCTGCACGAACTCGGCTTCCTGGAGCGCGCGGAGAACGTCGTGTTCCTGGGTCCGCCCGGGGTCGGCAAGACGCACTTGGCGATCAGCCTGGCGATCACGGCGGCCGAGAACGGGCGCAAGATCTACTTCGGAACCCTGACCGACCTGGTGGACTCTCTGGAGGAGGCCAAGGCGGCCGGCCGGCTCAACCGCCGCCTCAAGACGCTGACCCACCCGGCACTCCTGGTCGTCGACGAGATCGGCTACCTGCCGGTCACCCAGAGTGGCGCGGTCCTATTCTTCCAGCTCGTCAACCGGCGCTACGGCCACGCCTCGACCGTGCTGACCTCGAACAAGGGCTTCGAGGAATGGGGCAGGATCCTCGGCGACGAAGTCATGGCCGCCGCCCTGCTGGATAGGCTGCTCCACAGGTGCCACATCGTCAACATCCGGGGCAACAGCTACCGGATGCGCCGACACGCGGAGCTCTCGAAGGCGATCCATCCGGTGGGATCCCGAACAAATAGCGACATCATTGCCGGGGAGACCGCGTCGTGAGGGCCTTCCGGCACTTGGCAAGCTGCCCCGCTCCGGTCGCTACGCTCCCTCCGCGGGCCAGCTTGCCAACCCTGACATTTTCGGTGGCCAGAACCCTGACATTTTCAAAGGCCAGAACCCTGACATTTTCGGCGGCCATTGACA
>JAPOVF010000112.1 GCA_026708285.1 Acidobacteriota bacterium
GATCCGCGTAGCGCTCCCCCTTCTGGTGGTAGTGCCAGACCAGGTAGTCGTCGAAACCGGCCTCTTCCGGGGTTTTCCCCTGCCCCACGCAGCAGTCCGGCTTCCACCCGAGCTGGAAGCCGGAGAGCTGCCACTTCCCCGCCAGGAAGGTCGCGTAGCCGGCGTCCTGCAGGAGATTCGCGAACGTGACCTCGTCCCGCGGCAACACGCCCCACTCCGTGTAGTTCCGGCTGTTGTAGCGGCCCGTCATCAACTTGAGCCGCGAGGGCGAGCACAGCGGCGTCGAGTAGGCGTGAGTGAAGCGGACACCTTCCGAGGCGAGACGATCGATGTTCTTGGTCTCGTACGACGCGCCGCCGTAGGCGCCCACCGCCTCGAAGCCGAGGTCGTCGATCAGGATGAGCAGGATGTTCGGGTGGTCCGGCGACTCCGTGGCTGCACTCTCGTTCGCGTCCGGCGCCGCGGCACAGCCGGTTGCCACAGCCACCAACGGTACGACCGGCATCCACCAATCGAGGCTGCGCCCCACTGGGTGCGCCGGCCTTCCGGCCGGCATCCGCCGAGCCGCGAAGCGGCGAGAAAGACCCGAGACCATCATCCCTCCCCGAACTGCCAGTTCGGCGGCGGCTGGAAGTCTTCGCGGCCCGCGAAGAACGGCGCCACCGGGTTCGGCGGCTGCAGCGCCCGGAACTCGGTCGCCTTCTCGAGCAGGCGAGCCACCAGATCGGGGTGTCCCGCCGCGACATCCCTCTGTTCCAATGGATCGTCGTCGAGCCGGAACAGCATCGTCCGCGACACGTCGGAGGCGCCCTCGCGCACCAGCGGCGGCCCGACGACCGCGAGCTTCCACTCACCCTCCGTTACCGAGACCTGCTCCCGCTCCGGGTCGAGTTGGGCGATGAAGGAGTAGAGATCACGCTCAGGACCGGCGTCGGACTCACCGGTCAGCACGTCGCCGACGTCAACACCGTCGAGCGGCTTACCGCCGTGATCCTCGATACCCGCGATTCCCATCAGCGTCGGCAACACGTCGATGTAGGCCACCGGCGCCTCGATCCGGCCGCCGCCCTCGACGTCCCCGGCCGGCCAGCGCGCGGCCGCGGCCACCCGGGTGCCGCCCTCGAACACGCTGCCCTTGGCTCCACGGTAGGGGCCGTTGTCGCCGATGCCGACGGAACCGCCGTTGTCGCTGAAGAACAGGACGAGCGTGTTGTCGGCGATGCCGTGACCGTCGATTGCGTCGAGGATGCGGCCGACGCCCTCGTCGAGCGCGTGGACCATCGCGGCGTGGACACGGCGACCGTTGCGCCGCCGCTCGTCGGCGGCAAGCGGCCGGCCGGCGGTCGACTCCTCCCAGCCGCGCGGAGGTTCGAGCGGCTCCAGGTCGGCGTATCGCGGCAGGTCCTCCTCCTTCGCCTGCAGCGGCGAGTGCGGCGCGCTGAACGGAACGTAGAGGAAGAACGGCGACTCGCCGCTCGCGTGGCGATCGATGAAGTGGACCGCGTGGTCCGCGAGGAGGTCCGTCACGTACCCCTCCTCGTCGACCGACTCGTAGTCGTGACTCCAGTCCCGCTCGCCGACACGCTCCTTCGTGAAGTAGTCGACCGCCGTGTTGTGGCCGACGAACTCGGTGAAACCGCGGCGCAGCGGATGGTACTTGCGGTCGAAGTGGCCGAGGTGCCACTTGCCGAAGATGCCGCGGTGCTCGTAGCCGGCCCGGGCCAGGACCTCCGGCAGGGTGACCTCCGACGTGTCCATCCCGTAGTCGCGCCAGGGCGCGATGACCGCCCGCATCAGGCCGAAGCGGATCGGATAGCGGCCCGTCATCAGGCCCGCTCGTGTCGGGGAACAGACCGGGGCGCTGTAGAAGCGCTCGATCAGAACGCCTTCGGCGGCGATCCGGTCGATGTTCGGCGTAGCGATCTCGCCGCCATGAAAGCTGACGTCGTGGCGGCCCAGGTCGTCCGGGACGATGAGGACGATGTTGGGGAGGGGGGACCTGCCTCCGGTATCGGGGACACCGTCGGCGCAAGCGGCGACGAGGAGCGTAGCGGCGACCAAGAGGGACGCCTGGGAGAGACGGACCGAAGGGCTGGACACCGTCCTTCTAGGCTACACGGGCACTCGGGCTCGCCGCTTCGCGGCTCGCATGGATGCCGGCCGGCACCCGGCTGGCGCGTCATCGCGTCAGCAGCGTCACAGTCCGTGCGCCCGTCTTCGGGCGCACGGATGTCAGGCCGGCGCACCCAGTGGGGGGCTACGCTTCGCGGAGGAGGTCGGTGATCTTCTGGCGCGAGGCGCCGAAGGCGGGAAGCAGGCCGCCGAGGACACCGGTCACGGTGGCCAGGAAGATGCCCGAGAAAAGGGCGAACGGGGTCGTTCGCAGTTGGAACGTGATCTCGCTGAAGGTCACCTGGTTCATCGTGCCGGTCTGGATCGCGTTGAGCGGCAGCGACAGCAGGGCGCCGAAGCCGCCCGCGACCACGCCGAGCAGCACCGCCTCCAGGAAGAAGCTGGCCATGATCGAGCGCCGCTTGAAGCCGAGGGCGCGCAGAGTGCCGATCTCGCGGGCCCGGGCGGCGACCTGCGCGTACATCGTGTTCGCGGCGGCGAAGCAGGCGCCGATCGCCATCAGCACGGCCAGCACGTTGCCGAGGATGATGAACTGGCCCGATGACGTCTCCGACTGGAGTTCGTAGTACTCGGGTTCCGTGAGCGCCTGCACCTGCAGGCGCTGGTCGGCCTTGACCGTCTCGATCAGATCGCGGGCCGCGCCCGGCGACGCGGCCTGGAGCCGGGTCGAGGAGTAGTAGCCGCTGCGCCGGAACGAATCGCCCAGGTCGCGATAGTCCCCCCAGATCTCGGAGCCGTGGGCGCCTACGCCGGCGAAGGTGCCGACGACCCGGAACGTGTTCCGGCCCATCTTGCGCTCGTCGCCGACCCGCAGGCCGAGCCGGCCGGCCAGGCTGCGGCCGACGATGATCTCGCCGCGGCCGGGCTCGAAGACCCGCCCCTCGGTGATCTCGAAGCCCGGACGGATGGCGAACGCTCCCGGCTCAACGCCGCGGACCATCACGTTCGTCTCGGTACCGTCGACCCGCTTGAAGATCTGGATCGTCACCGTTTCACCGGAGGCCATCACCGCGCCGTCGGCCGTGCGCTCGACGCCCGGCATCGCGGTCAGCAGACGGTGGCTCTCCTGCGCGTAGGAACTCTCCATCTCGGCGCGGGTGCCGTCCCGCATCACGATGACGACCGAGGGGTCCCCGGTGTCAGCGAACGCGGCCCGCAGGCCCCCGGCGAGAGCGAGCACGCCGATGTAGACCAGGACGACGAAGCCGATCGAGGCCAGCGTCATGAACGCCACGCCCCGGCGCTCGAACAGGTTGCGGTACGTGTACTTGATCGGGATCATGCCACCTCCTTGCGCATGCCGCCCATCGTCAGAGCCGCCTCAGTCCGTCGACGATCTTGAGCCGTGCCGCAGCGACCGCCGGGAAGACGCCGCTCAACAGGCCGACCGCAATGCCGATCGTGACCGCCGTCACCAGCACCTGGGAATCGAGCGCGAAGCCGCCGAAGCCGAAGCCCATCTGCTCCAGGAACGGCGTCGCGCCCCGAATGGCGACCGCCGTGAAGCCGAGGCCGAGCGCGGAGCCCAGCACGCCGACCGCCAGGGACTCGCCGATCACCATCCCCAGCACCTGGTTGCGCCGGAAACCCAGGGTGCGAAGCACGGAGACCTCGGTGGTCCGCTCGCGCGCCGCCATCGCCATCGTGTTCGCGGTGATCAGGAAGATGGAGATGACGATCGCGAGCCCGATCATGGTGAAGAAGAACTGGATGTTGCCCAGCATCTGCGTGAACGAGGCCGCGAAGGCCTCGGCGGTCTCCGCCCGCACCTGGTTGTCCGAGTTCTCGAACATCGCCTCGGCGGCCGCGATCACCGCGGGCGCCGCTTCCGGGTCGTCCAGAAGCAGCCAGTAGGTACCGTTCTGGCCCGGGTTGCCCATCGCCTCCTCGACGTAGCGCCGGTGGAAGAAGATCTGTCGCTCCTGGCCCGCCTCGTCGATGTCGAAGATCGCGCGCAACTGGAGCTCCACGTCGATCGGGAAGATGTCGCCCTTGATCGTGATCATGTCGCCGATCGACCACCCCTGGATCTCGGTCAGCTCGCGGCCGGCGGCGAAGGCGGTGCGCTGCTCCGCGAACGCTTCCCACTCCTCTTCATCCCACTCGTACTCGTACATGACGCTCCGGAACGTCTCTGGATCGATCGTGAAGCGGGGAAAGAAGTTCTCCGGCCGCGAGTCCTTGTAGACGCCCTGGAACCAGTTCTGGGGCGTCACCGCGACCACGTTGTCGATCGCCCGAAGCCGCTGCTCGTACGCCTCGGGCAACGGGAACGTCAGCGAGATCGCGTTGCGGACGACCAACCGATCGGGTGACCCCGTCTCGTCGGCGAAGTCCAGCGCGTCGTTCACTACCCCCAGGAGCGACAGGATGAACAGCGCCATCGCCAGGCTGGCCATGGTCAGGAAGGTGCGGCGCTTGTTGCGCAACAGGTTCCGCCTGATCAGCTTGATCATGCTCCTCCTCCCGCCTCCGACGAAACCAGAAGGCCCTTGTCCAGTCGCAACAGGCGCTTGGCGCGCGCAGCGGCGTTCGGATCGTGCGTCACCATCAGGATCGTCTTGTTGAACTGCTCGTTCAACTGACCGAGCAGATCGAGCACTTCGCGGCCGGAATCCGCATCGAGATCGCCAGTCGGCTCATCGGCGAGTAGCAGAGTCGGATCAGTAACGATCGCGCGAGCGATCGCCACCCGCTGTTCCTGCCCTCCCGAGAGCTGCCGGGGGTAGTGCTTCATCCGGTTCTGCAGGCCGACCACTGAGAGCGCGGTCTCGACCCGCCGCTTGCGCGCGGCCCGCGACCCGCGCCGCAGCGTCAGCGGCAGCTCCACGTTCTCATAGGCCGTCAGCACCGGGATCAGGTTGTAGAACTGGAAGATGAAGCCGATGTGCCGCTGGCGCCAGCGGGCCAGCTTGCTCTCGTTCATCCGGCTCACCTGTTCGCCGGCGACGACGAGATCCCCGCTGGTCGGCTGGTCAATGCCGGCGAGCAGGTTGAGCAACGTGCTCTTGCCGGAACCGGACGGCCCCATCAGAGCGACGAAGTCGCCCGCCTCGACGTTCAGGGTGATGCCCTGGAGCACCTTCAGTTCGAAGGCGTCGCGCCGGTAGTTCTTCGTCACGTCGCGCATCTGGACGACGGTTTCAGCCATCTATCAGCTCCCTCGTTGGACTCTGTCCCTAGGAGGCCTCGCGTACCCGCAGGCCCGGTGTGAGCTCCGGCGTCGGACTTCGCACGACGACCTCGCCGCCTCGAAGGCCGGATAACACCTCGAACTGGTTACCGTCCTGCTCCAGGCCGAGTTCGATCGGCAGCCGCTCCAGGCGGCCCTCACGCAGAAGCAGCACGTAGTCGCCGCCTCCGTCGTTCGCTATCGCTTCCGCCGCGACCAGGATCTTCGGTTCCGCCTGGAGCACGGTCTCGTCGACTCCCTCCTGCAGGAAGGTGACGCTGCAGCTCATGTCGGGCACCAGGCGCTCGTCGCGGTCGTCGATCGTGACCTTGACCTGGACCACGGCGCGCTGCCGGTCGGCGGTCGGCACGATCTGCCGCAGCGTGCCGTGGTACTCGTGGTCCGGCACGGCGTCGACCTTGATCGTCGCCGGCTGGCCGAGCTGGATTCGGGCAATGAAACTCTCGTTGATGTCGGCCTCGACCTCGAGCGAGGTCGGATCGGCGATCCGCACCAGCGCGCCGGTGGCCTGCTGGCTGGTGAATCCTCCCGGCGCGACCATCTCCCCCACTTCGACCGTCCGCTCGATGACCACCCCGTCGACCGGAGCGCTGATCACCGTGTAGGCGAGCTGCGCTTCGATCGACTCCAGGTTCGCCCGCGCCGTGCCCACCTGGGCTCGCGTCACGTGAAGCTGGGTGACCGCCGCGTCCAGGTCCGCGGAAGGCGCCACGCCCGCCTCGACGATCCGCCGCTGGCGGGCCTCCTCCCGTATCGCATCGGCGAGCCGCGCGGTCGCTTCGATCAGCGACGCCTGGGCGCGGCGCACCGCCGCCTCGAGGTCATCGCTGTCAAGCACCGCGATCACGTCGCCGGCCGCCACGGCGTCGCCCTCGTCGACGTGTAGCTCAGTGATCCTGCCGATGATCTTCGCCCCCACCGCCGCCCGCACCCGCGCGTAGGTGTAGCCGGTCGCGGTGAGCACGGTCGACGCCTGCTCGGGGGTCAGGCGCTGGACCGTTGTCGTCTCGACCTCGGGCATGAGGAAGGGCACGTACTGATCGGGCGGCACCCGGTAGACGGTGAAGACCGCCGCCGCGGCGAGCAGCAGCACGATCCCCCACTTGATGAAGCGTCCGCGCCGGGGACGGTATTCGTACTCGTCGTCGTCGCGGAGGATGGACAGATCGGGCCGCGGCGGCGAAGTGTCGGAGCCCTCGCCCTGAGGCGCCGGGGCGTTCACTGGCGCACCGCTCGCTTCGGCGGACTGGCGCCGCCGGCCGATCGTTCCATGCCGCGCATTCTATGGTTCTGGTTTACGCGGAGTGGAACCGAGGGTTGCGGGAGGCTGGGCTTCGCCTGGCCTACTCAAACGTCGGACTTGTCACCGATGTCGTCCCAGAACAGGTACTCCGTCACCTGCCGGTACGTCTCACCCGGTCGCAGCGCCGTGCTGGGAAAGTCCGGCTGGTTCGGCGAATCGGGATAGTGCTGAGTCTCAAGACAGAAGCCGCCCCGGCGAACGTAGGGGCGGCCGCCCTTGCCGATCAGGCTGCCGTCCAGAAAGTTGCCGGTGTAGAACTGCAGGCCCGGCGCCGTCGTGTTGACCACGAGCCTGCGTCCGCTTTCCGGTTCGTAGACCACCGCCGAAGGCTTCGGTTCCTCCGGCTTGTACCAGGGATCGAGCACCCAGTTGTGGTCAAACCCGCCGCCTAGCCGTAGCTGCTCGAAGTCCTCGTCGATCCGGTCGCCTATCCGCGCCCCATTGACGAAGTGCATCGGGGTTCCGACGACGGACGCGATCTCGCCAGTTGGAATCAGGTTGGCGTCAACCGGCGTGTACTTCGTGCTGAGAAGCTGGATCTCGTGGTCCAGGATGTCGCCCACGCCCTCCCCCTTCAAGTTGAAGTAGGAATGGAACGACACGTTGACGACGGTTGGCCTGTCAGTAACCGCTTCGGCTTCGATGCGGAGGTTGCCGCTGCGTGTCAGCAGGTAGCGGACTTCGAAGTCCACGTTGCCGGGGTAGCCCTCCTCTCCGTCCGGGCTTCTGTAGCGAAGGGCGATGCCGGCGCCCGCGTCGTTCTCGTAGGGTTCACCCTCCCAGACGACCCGCGTCAGACCGCGGACACCGCCGTGAAGGCTGTTCTCGCCGTCATTCAGGGGTAGCTGATGCGTTTCCCCGTCGAGTTCGAAGCGGCCTCCGGCGATGCGGTTCGCGTAGCGCCCGACGATGGCTCCGAAGTAGGGGTTCGTGTCGGCCAGGTAGGACTCGACATCGTTGAATCCAAGCACGATGTCCGCGAACTCGCCCTCGCGATCAGGCACCTTGAGCGAGACGATCGCGCCGCCCAGCTCGGCGACCTCGACCGTGGTGCCCTTCCAGCTCTTCAGCTCGAACAGCTCGACTTCCTTGCCGTCGACTTCGCCCCAAGGGCGCCGGTTCACTTGCACCAGGGTCAGGTCGAGGCAGCCGCTTGCGATGGCGCCGATGAGGACAAGGGTAGGCAGAATCCGCGGCACGGTAGATGCGACGAGACTAGCAGCCAAGGGCATGCCAGAAAGCCTCGCCTCAGGGCGCCCCCACTTGCTTCAAGGCGTCCGGTCGCTCAGACTCCGATGCGCAACATGACTGACTTTCACCACCAGCACATGTTCGAACACGGCGGTGAGGAACCGGAGTATCGGCTCCTCACCGCGGACCACGTCCGCGTCGAGTCCGCCGGCGGCCGCCAGACCCTGCACATCCAGCCCGAGGCGCTGCGGTTGATCGCCCGCGACGCGATGGACGACATCGCCCACCTGCTGCGGGCCAGCCACCTGGAGCAGTTGCGTCGCGTGATGGACGACCCGGAGTCGTCGGCGAACGACCGCTTCGTGGCGATGGAGCTGCTCAAGAACGCGAACATCGCCGCCGGCCGCGTGCTCCCCGGCTGCCAGGACACCGGCACCGCGATCGTTCTCGGCTACAAGGGCCAGGACGTCTACACGGACTTCGACGACGAGGAGGAACTCTGCCGGGGCATCTTCGACGCCTACCAGGAGCGCAACCTCCGCTACTCCCAGATGGCACCGCTGTCGATGTACGAGGAGAAGAACACGGGCACCAACCTGCCCGCCCAGGTCGACCTCTACGCGGCGCGCGGCGACGAGTACCGCTTCCTGTTCGTCGCCAAGGGCGGCGGCTCGGCGAACAAGTGCTTCCTGTACCAGGAGACGAAGGCGATCCTGAACCCGATCTCGCTGATGAACTTCGTCGACGAGAAGCTGCGCACCCTTGGCACGTCGGCCTGCCCGCCCTACCACATCGCCCTGGTCGTCGGCGGCACGTCCGCCGAGGCGACGATGAAGACACTGAAGCTCGCGACCTGCCACGCCCTCGACGACCTGCCGACGAGCGGCAACGAACTGGGCCGGGCGTTCCGCGACCTCGAGATGGAGGAGCGGATCTTCGAGCTCTGCACCCGGATCGGCATCGGCGCCCAGTTCGGCGGCAAGTACTTCGCACACGACGTGAGGGTCATCCGCCTGCCGCGCCACGGCGCCTCGCTTCCCGTCGGCCTCGGCGTGTCCTGTTCGGCCGACCGCCAGATCCTGGGCCGGATCAACCGCGACGGCGTCTTCCTGGAGCAACTCGAAGAGAACCCGGCGAAGTACATGCCGGAAATTGACGAGGACGAACTCAGCGGCCAGGTCATAGCGATCGACCTGAGCCGTCCGATGGAGGAGATCCGCGCCGAGCTCTCGAAGTACCCGGTCGCCACGCGGTTGGCGCTCACGGGGCCGATGGTCGTCGCCCGGGACATCGCCCACGCCCGGCTCAAGGAACGGCTCGACCGCGGCGAGGACCTCCCCCAGTACTTCAGGGACCAGCCGGTCTACTACGCCGGCCCCGCGAAGAAACCCGAAGGCAAGGCGTCAGGCTCGTTCGGGCCGACGACCGCCGGGCGGATGGACCCCTACGTCGACCTGTTCCAGAGCCATGGCGGCAGCATGGTCATGCTGGCCAAGGGCAACCGCTCACCTGAAGTACGCCGCGCCTGCGAAAAGCACGGCGGCTTCTATCTCGGTTCGATTGGCGGTCCGGCGGCCGCCCTCGCCGAGCAGAGCATCCGGAAGGTCGAGCTGCGCGAGTTCGAGGACCTGGGGATGGAGGCCATCTGGCAGATCGAGGTCGAGGACTTCCCCGCTTTCATCGTGATCGACGACAAGGGGAACGATTTCTTCGCTCCGTTCGCAAAGAACCGAGCAGTAGCGATCGGTGGCGGAAGAAAAAGGTAGAAAATCCTCGAATTCCCCCTCAGAAAATGTCCCTTCTCGCAGAAATTCCGAGAATCAAACTCCGCGGCGCTCTATTTCTCGCGGTTTTCTCCGCCGCCACGATGGCGACGGCTCAGCGGGCCACCTACCCACCCGAAGAGTTCACTGAACGACGGACGCTCCTCTGCGAACGCTTGGAAGGCGGCGCGGTGCTCCTGTTCGCGGAGACGATGCCGCGTTACGGCACCCGCTTCCGTCAGGACCACGACTTTTTCTACCTGACCGGATACGAGGGCCGGAACGCCGTCCTGCTGCTCGAGGTCGACGGCTGCGAGGCCAGCCTTTACCTTCCCCACCAGGGCGACCGCGAGAAGTTCATCGACGGGCCGAACTGGCTCTACGCCCCCGAGCAGGCCAAGGGCAGCGGCTTTGAGGTCGACCACCTCGCCTACCTGCCCGAGCACCTGGCCCGGCGCCGCGGCCGAATGCCGGGAAAAGCCGGGAAGCGCCTCTGGATGCGCCTGGGCGAGCGCGACGAACTCGACCTGGCTCGCAGCGAGAAGGGCCTCTACCTCGGGCGGCGCGAGCAGAACCCCTGGGGCGGCCAGCCGACCGAACAGGCTCACCAAGTCGCGACGATCCGCAGCCGGTATCCCTACGCCGAACTGCGCGACCTGACGCCTCACCTCGATCGCCTGCGCATGATCAAGACGCCGCGGGAGATCGAGATCCTGCGTCGGGCCGGCAAGGTCAGCGCCGACGGCATCGCGGCCGCCGTTCGCGCCACCCGCATCGGCGGCTGGGAGTACGAGCTGGAGGCCGCGGCCAAGCACGTCTTCCTGAAGCACGGCGCCGAGATGGAGGCCTACCCCGCGATCGTCGGTTCAGGTCCCAACGGCCTGATCTGGCACTGGGTGAAGAACGATCGCCAGCTACAGGACGGCGACCTCGTCGTCATGGACTACGGCGCCTCCTTCGCCTACATGACGATGGACATCACCCGCACCTGGCCGGTCAATGGGAAGTTCGATGCCGTCCAGGAGCGCGCCTACCGCGCCGTGCTGGAAGCGCAGAAGGCGATCATCGCCGCGATGCGCCCGGGCGTCACCCGGCGCGAGACCACCGCGATCTGCCGGGAGATCTACGACCGCTGGGGCTTCGAGGACAAGCCCGCCCACGGCGCCGGCCACTTCGTGGGCCTCTCCGTCCACGACGTCGGCGACAGTTCCCTCCCCTTCGAGCCGGGCATGGTGATCGCCGTCGAGCCGATCCTCGAGATCCCGGAGCGGAACATCCACATCCGCATCGAGGACACGGTGCTGATCACCGAAGGCGAGCCGGAGATTCTGAGTGCTGCCGTGCCGAAGGAAGTTGACGAGTTGCTCGCCCTGATCGGGGCCGCTCGCTAACCGCTACTTCGTAGCCCCGAGCGACGAGCGCTCGGCAGTCGCACCGTCACGTCCTCGTTCTCTGCGGCTAGTCCCGTGGCGAGATAGTCGGCCGCCCTCTCGCGATGCGCGGCCTCCTCGGCGAACCGGCTCTCGAAGAACGAGAAGGCGGCGAGAATCGTCAGCATCTGCTGGCGCGCGGGACGCATTGATCGCACACTCGGGAGGGGATCGCACGGCCTGCCGCCCTGACCTTGGGCCACGCCCTGCTCCAGGCCTCCGAGCCCGGGCACATCGCCCAGGTCGGCGTCTTCCGCCACCGCGCCCATCAGGGCGCCGCACGGCAGGGTGTCGCCGTGCCTGGACCAACGTGACATATAGCGGGCGATGTCGGCGAAACCCACGTGTGAACCACTCTTGAGCGTGACCAGCCCGCTACGCGGCGCGCGCTCCGGCAGCGAGGCCGCGTTCTCTTCGTACGGCACGATGGCGTCGGCGTCGCCGGCGATCATCAGGAACGGCACGTCGGCCGTCTCGAAGAAGACGGGCGTGAACATGACGCTGGGTCCCGCGATCGAGACGGCAGCCCCGATCCGATCGTCCCGAAGCTCCGGATGGAAGGCGGCGAGCGTGCTGGTCATGCCGCCGAGAGACAGGCCCATCACGCCGATGCGTTCCGGGTCGATGGTCCCGAAGAACTCGTGGGCCGGATCGTCGTTCCAGCGCAGCAACCTGTCGATCAGGAACCCAACGTCGCCGGGCTGGTGAGCCACATCGTCGAAACGAGGACCGCCCGGACTCGCGAAGTTGGTCAGCGGATAGTCGGCAGCGACGAAGAAGTAGCCATGCCGGGCGAAGTGCCGTGCCAGGTAGTCGCCTTCCGACCGCCTGGACATGAAGCCGTGGCTGTAGACGATCAACGGAAAGCCGTTGGCCGGTCGGCCCTCCCGCGCCACCCCCCGTGCGTTCGGATTCGTCGGATACTTGATCGAGGTCACGAGCCGCCGCTCGTCCGAGCCGGCGAAGTCGTTGTTCGCCTGCGTCGGGCGGCTCCGGTCGACGAACGTGGTGTCCAGCCTTTTGACCGGGTAGGGCCCCCGCGCGAGCACCTCCCGGCTCGCCGGGCCCTCCGGCGTATCGACGCCGGAAGTAGCGAAGAACAGGCCGACCGCACAGGCCAGCATCAGAATCAGGCCGAGCGCGCCGATCGCGACGATCTTCAGGACTCTCATTGCTGCACCCCGACTCCGGACGCTAGCAGTCCGCGTTGAGCGTGCTCAGCGCTGGAGAACCCCCTCTCTGACGAGTCGCGCCACCAGGGTCAGCTTTCCCTCGGCATCCAGGCAGTCGGGCAGGTCCTCGATGGCGAACTCGTCAGCCGTCGTCGCGAACTGAAGCGCCGGCCACACGCCGGCCGGCAGCCTGAGTTCCCGGCCACCGAACCGGAGGAGGCACGACTCCCTGTCCGTCACGGCTTCGGTGAGCAGCCCGGCTCGGCGCCTTACCCGCGAGCGGGGCGTCAGCCGGTCTCCGTGGAGCCGCTGGCTGAGCAGGTCGGTGAACAGGGGTACGTCGGCGGCCAGGACCTCGTCCGCGAAGCGGCGCCACACGACCTCGGCATCGAATCGCGACTGCACGAACGCCACCTTCTCGCCGAACAGGCGCTCTCGCTCGGCCAGGGGGAATTCCTCGCGAGCAAAGTCGCGAGGGAGATTCCGGCGCAGCGATTCTTCCTCGAGCGCCGCCGCGGTGACGCTTTCGACGAGGAACTCGGCCCAAGTGAACGCCGTGAGCCCGAGCGTGATGTGCAACGATGTCTGCCCTGTCGAACGGGCCGAGTGCATCAGACCTCGTGGAAGGTAGAGGGCGCTGCCCGGGCCGAGCTCGAACTCGTCGCTGACGTCGCCGGGAGGCGTACCGCGTTCGAAGCCCTGGCCCCGGAGTGGCAGTTTCACCTTGGTGTCGTAGATCGACCAGCGCTTGGTGCCGCTGATTTGCAACACGAAGACGTCGTGGGTGTCCCAATGCGGCGCGAACCCCTGCGCCTCGGGCGGCGTGAGATACACGTTGGCCTGGGCCCGAGACGAGAAGCGCCGTCCGAGCGCGACGCACAGCCGGGCCAGCGTCGGTACGCGCGTCTGAAGCTGGTTGAAGATGATGGTCGCGCCGTCGTCGAAGTGCCTGGCGACCTCAAGCGGCTGGACCCTGCCGGCGTCGTTCGCGTACTCCCGGGAGGCAACGTCGCCATCGCTACGAACCAGCTTGATGTCGCGATGACCGGCCGAGTGGGTGCCGAGCACGAGGTCGAGGTCGCTCACCGAGAGGAGCCCGGCGTAGTACGCCGGCGCGTCGCGCCGGATGTGAAGAAACCGCTGCTCGTAGTAGTCGTTCTCGAACTCCGCCGGCGGCAGCGGATCGAGGAGCCAGGCGTACCAGTCGCGGTCGTGAGGTCCGACCGCCCGCGGACGGGCGCTCGGACCGTGACGCTGGTGACGCGCGGACGCGCCGCCAGGGTTCGCCGATCCCGGCCCGGTGTGGTCCGTCGTCATGCGGGCGCCCCGTGAGTCGTGGCCCATCGTGATTCGTTCTCGCGCATTGGCTCCGGCAATCGGGTCGCGGCTTGACTCCCAAGGACCGCGTCTCTACCATACTGGACTCAGTCAGTCCCAGTTTCCAAACGCAGGAGCAACGTCATGGGTAGATCGGAGAACAGCGAGCCTGGAGCCAATCGTCCCGACACGCCGATGTCGCTGACGGACGAAGACATCACCACTGTCCGGGTCGATCGCCGCTCGTTCCTTTCTCGCGCGGTCGCGGTCGGATCGCTCGCGGCGGCCGCCGTCGTGACGACGGCCTGCCCCGGCGGGACCGACTCCGACGGCGAGGGCGACGCCGCTGCCCCGGCCGAATCCGAACAGGCGACGGACTCCGATCAGCAGTAGAAGCGCTGTCCCTGCGCAGGGCGATCTTCTGGATCCATCTGACGGTCGGCGTCGCCGCCGCCGTCGTTGTCCTCATGCTGGCGGTGACCGGCGTGATCCTCACCTACGAGGCGCAGCTCAACGAGTGGGCGCTGCGCGACTATCGCGCCGACCCACCCTCCCCGGGCGTCGCGCCGCTCGGGCTCGACGAGTTGATCGCGCGCGTCGCCGGCGGGACGCCCGCCGGTCCCGTCACTTCCGCCGCGTTGCACAGGGATCCGCGAGAGCCCGCGGTCGTCGGGCTCGACGATGGAGCCACCGTTTATGTCGACCGATTCACCGGCGAGCGGCTGGGCAACGGCGACACGCGGACGCGACGCTTCCTCCGCAGCGTCATGTACTGGCACCGGTGGTTCGCCCTCGACGGGGAGTACCGCATCATCGGTCGGACGCTGGTGGCAGTCGCGAACCTCGGGTTCCTGTTCATGCTCGTCAGCGGGATCTACCTCTGGTGGCCGTCGACCCGCAGCCGCGCCGCCTGGAAACACGGCCTGTGGTTTCGCCCCCGCCTCAGGGGACGGGCACGCGACTACAACTGGCACAAGGTGATCGGCTTCTGGTCGGCCGTTCCGCTCGTCGTCATCGTCTTCAGCGGGGCTACCATCTCGTATCAATGGGCCGCCGACCTCGTCCATCGGCTGGCGGGCGACGCGCCACCGTTTCAGCAGTCGCCGCGGCCGCCGCAGCCGGACACGTGGGAGACCCCATCCGCCGCGCCGGACCCGGCGACCCCGTTTGTCGAGCTGCAGGCACTGGCGGCGAAGGCCGGCGCCGGGACGCCCGGATGGCGGACGCTCACGATCGACCTTCCCGAGTCGATTCACCATCCCGTCGTGGTCACGGTCGACCGCGGGACGGGCCGCCAGCCGTCGAAGCGCGAGGACCTGCTGTTCGACCGGGCGACCGGCGAGCTGGTCGGGCGCGCCGGCTATCCGACCTTCACGCGCGGCTTCAAGATTCGCCGCTGGTTGCGGTTTGCCCACACCGGAGAGGTGTACGGCGTGGTCGGCCAGACGATCGCCGGCGTCGTGTCCCTCGGCGTCGCCGTCCTGGTCTGGACCGGTCTCGCGATGAGCTGGCGCCGTTTCTTCGGCCCCGCCGGCCGGACCTGACGGCCCTCACCCGCTAGCTGCAACACAGCGGTCAGCGAGCACTTCCAGCGTCTCGCTGCCCGGTCGGATCTCCGCCAGCCGCCAGCGCCAACGGCTTGGTATCGCCTTCAACCCGAATCGGGCACCGAGCACCGCGCCGGCCACCGCGCCGTTCGTATCCGTGTCTCCGCCGGCACTGACGACCGCCACCAGCGCCTCCTCGAAGTCGGTGGCCTGGGTCGCGCACCAAAGAGCGACCTGCATCGCTTTCAGGGTGTAGCCCATGTCGTGGCCATCAAGGGCGAGATCCGCAGGCGCTATGCCACCGGAGATTGAGCACCCGTCCACAACGGTTTCCGGCACTGCCCCTGCGACTCCGAGGGCCGCCAGGGAGTCCCCAAGTTCACTAGCCGCGCGGCGAGTTCGCTTGACGACTTCCGAAACGGCGACATCCTCGCCCCTGAGCCACATAGCAACCGCGACGTTGATCAGAATGGAGGACCACACGCAGCGCGGGTCTGCATGAGTCGTGACAGCGCTCAGCGCGGTGTTCCTGGCTAGGGCAACGTCATCCCGTAGCCACCGGATGGCGAGCGGCGCGCACCGCATGACGGCCCCGTTGCCAGCAGAGTAGCGGCCGGACTCCTCCCAGGCCTGCCTCGCCGCCTCCACTGCCGCTAACCCCGTCGGTTCCCGCGCCTGAAGTCCAAGCCCGGCGCCGCAGCGCGGCCTGACACCGCCGATCAGCGACAAGACGTCTGCGGTCTGAATCCCGATTCCGCGGCCGTTCTCCTCAGCCCACACCCAGAACCGTCGGCCGATCTCCTCAACGTCTAGATCGCCGGCCCCTGCCTCGATCGCAGCCTCGGCGAGGATGATCGCCTGGGCCAGATCGTCGTCGTCGGGCTCGCCGGGCTCCATTTCGATCTCACGAATGCCGTCCGGGTAGGAAGCCTCGACCGCATGACGTGGCCAGCCTTCCTGAGGTACGCCGAGCACGTTGCCGATGCCGAGGCCGACCATGAGGCCGCGGCAGCGGTCTTGAAACTGCTCGAACAAGGTCAAGTCGCTCACGATCGGTACACGGCTCCGGCCAGCGCTACTCACGGACCGGCATCTTCGGCCTGACGTTTCTCGTACCAACGTTCCTTCTCGTCGAACGGAGCGACGCCCTTGTTCTCATCCTTCCAGGCCTTCCTGATGGCAAGGACCTCCTCGCTACGCCACTTGTCGAAGGAGATCCTTAGCTTCTGCGCCTTCCAGCTCGCGACGAGGTCCTGAAACCGCTTGTCCTCCTCGCGTCTTGCGTCGCGTAGTGCTCTCAGATAGTCGGAAACGGCAGGCCGGTCGCTGGCGAGATCATGGAGGCAGTCGTCGTAGTGGTTCTTGGGAGCGGGTCCGTTCTTCCACTCTCCGTTCTCGATCAACAGCCCCTTCGGCACTTTGAAGCTCTTGACGTAGCGCCTGGGCTCCGACCGCCAGACGATGTTCTCGACATCGCCGTCGAACTTGCGGACATCGTCGTCCAGCTCGGGATCGTCGGGGTCTCCGCGCCACGTGAGATTAACCGCCGCGTGCTCGACGAAGAACACCATCTCCGAGTACGGCAGATGGTTGTGGATGAACCACGCCAGGACGCGCCAGTCTCGGCCATCCTTCTCGTTCATCCAGTCGGCGAACCAGGGGATGACGACGCATGCGGTCGCCCCCATGAAACCGTCACCGTCCTTGTGGTCCCAGACGTGGTTCGCGTAGCTCGCCTTGTTCGAGGAACAACTCATGTCATGGCAGTTTCCGAAGCCGTTCACGCTGACACTGCGGAATGCCGAGCGGATCGTGACGTGGCCGAAGACGTGCCGTAGCGGCTCCAGGAGGTTCCGGCAAAGCGCCTTCCCCGCCTTGACGGCCAGTTCGGCGTCCTCCGGCACGTTCGGAATGCCGTGAACCGAGGCGATCTCCGAGTACAGGAAATCCCGCATGAAGTAGTGCTTCGAGAGCCGCTCACGGCCGAAATCGTCGAGCGCGTTCAGAACACTGAAGCCTCCGACGACCTTGGGGTCGGCTTTGATCCTTGAACAGCAAGGAGTACCCACCGGGCCGTCCTTACCGCACTTCTCGTCGACGAGCCTCGAACACGTCCGGGTCCTCTGTTCCTCGGCGAACTTCTTCAGTGTGGACTTCGTCTTCGGCTTCATTTGCAGGTCTCCACCGCGCTCCTCAGCGCCTTTCAGTTACCTCTCGCCCGACGCAGCGACGCTTCAAGTCGCTGCGAACCGTGCTGTGCGTCGAACGTCAGTCCACTCGGCACCGACCTCCAGCCCGGTCGGGGCAGGAGGGGTCACCTCCCAGGTGCCTCTGAACGAGCGACGGCCGAGGACAGCGCATCAACCGACGCCGAATCCGAGCGAGTGAAGCGGAGTGAGCGCAACCCCTCACATCTCCTCGTAAGCGCGAACGTCACGTGGGAGGTGCCCCCTCCTGCCCCAAGACGGGCGGGTGCGTCCGACGCCGTCGCGGTACCGCTCTACTCAGCCCCGGTGCTCGCTCCGCTCAGCACGTCCGCCTCGAGGACCCGGGCGCCGCGCAGGGTGCCGCCCATGGAGTAGTTGCCCTCGTGGCACGCGTACTCATACACGTTGCCTTCGTCGGCCTTCCACAGGTACTCGCCGGTCCAGGGAGCGGTCCACGTCGCGTCGTCCTCGACCGTGAAGTTGTAGAGCACGTCGCCCCCGACCTGCACCGTGAAGCGCTCGGTGACGCGCGCGTTCTCCGACCCGCCGCGGAATCCCCGTCCGTTGGGATGGAAGTTCGTTGTCTCCACAACGAGTGTGTCGCCTTCCCACCAGCCAATCGAGTCGCCCAGCCACTTCGTGACCTCGGGACCCGGATGCTCCGAGTTGAGACGCACGATGCGCGCGTCGTGGATCATCTCGAGCAGGATGACGACGTGGGTCTCGGTCTGCACGATGCGCTTGAAGTTGTTGTACAGACTCGGCAAGGTCGGCGCCGCGCCGGTGAATCCGACGAGACACCGCTCGCTCGTGGGGAGCGACTCCGGACCGTCGTAGGGGCCGGGCCCGTCGTGCTCGACCCACCACGCGGTGCCGTCGTTCGGCCGCAGGAAGTGGGCGAAGGTGGCCCTCATCCTCTCCTGGGCCGCCTCGGTCATCGGCGGCATCCGGCCGTTCGGAGGATCGATGATGATCGAGGTCGGGATTTGGCCGTCTACCCGGTAGGTGTCGGAACCACGATCAATCCAGAACAGGTTGTAGCCGCCGACGTTGCCGGCGCCGAACTCGTTGCCGCCGCCCGCAGTGTGCTCCAGGCCGACGACCTTGGCGCCACCTTCGGGCGGCGCCTCCCGGTTCGCGTCTGACTTCGCCACACCGCCCTCCTGGATCAGCCGCTCCTCTTCGGCGATCTCCGCTGCCTCTTCGGGGGTCAGGTAGGCCCGCTCGCCGAGGCGCACCGGCCGCTCGAGCGGAGTCAGGGTCGCCGCGTCGTAGGTTCCGTTCAGATCCGGCCGCCCGCTGGCGGTCCGGGGAATCCCGTCGTCCTGGGCAGCCAGGGCCGGGACAAACAGGAGCACGAGGATGGCCACCAACGGCAGGCTTACAGGACGCTTCATGATGCAGGACCTCCAATTCGGAACGTCGATGCCCCTAGTCTAACCCCTCGCCGCGTTGGCGAGCCGGCTACTCGGCCGACGCTCTCGCGGCCTCCGCCGCGCGCATCACCCGCAGGAAGTTGCCGCCCCAGATCTTCCCGATGTCTTCCTCGCTGTAGCCACGCTCGAGCAGGCCGAAGGTCACGCCCAGAGCTTCGCTGGCGTCGGCGAAACCCTCGACGCCGCCGCCGTGGTTGAAGTCGGACCCGATGCCGACGTGGTCCACGCCGATCCGGTCGACGAGGTAGTCGAGATGGTCGAGCATCGAGTCGACGCTGCCGGGCCCGAGGAGGTCGCTGATCGACTGCGTGAAGACCGAGCGGGCTGCCGGGTCGTCGATCTCCCAGTAAAGCTCGAAGGGATACAGGTAGTCCTCGAGCACTCCCGCCTCGCGCCGGGCCTCCCGGATCGCCTCGTCCAGCGCGGCATCGCTCGAGTCGTAGAGATAGCCCCGGAACGGGCAGACGTGGATGACGCCGCCGATCGCGCCGATGCCGTCGATCTCCTCGTCGCTCAGGTTGCGGCTGACGTCGGTGAGCTGCCTGGCGTTCGAGTGACTCGCGATGACCGGCGCCGTCGAGACCTGCAGCACCTGCAGCACCGCGTCCCGCGACAACTGGGACACGTCGACGACTCCGCCCAGAGCATTGATCCGCTCGATGGCCGCGACCCCAAGGGCGGACAGCCCGCCGTGCTCGGCCCCTTCGTGCGTCCCCGTCGCCGCGTCGAAGACCGGCCGCGACGAGTCGGCGAAGTCGTTGTTGCCCAGGTGCGTAAGCGCAAACACGCGCGCGCCTTCACCGTAGAAGTCGTCCAGCGCCGCGACATCGGTGCCCAGGATCATGGCGTTCTGGAAACCGAGAATGAGCGCCGCCTCGCCCTGCTCATGGGCAGCGACGATCTCGTCGGCCGACCGCGCGACCACCGCGCTGTTCGCCGGGTCCGCCGCCAGTTCGAGAACGGCCGCGACCTCCTCATCGGCTCTTGACCGGGCCGCGGCGTAGCCGTCCGCCGTACGCGGTCCCGAACCGACGGCGACGGACATGACGACCGCGTCGACGCCGCCCGCGTGGAGCTTGGCCGGATCGACCTGGGACAGCCCGTCGTCGCCGACGTAGGGGGACGGCGCGTCCGGAAGCTCTATGTCCGCATGCGCGTCGAGGACCAGCACGCGTTCGTGGACGGCGCGGGCCTGCTCAAGGAGGGCCTCGGGCGACGGGTCGGTGTCCCCTGCGTTCTCACCTGGAGGACCGGCGACGCAACCGAACGCCAAAGTAGCAACGAGCGCGACGGTCAGGAGTGCTCTTCGGTCCATGGTTCTCCTCCGTCCCATCACGACGCGACGCGCACGATCCGCGTCCCCACGTTGCCGCCCGCCAGCAGGTCGACGAACGCCTCCGGCGCTCTCTCGAGACCTTCGAAAACGTCCTGCTTCGGCACCAGCTTGCCGGCCTCCACCCATTCGCCCATCCGGCTCCAGGCCTCCGGATAGCGCTTCGCGTAGTCGAAGACGAGGAAGCCCTCCATGCGGACGCGGAAGT
>JAPOVF010000217.1 GCA_026708285.1 Acidobacteriota bacterium
CCTGGATGTTCGTTCACGTGCACACGAATCTCGGACTCGTGGGCCTCGGCGAGTGTTCTGTCGGCAGGCGCCGCGAACTGCCGGAACTCCAACCGGCCTTCGAGGCGGCTCGCGGCCGCTCACCGTTCGACATCGAGGCCTACCGCGGTGCCTGGCGCATGCGCGCGGCGGGCGGCGGCATCTTCGAGGCGACCGCGTTCTCGGCCATCGAGCAGGCGCTCTGGGATCTGGTCGGCAAGGCCGTCGACGCGCCCGTTCACGAGTTGACCGGCGGCCGACTCCGCGACCGCCTGCCGGCCTACGCGAACATCAACCGCGCGACGCGGGAACGCACGCCCGAGGGCTTCGCGGTCAACGCCCGCGCGGCCGTCGAAGACGGTTTCACCGCGATCAAGGCCGCTCCGTTCGACGGCTTCCCCACGCTCGACGCGCCCGCGCCTGAAATCGCCGCGGCCGCCGACCTGGGCGTGGCCTGCGTGGAGGCGATCCGCGAAGCGGTCGGGGCGGAGATCGACATCCTGATCGACTGCCACAGCTTCTTCGACGTCGACCTCGCCATCGATGTCGCGCGCCGACTCGAACCCCAGAACCTCACCTGGTACGAGGAACCCGTCGCACCCACCGATGTCGCGGCCACCGTGGCCATCGAGCGGGCGATCGCACAGCGCATGGCCGGCGGCGAGTTCCTGTTCGGGATCGAGGGCTTCGGCCCGCTTTGCCGGGAACGGGCCGTCGACGTGATCATGCCGGACGTCAAGCACTGCGGCGGACTCCTCGAAGCCCGCAAGATCGCCGCCGTCGCCGAACTCGACGGCATCGCCGTCTCGCCTCACAACCCGAGCGGCCCTGTGGCCACCGCCGCCTCCGCCCAGCTCTGCGCCGGCCTGCCGAACTTCGAGATCCTCGAGATGCAGTGGGGCGAAGCGGCCTGGCGCGGCGACCTGGTCCTGCCCCCGGAACGCTTCGAGAACGGCTCGATCGCGGTTCCGGGTGGCCCAGGGCTGGGCGTCGAGTTGAACGACGCCGTCGTGCGCGAACACGCGTAGTGCTGCCGATATAGTCCCGTCCGCCTCCCCGCAAGCCCCGCCGGGCCCCGACGCGTCCAAACAGCCCACGGAGAATCCCGTGCTCGAGATCCAGACGATCCCCGTCCTGAGCGACAACTACTCCTACGTGCTCCACGACACGGGAAGCGGCAAGATCGCGGTCGTCGACCCGCCGGAAACCGGACCGATCGAAGCGGTGCTCTCCGCCAGCGATTTCGGCATCGACTGGATCGTCATCACGCACCACCACATGGACCACATCGCCGCGGTGCCTGCCTTGAAGGAGAAGTACGGATGCGAGGTGGTCGGCCCCGCCGCCGACCAGCACCGCATTCCGGGGCTCGACCTTCTCGTGCGCGAGGGCGATCGCTTCCAGCTCGGCGAAGCCGAAGCACAAGTGTTCGACACTCCCGGACACACCACGGGGCACATCACCTACTGGTTCGAGGACGACCGGGCACTCTTCTGCGCCGACACACTGTTCGCCCTGGGCTGCGGGCGAGTGTTCGAGGGCACGATGGAACAGATGTGGGAGTCGCTGGCCAAGCTGCGCGCCCTGCCCGACGATGCAATCGTCCACTGCGGCCACGAGTACACGCTCTCCAACGCCCACTTTGCGGTGACCGTCGATCCCGACAACGAGGAGTTGATGGAGCGGGTCGCGGAGATCGAGGAGCTGCGGCGGGACGGCAAGCCCACCGTGCCCTCGAACCTGGGGGTCGAGAAGCGGACGAACCCCTTCCTGCGACCCGGCGACCCAGGCATCCGCGCCCTGCTCGGCATGGCCGGCGCCTCCGACGCCGAGGTCTTCGGCGAGATCCGGACCCGCAAGGACAATTCCTGACAACCGCAACCGCTGGATGGGCCATGGAACACCTCCCGTCTTCGTGAATGTAGGAATCACGCGCATGAACGAACAGGAAGCCGCCTGGCTGGCCCGCACGCAGGAAGAACCGATCGACCCGCACCAGGAGATCTGCGACCCCCATCACCACCTCTGGGACTACCCGGAGTCGCGGTACATGCTGGAGGAGCTCCACGGCGACACCGGAGCCGGCCACAACGTGACCTCGACCGTCTTCGTCGAATGCGCATCGGGCTACCGCGAGGACGGCCCCGAGGAGATGCGGGTCGTCGGCGAGACGGAGTTCGTGCTTGAAGTGGCCGAACGAAGCGACGGCGCGGGCGCCTCGATCGCCGGCATCGTCAGCCACGCCAACATGCTCCTGGGAGATGGCGCCAAGGCCGTTCTCGAAGCCCACATCGAGGCAGGCGGCGGTCGCTTCCGCGGCATCCGCCACTCAGCCGCCTACGACCCCAGCCCCGACATCCGGGTCTCCCACTCCAAGCCGCCGCCGAGCATGCTGCTGCGCTCCGACTTCCGCCGAGGGTTTGCCTGCCTGGGACCCCTCGACCTGAGCTTCGACGCCTGGCTCTACCACCCGCAGATCGATGAACTGACCGATCTCGCCCACACCTTCCCCGACACCCGGATCATCCTCGACCACGTCGGCGGACCGCTCGGCATCGGGCCCTACCGGGGCAGACGGCGGGAAGTCGAGGCAAACTGGCGCAAGTCGATCACCGAACTCGCCCGCTGCGAGAATGTGGTGGTCAAGCTCGGCGGCCTGCCGATGAAGATCTGCGGCTTCGGCTGGCACAAGCAGGACGCGCCGCCCTCCTCCGCCGAGACCGCGGAGGCTCATCGCCCCTACTACCTCCACTGCATCGACCGCTTCGGAGTCGACCGCTGCATGTTCGAGTCGAACTTCCCGGTCGACCGCGCCGGCGGCGCCTACACCCTGCTCTGGAACTCCTTCCAGCGCATCGTGTCGGACTTCTCCGAGGACGAGAAGGCGGCGCTCTTCCGCGACACGGCGCGCCACATCTACCGGCTCGATCCCTGAACCGGAGCTTCCACCGGGCGTCCGCATGTCGCGACTCGACAAGACGCTCGACGAGGTTCGCGGCCTGATCGAGGCCGCCGGGTTCTCCGTCGAACTCCACGGCGACGGCGCGTTTCTGTGCCGCTCCGTCGCCTCCCTGGAGCGCGCCGGCCCCGACCAGCTGTCGTTCGCCAAGGACGAACGCACGCTTCAATCCGTGGACACGCGGGCCGGCGCACTGGTCGTGCCTTCGGCGACCGGGCGGCCTGCGGCCCACCATCTCGTCACCCCCGACCCGTTCGCGGCCTTCGTCGCCGTTCTCCAGCACATCGATCGGGAACGCCGGGCCGAAGCCGCCGGCGTGCATTCGACCGCGGTCGTGGCCGAGAGCGCCTCCGTCGCCGCCGACGTGTCCATCGGCGCCGGCGTCATCGTGCGAGACGAAGCCGTGATCGGTGAGAGAACCGTTCTCCACCCCAACTCCTACGTCGGCCGGCGCAGCCGGATCGGCAGCGACTGCGTCCTCTTTCCCGGCGTCGTGGTCATGGAGGACATAACACTGGGCGAGCGCGTCACCGTCCATGGCGGCACGGTGATCGGCTGCGACGGCTACGGCTACCTCCAGCGGGAGGGCCGGCACGTCAAGATTCCCCAGGTCGGCACGGTCGAGATCGGCAACGACGTCGAGATCGGTTCCCTGGTCACGATCGACCGCGCCGCCCTCGATGCGACGGTGATCGGCCGCGGCTGCAAGATCGGCGACCTGGTCCACATCGCCCACAACGTGACGATCGGCGAGCAGACACTGGTCGTGCCAACGGCGAGGATCGCCGGACGGGCGACGATCGGCAGCGGCGTCGTGCTCGCCGGCGCAGCCGGCGTCGCGGACGGCGTCGTGGTCGGCGACGGCGCGGTGATCGGCGGCAGCAGCGTGACCTACCGGGACGTCCCGGCCGGCGCAGTACTCTACGGCGATCCCGCCCGGCCCAAGACCCACCAGTTGCGCATCGAGGCGGTGCTCAACCGCCTGCCCCAACTGGAGCGCGATCTGCGCAGGCTGCTGCGACGGTCGGTAGGCCGGGACGAGAACGACTGAGCCGCGGAAGATGAGCTGGAAGCCCGAGATCGACGAACTGAAGCGCCGCAGCGCGCTGGCGCGGGAGATGGGCGGCCCCGAGAAGGTGGAGCGCCAGCACCACTACGGCAAGCTCACCGTGCGCGAGCGCATCGACGCGATCAGCGACGTTGGCAGCTTCCACGAGATCGGCGAGATCGCCGGGCGCGCCGAGTACGCGGAGGACGGCGAACTCAAGTCGTTCAAGCCCTCGAACTTCGTGTTCGGCACGGCGGAGATCGACGGACGGCCGGCGGTCGTATCCGGTGACGACTTCACGGTCCGCGGCGGCTCGGCCGACGCCTCGATCCCGGCCAAACGAACCAGGGCCGAGGGCCTGGCGCTCGAGATGAAGCTGCCCCACATCCGCCTCGTCGACGGAATGGGCGGCGGCGGCTCGGTGAAGACGATCGAGATGGCCGGCCGAACCTACATCCCCGAACTGCGGAGCTGGGAGATCGTCGTCCGGCACCTCGCCGTAGCGCCCTCGGTGTCCCTCGCGCTCGGTTCGGTCGCCGGCATCGGCGCCGCCCGCGTGTGCACCGCTCACTACTCCGTCATCGTCCGCGACACCGCCCAGATGATGATCGCCGGACCCGCCCTGGTCGAGTGGGCCGGCGGCGGCGTGGTCCCCAAGGAGGAGCTCGGCCACGCCCGCATCCACACGTCGAACGGCGCGATCGACGACGCCGTGGATTCCGAAGCCGAGGCGTTCGAACGCGCCCGGCGGTTCCTCTCCTATCTGCCCACGAACGTCGACCGTCTGCCGCCGCGGCTGCCGGAGTCCGAACGTGACGACGACCCGGAGCGGCGAGACCAGGAACTGGTCGACATCGTGCCGCGCGACCCCAGACGAACGTACAAGATGCGCGAGGTGATCGAGCGCATCGTGGACCGGCGCTCCTTCTTCGAGATCGGCCGCGACTGGGGGAAGTCGATCATCACCGGCCTTGCACGCCTGGACGGTTGGCCGATCGCCATCTTCGGCGAGGACGTGAACGTCTACGGCGGCGGTTGGGACGCCGACTCCTGCCGCAAGCTGTCCCGCCTGATCGATCTGGCCTCCACGTTCCACCTGCCCCTGCTCCACCTGGAAGACTGCCCCGGTTTCCTGATTGGCCGGGAGGCCGAGCACAACGCCACGATCCGTTTCGGCTCCCAGGTTCTCGCAGCGCTGGGCCAGTGCACGACGCCCTTCTGCTGCGTCGTGATCCGCAAGGCATTCGGCGTCGCCGGCGGCGCCAACCACAAGCCGGGAAGCCACCACTTTCGCTACGCGTGGCCGTCCGGCGACTGGGGTTCGCTACCGATCGAGGGCGGCATCGAGGTCGCCTACAAGGCCGAACTGGCCGAAGCCGAGGACTACGAAGCCCACCTGGACCGGATCAAGGAGCGCCTGAACCGCGTCCGCTCACCGTTCCGCTCAGCCGAGTATTTCGAGATCGAGGAGATCATCGACCCGCGGGAGACGCGGCCGATCCTCTGCCGCTGGGCGAACCTCGCGGTCAGGTCCCTGACCACGGGTCCCCAGGCGTTCACTTACCGGCCGTGATGCAGGCGTAGACTAGGAGGTGTCCCTGCCTCGGGGCGATCCACGATGCGCTACAACCTCCTCGTCCGAGCCCTCCTCATCGCCGTCTCCGCGGTCCTGCTGGCCTCCGGCGCCGCGGCGGCCGCCAAGAAGAAGCGGCCACCCTGCCAGGACGGCCGTCAGCCCGATGCCGGCGCCCTGCCGGCCCGCCACCTCCAGTGGACCGAGGAAGTCGCCCTGCTGCTGACGGACGAGGAGATTCAGTCCTTCCTCTGCCTGTCCCAGGACTACCAGCGGGACGCCTTCATCACCGAGTTCTGGAAGGCCCGCGACCCCTACCCCGAAACCGCCCGCAACGAGTTCCGGGAGCACTGGAGCGAACGGCTGTCCATGGTCCGCCAGTTGTTCGACAGCACGGACGACGAGCGGGCCCGGTACTACCTCCTGAACGGCCCTCCCGACATCCACGTCGACATCTGTCCACGGCGTTCCGCCACCAAGGTCGAAGCCTGGTTCTACGGCTTCCGGGACATGAGCGAGGTGATCGGCGCGATCTACAGCCGCCGGCTCCGGCAGGACCAGTACGCCGTCATCTTCTACCGGCCGTTGGGACTCGGAGCCTGGCGGGTCTGGCTGCCGAACGAGGACCTTGGCCGCCGGATGATGCAGCCGGGCGGACGAACCGACCTGCCCGGCGGGAGTCTCGGCGGACTGAGCCGCGAGGAACTCGGAGCGGGCTGCAAGGACGAGGAACTCGGGTACGCGATCGGCATCGTCCAGCTCCTGAACGACTGGGGCGGCATGCTGGGCTTCTACTACGACCGGCTGATCGGCGAGAAGCTGGAGCCGATCGAGGCGCCCTCCAACGAGTGGCTGCGCACGTTCGAGTCCTATTCCACCGATCTTCCCTCCGGCGCGCCGCAGCTTGCAGCCTCGCTCGACGTGACCTTTCCGGGCCGCAAGGAGAGCCGCACCGTGGTGCAGACCCTGGTCCAGGTCGAAGCGGCCAGCGCCACCCTGGCCGACCTCGCCGGCGCCCGTTCCTACGGTTTCGAGCTGATCGGAGAGATTCTGCGCGCGGATGCCGACACCGGCGACGACCGCCTGTTCGAGAGCTTCCGCTACCGCTTCGAGTTTCCGGTGGAGAACGACGGTGCAGGCAACGACGAGCCGGCCGCCATGCCGCTCGTCGCCCAGCGCTATCTGAGACCCGGGAGTTTCAAGCTGATCCTGCGCGTCGACGATCTGAACGGCGACGCGGTGTGGCGGCACGCGCAACCGCTCGAAGTCCCCAGGGTCGAAGAAGCCGCCGGCTGGACCGAAGCCGACCTCGAACCGATCTTCGCCGAGGCGAATCGCGCCCTGGCCGCCGGCGAGCCGACGATCCGGATCATCGAGCCGGGCGGCGACCTGATCTCCGGCTATCTCCGTTTCGACACCGCGGTGACGGGCCCGGTCGACAAGGTGCGCTTCACCCTCGACGACAAGGACCTCTTCACCACCAAGCGGGCGCCCTTCAGCGCCGACGTGCGGCTGGGCGATCTGCCGCGCAGCCAGATGCTGCGCGCCATCGCCTATGACGCGGCCGGCGACCAGATCGCCAGCGACTCCTATCTGATCAACGGCTCTCCCCACCGCTTCGACGTGCGGATCATCGAGCCGATCCCCGGCAACCGCTACAGCGACAGCATCCGCATGCGGGCTCAGGTCACGGTGCCCGAGGGACGGAGCCTCGAGGAGCTCCAGGTGTTCCGCAACGACGATCAGGTGGCAACGCTCTACGAAGAGCCCTTCACCGTGCCCATCGAGCTGCCGGACGGACCGGCGCTGACCATCGTGCGGATCGTCGGCAAGCTGCTCGACGCCGAGGGGCCGGCCGCCTTCGTCGAGGACACCGCGATCATCAATGGGCCGGCCACCCTCGAAGAGGTGCAGGTCGACTTCGTGGAGCTGTACACGACGGTGGACGACCGGGACCGCCGGCCCCTGCTCGATCTCCCGGAGAACGCCTTCCGCGTGCTCGAGGACGGAGTCCAGCAGGAGATCGTCCGCTTCGAGCGGGTCGACGACACGCCGCTGATCGGCACGATCCTCCTCGACGTCTCAGCGTCCATGGAGGAGCGCCTCGAACGGTCGGTTCAGGCCGCCGCCGATTTCTTCCAGCAGGTGATCACGGAACGCGACGAGCTTTCGATTGTCACCTTCAACGACCGTCCCCATCTGGCGGCCCCCTTCACCCGCGACCGGATCGAGTTCGCCAAGGGATTGATGGGGCTGCGCGCCGAGCGGGGCACCGCGCTCTACGACAGCCTGATCTTCACCCTGTACCACCTGAACGGGTTGCCCGGGCAGCGCGCGGTCCTGCTGCTCTCCGACGGCGTCGACGAGCACAGCCGCTACGATCTGGACGACGCGCTGGAGTACGCCCGCCGCTCGGAAGCGGCCATCTACGCGATCGGCCTGGCACTGCCGAAGAAGGCGAAGGAGAGCCCGAAGAAGGTGCTCGAACAACTGGCGACCGAGACCGGCGGCCGCGCCTTCTTCGTCGACGATGTGAGTCAACTCGGTGCCGTTTACGATCAGATCGCCGTCGAGCTGCGCTCGAAGTACTTCCTCGCCTACCAGTCGTCGAGCACCCAGCCGAGCGACGCCTTCCGCAGGGTGGAAGTGCAGGTCGACGCCAGGGGTGCCAAGGCGCGCACGATCCGCGGCTACTACCCGTAGTGCCCGAGCGGACACGCTGCGACTGGGTGAACGACGACACCCTCTACCTCGCCTACCACGACGAGGAGTGGGGCGTTCCGGTCTACGACGACCGCCAGCTCTACGAGATGCTCGTGCTCGAGGGCGCCCAGGCCGGGCTGAGCTGGTACACGATCCTCAAGAAGCGCGAGGCGTACCGGCGCGCGTTCGACGGGTTCGACCCGGAGCGTGTCGCCCGCTACAACGAAGGAAAGGTCGCTTCGCTTCTGCAGGATCCCGGGATCGTGCGCAACCGCCTCAAGGTGAACGCAGCGATCGGAAACGCACGCGCGTGGCTGGACCTCCGCGAGTCGGGCATGCGCTTCTCGGACTTCCTGTGGGAGTTCACCGGCGGTGAGCCCGTCGTCAACGAATGGAGTCGGCTCGAGGACATTCCCGCGGCGACGCCGGCCTCCGAGGCGATGAGCAAGGCGCTCAAGAAGCTCGGATTCCGCTTCATCGGTCCCACGATCTGCTATGCCTTCATGCAGGCAGTCGGGATGGTCAACGATCACACGACGACGTGCTTTCGGTGGAACGAATGCAAGGCGATGGCGAAGGACGCGCGCTGAAGCCACTGGCAGGCCTGGTCCTGGCATTCTGGGTTGCAACGGCCCTTCACGCCGGTGACTGGCCGCAGTTCCGGGGTCCGACAGGACAGGGGCACGCACAGGACGATGCAGTGCCGCTCACCTGGAGCGAGACGGAGAACGTCGCGTGGAAGGCCCCGGTTCCGGGCCGAGGTTGGTCGTCGCCCGTCATCGCCGGCGGCCTGGTCTGGCTGACGACGGCGGTGACCGACCGCGAGGCGGGAACCTCGCTCCGGCTGCTGTCCTACGACACAGGCACGGGGAACGTGGAGATGAACGTCGAGATCTTCGGCATCGACGACACGACCCTCCTGAACCAGAAGAACAGCTTCGCCTCGCCGACGCCCGTGATCGATCCGGCCGGCGAGCGGGTGTACGTCCACTTCGGCGCTCAGGGGACGGCAGCGGTCGCCGCGGGTGGCGAGTCGGCAGGCGACGTTCTCTGGCGAATCCACTTCCCCTACACCTCGCAGCACGGCAACGGAGGATCGCCGATCCTTCACGGGGGTCTGCTGATCGTCAGCATCGACGGCTACGACACCGCCTTCCTGGTCGCCGTGGACGCCGAAACCGGTCAGGAGCGCTGGCGGTCCGTGCGGCCGGCGCCGATCTCGCAGGCCTACTCCACGCCGCTGGCGATTCGTGTCGGGGATGCCAAGCAGATCGTCAACGTCAGCGCCTTCCGCGCCTCGGCGCACGAGCCGGCAACCGGTAGCGAGATCTGGCGGGTCGAGTACCCGGGCGGCTTTTCCAACGTCTCCCGACCGGTCTACGGCCACGGGCTCGTCTACCTCTCGACCGGCTTCAACGAGCCGGTCCTGCTCGCGGTCCGCCCCACGGGAGAGGGCGACGTTACGGACTCGAAAGTCGCCTGGAGACTCCGTCGCGGCGCTCCGCTCACCGTGTCGCCGATTCTCGTCGGCGACGAGCTCTTCACGGTGACCGACAGCGGAATCGCCACCTGCATCGATGCTCTCACCGGCGAGATTCGCTGGCAGCACCGGCTCGGTGGCAACCACTCGGCCTCGCCGATTCATGCCGGCGGCAGGATCTACTTTCAGAACGAAGAGGGGGTCACGACCGTCATCGCACCCGGCCCCAGCTTCGAGCAGTTGGCGCGCAACGAACTCGACGGCTCGACCCTCGCCTCGATCGCCGTCACTGACGGCACCTTCTTCATCCGGACGGGAACTCACCTGTACCGCATCGAAGAGTCGCCGTAGCGCCTCCGGGACTTGCAACCTGAAGCGCTTCAAGAGCGTCTACGATTCCGACCACCGAAAGGAGCGCCCCATGACCGCAGTCCGAATCTGCCGGATCCTGAAGACAGCCGTTCCTGTCGCCGTCGCGTCATTGCTGGTGACCCCAACGCTGCTCGCGGCCCAGACGGATGTTGCCTCCGGGCACTGGGAGGGTTCGATCGAGGCCCCTACGGGGCCGCTCGTCGTCATGGTGGACCTGACCGAGACCGACGGCACCTGGTCGGGAACGATCGACATCCCGGCCCAGGGCGCCGCCGATCTGCCGCTATCGGACGTCAGCGTGGACGTGGACAGCGGCGCGGTCCGCTTCACGATCGGCGGCGTGCAGGGCGATCCCACCTTCGAGGGCACGCTGGCCGGCGGCGAGATCACGGGCGAGTTCAGCCAGGGTCCGGCCCGGCTCCCGTTCCGGCTCGGCCGTGAGGCGGTCGAGGTCGAGGCGCCGTCGCGGCCGCAGGAACCAAGACCGCCCTTCCCCTACGATGCCGAGGACGTCGAGTACAGGAACGGCGACGTGAAGATCGCCGGCACCCTGACCCTGCCGCCGGGCGATGGCAAGGTCCCGGCGGCGCTCTTGATCAGTGGCAGCGGCGCCCTGAACCGCGATCTCGAACTCGCGGGCCACAAGCCCTTCCTCGTGCTGGCAGACCACCTGACCCGGCGCGGCATCGCGGTGTTGCGGGTCGACGACCGCGGCATCGGCGGTTCAACCGGCAGCACGTGGCAGTCGACATCCCGGGACAAGGCGAACGACGTTCTTGTCGGCGTGCGCTTCCTGCGGGGTCACGACCGGATCGACCCGGAGCGCGTGGGCCTCATCGGCATCTCCGAAGGAGGACTGGTGGCCCCGCTGGCCTTCAACCGGGTCGAGCCCGGCACGATCGCGTACGCCGTGCTGCTGGCCGGACCGGGGGTGCCCGGCGGCGAGCTGCTGCGCCAGCAGCTCCGGCGGATCGCGGCGGCGGATGGCGCGCCAGCGGAGATGATCGAGGAGCTCGCCGCCCTTCAGGACAAGGGACTCGAGATCATCGCCTCCGACATGCCTCACGCCGAGGCGGAAGCCGCGCTGCGACAGGTCGCACAGGAACAGTTGGCGGCCTCGCCCGAGACGGCCCAACTCAGCGGGGAGGACCTGGAAGCCGCCGTGTCCGCCGCGGTCGAGTCGAACCTGAGTCCCTGGTTCCGGTTCTTCATCCGCTACGACCCGCGGCCCGCGCTGGGCGGACTCGCCGTGCCGACGCTGGCCCTCTTTGGCGGCAAGGACACGCAGGTCGACGCCGACCAGAACCAGTCCGCCATGGAGGCCGCACTCGCCCCTTCCGGCAACCCGGACGTGACGATTCGCCGGTTTGCCGACATGAACCACCTGTTCCAGACCGCCGGCACCGGATCGCCCGCCGAGTACGCCCGGATCGAAGAGACCATGGCACCGGAAGTTCTCGATCTGATCGGAAGCTGGATCGCGGAGCGGTTCATCGACTGAACGCCGCCGCGATCGAGGACGCCCGACCGGCCGGCCGGTCGACTAGACTCCCGGTCCGGCGGCCTAGGCGGTCGGCCTTCGCCGAACGACGACACGGACGGTCCAGATGCCGAAGATCACCTACATCGACCAGGACGGCAGTTCGCGCGTGGTCGAGGCGCCGGTCGGAGACTCCGTCATGGAGTGCGCGGTCGACAACGACGTCGACGGAATCGTCGCGGCCTGCGGCGGCAACTGCTCCTGCAGCACCTGCCACGTCTACATCGACGAGGCCTGGGTCGAGGCGGTCGGTCCCCGGCACGACGAGGAGGAGTTCACGCTCGAGTACGGCATCGACGTGCGCCCCACGAGCCGCCTGAGCTGCCAGATCAGAGTGACCGAGGAACTGGACGGCCTGGTCGTCCATCTGCCCGCCGAACAGGCGGAGTAGAGCCAGAAAGGACGCCGCGGCCCGTCCAACGAGCGACGCTCCCAAGGGAGGAATCACGCCATGACCCTCGAACTCACCTTTCTCGGCCATTCCGGCTTCCTGATGAGCGACGGCGGCCACACGCTCGCGGTCGATCCCTTTCTCACGGGCAATCCGGTAGCGACGATGGCGGCCGGAGACGTCCAGTGCGACGCCATCGCCCTGACGCACGGCCACTCGGACCACTTCGGCGACACCCTGGCCATCGCCCAGGCCAACAACGCGAACGTGATCGCCGCGTTCGAGATGTGCAACTACCTCCAGGAGCAGGGACACGACAACGTGAACCCCGGCAACCCCGGAGGCCGCATCGACACCGGGTTCGGCTGGGTCGCGTTCACCCATGCCTTTCACTCTTCGTCCTACGAAGGCCGCTACATGGGAATGCCGTGCGGGCTCGTCGTCCACATGGGTGGCACGACCGTTTACCACTGCGGCGACACCGGCCTGTTCGGCGACATGAAGCTGATCGGCGAGATCTACGAGCCGGACGCCGCCTGTGTACCGATCGGCGATCGCTTCACGATGGGGCCGGAGCTGGCGACGAAGGCAGCCGAGCTGATCGGAGCACCGGTCGCGATTCCGATCCACTACAACACCTGGCCGCCGATCGCGCAGGACCCAAGCCACTTCGCGCCCGCCGGCGTCGAAGTCAAGGTCATGGCGCCGGGCGATACGCTCACCATCTGACGGCGCCGTCACGCCCCGGCCGGGCCGCCGTAGCGGTTCCGCGCAACAAGCGCCGCGGCGTTGCGTAACAGCAACCTGACAGCCCATGCTCGTGTTCGACCATGTCAGCAAGTGCTTCGGCGACCTGCGCGCGGTCGACGACCTCTCGTTCGAACTGGAGGCCGGCGAGGTGTTCGGGCTGCTGGGGCCGAACGGCGCCGGCAAGACGACGGCGATCAACATGGCGGTCGGTCTGCTCGAACCGGACGAAGGGGTGGTCCGCTTCGCGGACGAGGCCTTCGACCGGGACCCCCGCGACGCGGAGAATCGCAGATCGCTGGGCCTGGCGCCGCAGTCCATCGCTCTCTATGAGCAGATCAGCGGCGCCGACAACCTGCGTTTCTTCGGCCGCCTGCACGGCCTCCGGGGATCCGACCTGGAAGAGCGGGTCGCCGCCTGCCTCGACTTCGCCGACCTTGTGGACGTCGGGAAGAAGGTGGTCTCCAAGTACTCCGGCGGCATGCAGCGGCGACTCAACCTGGCAGTCGCGATCATCCACGACCCGGAACTCGTGCTGCTCGACGAGCCGACCGTCGGCGTCGATCCCCAATCGAGGAACGCGATCTTCGAGCGCGTCGAACAGCTCCGGGACGGAGGCAAGCAGGTCGTCTACACCACCCACTACATGGAGGAGGCCCAGCGTCTCTGCGACCGGGTCGCGATTCTCGACCGGGGCCGGCTGATGGCGCTCGACACGGTGCCGGCACTGATCACGGCCCATGGCGGTCCCGGCAACCTGGTGGTCCGGACCGGCGACGGCGAGTCACGCCACGAGACGACCGATCCGCTCGCAACGCTCGCCGAACTCCAGGCCCGGCAGGCGGTGGATCACTTCCAGTACCTCCCGCCGGATCTGGAAACGGTCTTTCTCAACCTCACCGGCAGGGCGCTGCGGGACTAGGCCCGCCAGGAGCACAACGTGAACAAGATCGTCGCCATGGCCGCGAAGGACATCCACATCCTCTTCCGGGACAAGCTGGGTTTCTTCTTCACGATCTTCTTCCCGTTGATGATGGCGATCTTCTTCGGCGCCATGTTCGCCGGCCTGAGCCGCGGGCCGGCGAGCATTCCGATCGCCCTGGTCGACGCGGACAGGACCGCCGGTTCAGCACGCTTCGTCGGGCGGCTCGAGGCCGCCGGCGGACTCGCCATCGAGCGGATTCCCAGCGACCAGGCGCTGGAGCAGGTGCGCCGGGGCCAGACCGCCGTCCTGGTCACCTTGAGGCCCGGGTTCGGGGCCGCCCTGGACAATCCCTTCGTGGCGACACCCGAAGTCGAGATGAGCGTCGATCCAACGCAGTTCGCCGCCGCCGGGATGGTCCGCGGCGTCCTGCTCGAAGCGGCCGGAGCCGAACTGCAGGCGTTCATGAGCGATCCGTCCCGCATGTCCGTAACGAACGAGCAGAACCGGCGCCTGATCGAGGAGTTCAGCCCTCCCTCGGAGGCCCGTGACGACCTCCTGAACGTTCTCGACCAGATCCCGCGCATTCCGGTGCTGATCGACGAAGCCGGGCTGGGCTCGGTCACCACGGGCGCGACCGGCGGATTCGGCCCTCCACTCGAGATCGAGCAGACCCAGGTCCAGGCGCAGAGACGTGGACCCACCAACTCCTACGCCACCTCGTTCGCGCAGGCCATGCTCTGGACCCTGATCGGCGGTTCCGTGTCCTTCAGCATGTCGATCGCGATCGAGCGGAGCCGCGGCACGCTGATGCGGCTGCTGGTGGCACCGATCACGGCCCGTCAACTCCTGGCCGCCAAGGGGCTGGCCTGCCTCGGCGCGACCCTGTTCACGAGTTCTGCCCTGATCACGCTCGGCATCACCGTGTTCGACGTGACGCCCACTTCCTATCCGCTTCTCGCTCTGGCCCTTCTCTGCGGTTCGATCTGCTTCTGCGGCATCATGATGGTCCTCAGCGTCATCGGTCGCACGGAACAGGCGGCCGCCGGAGTCGGATGGGGCATCGCGCTCCCCTTCACCATGCTCGGCGGCGGCATGGTGCCCCTGTTCCTGATGCCGGAGTGGATGCAGACCCTCGGCAACATCAGCCCGATGAAGTGGACGCTGATGGCGTACGAGGGCGCGATCTGGCGCGGCTTCACGCTGAGCGAGATGCTGTTGCCCTGCGCCGTTCTGGTGGCCATCGGGGTCCTCGCCTTTTCGATCGGCGCCACGCGCCTGCGCTGGGACACGGGCTGAACTCTTGGCCGGCCCCCTGCTCGTCATCGGCTCGGTCAACTACGACCTCATCTTCAGGCATCCGAGGCTGCCCCGGCAGGGCGAGACGATCACAGGCGCCGAACTGTTCGAGTCCTGCGGCGGCAAGGGCGCCAACCAGGCGGCGGCGGCGGTCCGGTGCCGCGGCGCGCTCGGCGACGCCGCACCGCCCGTTCTCTTCGGTGGCGCGGTCGGCAACGACGCCCACTCCGCGGCCCAACGGCGGACCTTTGAGGAAGACGGAATCGACACCCGCTATCTCCTCGTCCTCGACGACTGCCACACGGGTCTCTCAGTCGTCTGGGTCGAGGCCGCCACCGGCGACAACCGGATCATGAACTCCCCGGGGGCGAACAGCCGGCTGAGCGCGGACGCGCTGGCCGCGGCGCCGATCGAGGAAGCGGGGCTGCTGCTGATCCAGAACGAAACCCCGGCAGACGGTGTCCGGAGCGCCGTCGAACGCGCTCACGGTGCCGGCGTGCCGGTGATCTGGAACCCGGCGCCCATCGACGAGGCGAGCGATCCGGGGCTCGATCCCCGGCACGTCGACTGGGTCACACCGAACGAAGTGGAGTGCGGGGTGCTCTTGGGCCGGACCGGCGAGCGGATCGATGCCGGCAGCGCCGCCGACGTCGCGGCCGAGTTGCTCAGGCTCGGCTACCGCGGCGCGATCCTGACCCTGGGCCCGGCCGGCGTCCTGGTCGCGAAGCCGGAGTCACCGCCGGAGTTGATCCCCGCGCCGCAGGTCGACGCGGTCGACACGACCGGCGCCGGCGACGCCTTCAACGGCGCTTTCGCCGCCGGCCTGCTTGCCACCTCGGACAGCCGGGAGGCCGCGGCCTTCGGCGTCCGCTACGCCAGCGACTCGGTGACCCGGCACGGCACGCAGACCTCCTTCGCCCGCTGGTAGCGTCGCCGCGTGTCCGGCCGCGGCTCCTCCTCAAAGCTCGCCCTGTTGGCCGGCACGCCGGTTCGCGCCGACCCTTGGCCGCAATGGCCGGAGCGCGGACCGGAAGAAGAACAGGCCGTCATCGCGGCGCTGCGTGACGGCGACTGGGGCGGCTTTCCCCTACCGAACACCCGCGCCGCGTCCTTCGCGCGAGCCTTTGCGAGACGCCACGACTCCACCCACGCCCTGTGCGTCGCGAACGGCACGGTCTCCCTTGAGGTGGCCCTCCAGGCGATGGGCGTGGAACCGGGAGCCGAGGTCATCGTGCCGGCCTACACATTCGAGGCGACCGCCTCGGCCGCCCTGTTCTCGGGCTGCGTGCCGGTGTTCGCCGACATCGACCCGGAGACCTGGTGCATCGACGTGGAGTCGGCGGCGGCCCTTGTCACCGACCGCACCCAGGCGATCGTGCCGGTGCATCTGGCGATGACGATCGCCGACCTGGACGCGATCGGATCGCTCGCCGAAGAGCGCGGACTGGCCGTGCTCGAGGACTGCGCCCACGCCCACGGCGCCCGCTGGCGCGGCCGCGGCGTCGGCTCCTGGGGCGACGCGGGTTCCTTCAGCTTCCAGACGTCGAAGCTGATGACCGCCGGCGAGGGCGGCATCGTGACCACGTCTGACGACGCGGTTCTCGACCGCCTCCACGCCCTGGTCAACTGCGGCCGCCAGCGCCCGGGGGCCGGGGAGGCGGCCCCCGCTATCGGCCACAACTACCGGATGACCGATCTGCAAGCGGCGATCCTGGAAGTGCAGCTCCGGCGGCTCGATCGCCAGCATGAGATCCGCGCCGCCAACGCCCGGCGTCTCCGCGCTGAGATCGAGGGTATCGACGGGCTCGAGAATCTACGGATCGACGACCGTGTGACGACCCAGGCCATTTACCAGTTCGTGTTCCGTTTCGACAGCAACGCCTTTGCGGGCATCGACCGCGACGTCTTCGTCGCGGCCCTCGAAGCCGAAGGCGTGCCGGCCGACGGCCGGTTCTACGAGTCGCTTCCCGTGAGCGAGCTTCTTCGCCCGGACCCGGCCCGCTACCCGGCGTGGAGCACGGCTCTCGCGGACGCTCCGGCAGCGGAATGCCCACACGCCGAGCGCGCCGCGTACCGGGAGTCCGTCTGGCTTCCCCACCAACTCCTGCTCGGCACGGAGACCGACGTCGACGACATCGTCGAAGCCGTGCTCAAGGTGCAGCGCGGCGCCACGGGACTGGCTGGGCTCGAGAGCGCTGAAGTCGAGCGCCTCCGACAGGCACGATCGGCCCGTTAGCGCGGCAGAAGGTCCAGAAGCCGGCGCTCCGCGCCGGATGCCGGCGGGGAACGCCGGCGCACCCAGTTTCTGCCGCGCAAGTTCCTAGGCCCAGGTCAGGGTGCTTGTGCTCTGCCCGAAGGTGTCCGTCTCCACGCCCATCGACTGGAGCAGGGTCACGTACAGATTGCAGAGCGGCGCGTTGTGCCTGCCTTCGTGGACGATGTGCTGGCCGTGGCTGAAGCCTCCGCCCGCCACCAGGATCGGCAGATCCTTCGGTTCGTGGGAGTTCGCGTTGCCCAGGTTACTGCCGAACAGCACCGCCGTGTTGTCGAGCAGCGAGCCGTTGCCATCGCTGCGCTCGGCCAGATCGACCAGCAGATCGTCGAAGCTCTCGACGATCTCCGTCTCGATTCTCTTGAGCTGGGTGATCTTGGCCGGATCCTGGCCGTGGTGCGACAGGCTGTGCTGGTCGAAGTTCACGCCCGGGACGTCGATCACGACGCCGTGATCCTGGATCATCAGGCTGATGACGCGAGATGAGTCGGTTTCCAGTATCAGCGGGATCATCCGGAACATCAGCTTGATCCGGCCGATCAGGTCGGAGCGCGACGGAATGTCGACGGGCGGTTCCGCGTCCACGACCGGCTTCGGCTTCTGCTGCCAGGCCTTGACCTCGGCGAGATCGAGTTCGGCCGTACGCACGGCGTTGTAGTAGGCGTCCAGCTTCAACTGGTCCGCCATGCTCACTCGGCGGCGGAGCGATGCCGTCTGCGACTTCAGCCGGTCCAGGATGCTGCCGCCGTCGTTCAGGCTCTGCTTCTCCCGCTCGACTTCCTCGGGCGTCCCCTGCAGGAACAACTGGCGGAACAGGTTCGCCGGGCTCGTCTCGGCCGGCACCATCGCGCCGCTCCTGGTGTAGGACTGGCTCTGCGGCGACGCCGTGCCCAGCACGATCGACGGGAACCGCGTCGTGTAGCCGAGGTCGTTCGCGACCACCTGGTCCATCGAGATCGTGTTCCGGAAACCGTCGAGCCCAGGTCGCCGGGCGGCCGTCAGGAAGGTGATCTCGGAGTTGTGTGGCTGGCGGCCCGTCTGATCCTCGTGAGAGAACCCGGAGAACAGGGTGAAGTTGTCCCGGTGCTTCTGGAGAAGCGACAGATACTCGGTCGTTTCGTAGCCCGCGCCGGCGGTCTTCGGAAACCAGGCTTCCTTGTAAAGACCGAGCGTGTTGCAGATGTTGACCATCCGCCGGGGTCCGGCGGCGGCGGCATGAGCCAGCCTCGGGGTCATCGACTCAAGCATCGGTAGCGCGAGAGCGACACCCGAGGCGCGCAGGAAGGTACGGCGGTCCACAGGTCGGGTCAGGTTCATCGCTACCTCGTCCTGAAGAGGTCGCTGTTGGTGACCTCGTGAATCATCGTCCTGAACGGATATCCGCCGTCCCTCAGCTTCGCCACGACCCGCTCCACGCCGTCCCGGTCCGCGAACTCGATCTCGGCGCCCGTCGAGTAGACGAGAAGCTGGGACACGAGGTGACGCGCCACCTGCTCCACGTCCCTGGCGAGCAGATCCTTGTACTCCTCGATCCCGGCGAAGGGCTCGCCGTCGGCCGTCACGCCGCTGGCGTCGACCGGGGGCCCCTGCTTGTACGGCATCGGATAGACGAATCCATCCGGAGTCGTGCCTTCACCGCCCGCCGCGCGGTAGTGAGTGCGCAAGCCGCCGATCACATCGAAAGACTCGAGGGCGAAGCCCGGCGGGTCGATCACCCGGTGGCAACTGTTACAGACGGGCTCGTTGCGGTGCTTCGCCAACTGCTCCCGGACCGTGGTGGCGCCACGCGTGTCCGGCTCGAGGGCCTCGACGCTCTCGGGCGGAGGCGGCGCCGGCTGGCCGAGCAGGTTCGCCAGCACGAAGTTGCCGCGCGGTATCGGCGAGGTGATCGTCCCGTTGGCGGTGATCTTGTGGATGCTCGCCTGGGTGATCAGACCGCCACGGACGCTGTCCGGCGGCAACGCCACCTTGCGCATGTACTGGCCTTCGACGCCCGGCACGCCGTAGTGCTCGGCGAGCCGGCGGTTGAGAAACGTGAAATCGGCGTCGATCAGGCTGCCCACGCCGTGGTTCCCGGTGATCAGTTCGGCCAGGAACATCCGCGTCTCCCGGGCCATCGCCTGCCCCAGTCGATCGTCGTACTCCGGATAGAGGCCGGAATCCGGGGTCGTCGCCTTCATCTCGTAGAGCCGGAACGCCTGGCCCGAGAAGTCGTTGACGAACCTCTCCGACCTGGGATCGTCGAGCAGGCGCTCAACGTGAGCCGCGAAGACCTCCGGATCGGACAGGCTGCCGTCGTCCGCGGTGGCGAGCAGCGCATCGTCCGGCAGACTCCGCCACAGGAAGTACGAGAGACGGGACGCCAACGCGTGGTCGTCCAGCCGACCGGGATCGCCGGTCTGAAACAGGAAGGGCGGAGCGCTCAAGATGGCGCGGAGCGGTATACGCACGGCTTCGATGAACGGCCTGCCATCTTTCAGAAGCGGCTGAGCGAGACTCGCGTAGGCCTCGAGCTCCTCCTCGGCGAGCGGGCGCCGGAAAGCCCGCGGCCCGAACGCCGCGACGATGTCGACCACGTGCTCGTAC
>JAPOVF010000272.1 GCA_026708285.1 Acidobacteriota bacterium
GCAGCCGCCCCACCGATTCGATCGCCGCGTGAGTCAGGTAGCAGGCGGCGTGGTACTTGAACAGCGTGTCCTCGATCAGGAAGCGGCCGTCCTGCTCCTCGAGCCGCTGCCAGTTGACTTCCTCGTGGCCCTTCGCCGCGGCGTCCGCGTAGCCCTGCCGGCCGTCGACGGCCTCGGGGTTCGAGGTGAAGCCCCGCATCGCCAGCCGCGCCGACAGCAGGCCGCGCTCGGCGGCGTGCCCGGCGTGGAACGGCTTGGTCATCGTCCCGAAGTTCGCCTTCAGGCCGCTCGCCTGCGACGCCGCGAGACCAAGCGCGTGAGCGAACTGCTCGTTGCTCGCACCCATCAGGTGGCACGCGGCGGCGGCCGCGCCGTGGACGCCGATCGTCGAGGTCGAGTGCCAGCCCTTCCTGTATGCAGCGCCTCCGACGAGGGCGCCGATCCGCGACTCCACCTCGACGCCGACAACGAACGCGACCAGCAGCCGCTCGCCGCTCGCGCCCATCTCCTGGGCCTGCGCCAACGCGGCCGGGAAGACCGGCACCGTGGGATGTCCGCCCATCATGGTGTGGGTGTCATCGAAATCGAGCGCATGACTCGCGGCGCCATTGACGAGTGCCGCGACACCCGGTGGGCAACACAGATCCGTGCCGACAATCGAGCACGGGCCTGCCTGGCCGCCCAGCTCGTCGCGCAGGATCTCCGACAGCGGCTCCCGGCTCCCGGCCAGCGCGCAGCCGAACCAGTCGAGCACGCACTGGCCGGCGACCGTGCGGGCTTCCGCCGGAATGTCGTCCAAACCCAGACGCCCGAAGCGGTCCCAAGAGTGGTTGGCGAGTCTCATGCCTGCATCCTCCACTAGCTCTTCAAGCACCGCCTGACTGGGTGCGCCGGCCTTCCGGCCGGCTGCCGCCGAAGGCGGCCAGGATCCCGCGCCGGCCGGAGGCCGGCACCGTCCTGGCGAACTCGGGCTCGTCGCTTCGCGACATCGCGCCTGATGCCGGCCAGAAGGCCGGCGCACCCAGTGTGGCGCAGTTCCGGCACATCTAGCTCCTCCTCGACGGCTTTCCAAGCAGCTCGTCGGACACGATCTTCAGCATGATCTCCGACGTCCCCTCGAAGATCTTCGTCAGCCGCGCGTCGCGCCAGTAGCGCTCGACCGGGTAGTCCGTCGTGTAGCCCGCGCCGGCTAGGACCTGCAGGGCGTCGGAGCACACCCGCTCCGACATCTCGGCGGCGTAGTACTTGACCATCGCCGCCTCCTTGGCGCAGGACACGCCGGTGTCGATCTTGGCGCACACCGAGTAGTTCAACTGGCGCGCCGCCTCGACCTCGGCCGCCATGTTCGCGATCTTGAAGCGGATCGCCTGGAAGTCGGCGATCGGACGCCGGAACTGGATGCGCTCCTTCGAGTACGCGATCGCCTGCTCCAGCGCGCCCTGGGCGAGACCGATCGACCGCGCCGCGGTGTGCGCCCGCGCCGTCTGCAGACCGCGCGTCATGCCGTAGAACGCCTGGCCCTTGGCCTCGCGCTGCCGCTTTGTGATCGGCACCCGCACGTTCTCGAAGTGGAGTTCCCACGTCTTCCAGCCGTGGTAGCCGATCTTCGGGATCGGCGAGCCGGTCACGCCCTCCGGCAGCTCGCCGGGCGGCTTCTCGATCCCGATTCCGGTCAGCGCGGCGTGGCGCTTCGACGGATCGCCCTCCGTCCGCGCGATGACCTGGATGAAGTTCGCGCCGTCGGCGAATGTGCACCAGTACTTGTTGCCGGTGATCACCCAGTGGTCGTCTTCCATCCGCGCCCGGCAGGTGATCGACGAGATGTCCGAGCCGACCTCCGGCTCCGACATGGCGAGCGCACCGAGGTACTTGCCCTCGGCCATCAGCCGAATGCGCTTCAGGCGTTCCTCGCCCTCGAACGGGATCGAACGGTAAAAGCCGTTGCCGCGGGCGATGATGCTCGCCACGCTCATCCAGCCCCGCGCCAGCTCCTCGGCCACCAGGCAGTACTCGAACGCGCCCAGCCCGGCGCCGCCGTACTCCTCCGGGATCACGATGCCGAAGAAACCCAGCTCGCCCATCTGGTCGATCAACGACTGCGGGATCGTCTCCTTCTTCGGGTCCAGCTCGTTGGCGACCGGGAGGACCTCCTTGTCCGTGAAGTCCCGCGCGATCCGGCGGAGCATCTCGCGCTCCGGCGTCATGTAGCCGACGGCGGCGGGTGAAATGTCGTTCATGGCGTGGTCAAGTGAGTGCCAGCACTTCGGCGCTTCCTGCTAGCGTCGCAAACCGCGAAGCCTGCGGAGCGAGGCCAATGGAAGATCCGAGTGTACGTCGGTTGGACGGTGAGGAGCCGGTCGGCGCGATGATCCGCCGGATCGTCGGCGACGACGGCTTCGATCTCGATCTGCCGGCGCGCGAGGTGGACGACCCGATCGATTTCACGTCGCCCGACTACGGCGATGACGACTCGGCAGAGGATCGCGGCAGGAACATTTGACACATTGAGTTTGACACGTTCGCCTTGACACACGGTCAGTGTGCCTCTAACATTTCGAGGCCATGACCGAACCACGCAGGGTGCAGGTGACGCTGGATGCGAGAAGTTACGCGACAGTGTCGCGGATCGCCCGCCGCGAGGGCAGGAAGCTCGCCGCTGTCGTGCGCGAGGCCGTCGAGCAGTACTACGTGGCACCGGAGACGCGCCGGCGACAACTGGACGCGGTCGAGAGGCTCGTCGCGATGGAGCCGCTTCCGGCGCCGAAGTCGCTCTCCGAGTGGAACCGGGAGTACAGCCGACTCAAAGTCGGAGAGGTGGCAGACAGCCTGCCTCTCGACGACGAAGACGCTTGACGGCCGTGGCCGACCGGCTGTTCGTCGACGCCAACGTGTTCATGTATCTGGCGGGGAGAGACGCGACCTACCGGGAATCCTGCAGGCACGCTATCCGCGGCGCCATCGAGCGAGGAACCATGCTGACGACCAGCGCCGAAGTGCTGCAGGAGTTCCTCCACTACTACGCCGCCCGAGGAAGGCCCGAGAGCGCCCGCACCGTGTACCAGGCAGCGACGGATATCTGCGCCGAGATCCTGCCGATCACCGAACACCAGATCGTGCGAGCGCTCGAAGTGCTCGTCGAACACCCGGGCCTGCCGGCGCGTGACGCTCTGCACGTCGCGACGATGGAAACCCACGGCATCGAGCGGCTGCTGTCGGCCGACAAGGAGTTTGACCGAATCGAGACGGTAGAACGAGTCAACCCTCTTGCAGTGCCCGCTGGAGCAGACTCAGCCTCCTGAGACTCCGACGAGACCAAGCCGACCGCGTGCGGCCACCCCAGAGGTCATCGTCCAACTCAGGCGCGGTAGCTCCTGATCTCCTCCGGAACGATCGTCAGCACCCGCAGCTGCGCCGCCGCCTGGCGCCACGACTCAACCGTCCCCGCGTGCGCCTTCGCGATCGGCGGGTCCTCATCGACCCAGTAGCGCGCGGCGAGCCGTTCCATGAGCGGCACGACGCCCTCCTCCGCAATCGACACGACACCGTCGACAGCGACCCAAGCCTCCGGTTCGCCGACCTCCCGAGCTACCAGGAGCGACGCCCTTGGATCGTTCTCCAGCCGGGCGATCTTCTTGTGCGAGGCGCTGCTGAACATCAGGATCTGCTCGCCGTCCCACTCGAACCAGACGGGCACGCCGTTCGGCGATCCGTCGAGATCGTTGGTGCAGAGGACGCCGATCCGGGGTTCGCTCAGGAACTCGTCGATCTCGGACTCGGACATGGCCGGCATGGCTACTAGCTGCCGGCGGCCGCGGCCGGCGACCAGTCCGGCGACCCCAGCCGCGTCTGATCGCCGACGATCTCCTCCAGGACCGGCTCGATGTACCCGTAGAACCGCTCCGGGTCCTCGGACATCGGGAAGTGGCCCAGGCCCTTCATCGTCTGGTACGTCGCGCCCTTGATCTGTCGAGCGACCTCTTCGGACGCCGCGGGCGGCGTCGCGGCGTCGTACTCGCCGGTCAGCAGGAACACGCGCGTCTGCGAGGTGTCGATCTCCGAGGCCCTGTCGCCCAGGTCGTGGTCGGTGCCCCAGTAGAAGAGGTCGCCCCGGAACACCCGCGGCGCGCCCTGGCTGTAGCACCAGCCGACCTCGCGGCGGAACGCCTCGGGCGCCTCTGGCGAGGTGATGCCGATCATCAGCTCGCTCTTGTAGCCGTTGTTGATCTCGGGGTGATCGAGCAGGTCGATGTTGCCGGGGTCCGACTTGATCGCCGCCTCCAGCCCGATGACGGCCTGGAACAGGCCCGGCCGGTGCAGGGCGAGGTCGAGGGCCAGGTGGCCGCCGATCGAACTGCCCATGTAGACCGGGTCTTCGAGCTGGAGCTCGCCCACGAAGGCGGTGACGAAGTCGAGCAGGAAGCTCTTCGTCAGCCTGTACTCCTGCTTCCACCACTCGACGCCCGCCGGCGGCACGGACTTGGCGTGGTACGGCAGGTCGTAGGCCAGCAGGTGGAAGTGCCGGCCGATCCGCTCGTCCTCTAGCTGGTGGCGCCACTGGCGGCCGTCGGAACCCGCGGTGTGCTGCAGCACCAGCGGAATGCCGTCCGGGTTGCCGGCCGACTCGAAGTAGACCTCGTAAGCAACGTCCTGGACTTCGAGGTCCAGGTAGCGGCCGACGCGCCGCGCGAAGGTGGGCATCAGGCCGCTGCCCGCTGGTCGCCGAGGAGCATCCGCTTCACGTCACCGTTCGTCTGCTGGCTCAGGATGAACAGGTAGAGCGTCAGGAACGGCACCCCGAAGAAGAGCGCGACGGCGGCGAGCAGGAGCCCGCCCGGGGAGAAACCGTTGCGCCAGGCGACCCACAGCGCCGACAGGATGAGGAACCCCATGAAGTCGAGGTTGAACTGGCCGTTCCAGGTCATCGCGGCGATGTCGCCGAAGAAGATGCCGAGCAGACCCAGGCCGTGTTCCATCGCGACGGCGACGGTGTAGACGACGATCACGCCAAAGACGACGCCGAGAAACAAACGGAACAGGTTCATGCGGAAGCTCCCTCGGTTGGGTTGGACATCTCGCGCAGCACCCCGACCAGCCGGCGCAGCGCCGGGTAGTAGGCGGCGTAGTCGAGCTGATCGCGGTTCAGCTCGATGCCGTGATGCACGCTGGCGAAGAACGGGTCCTGGTAGAAGGGCCGCGGCACCTCGCGAAGCAGCTCGCGCCACTCCTCCTCCGGCCCGGCGATGAAGACGTCGGCAGGGCTGTCGGCCTCGCACGGCTCGACCGCAGCCACGGCGCCGTCCTCGAACCGGATCGCATGGTGCCGGTCGCCCACGCTCAGCCGCAGGCTCGCCGTCCAGTGCCGGATCGTGTACCGGAACTCGGCGTCCTGCTCCAGGGTCGATTTCAGGTTGTTCCAGGGAATCATCCCGGAATCGTACAGCGCCCCACACTGGGTGCGCCGGCCTTCTGGCCGGCTTTCCGGAACGACGCGCCCCGAACCGGCGACGACTCACGGCGACACGAGTGAAATCAAAGCTGCCCGTCGAGCGTTCATAGAGCGAAAGGAGCCCCTCGATGAACTGGAGAGCCTTGCTACTCGCGACCTCGGCGGCAGTGCCGGGAGCAATCGCCCAGGAGAACGACGCATCCCAGCCGGCCCCGGTGGACGTCGTCGAGGAAGAGATCCAGGTCATGGGAGATCTCCCTGGGCCGCCCCTCTGGAAGGTCACGAAGGACGACCACGTCCTGTGGATCCTCGGCATTCCCAGACTCGTGCCGAACGATCTCCTCTGGCATCCGGACTCCATCGAACACGCGTTGGCCCACTCCAGCGAGTACCTACCGCTTCCATCCACGCGCGTCGGGGTGGTGACAAACCCGGTGAGAGCACGGCGGCTGTGGAAGCTCATACGACGGATCCCGGACCGCGGAACCCTGGAGGACGTGCTGCCGGAGAACCTGTACCGGCTCTTCTCGGAGACCAGACTCAGATACGCACCGAAGCGGGACGGCCTCGAAGAACTGCGGCCTATCGTCGCGGCCGAGGAGCTCTTCGACTCGGCGGCGCAATCCGCCGGCCTGGAGTCGGGCCTAACGATTGGTCGGGCGATCGAGAAGCGAGCGAGGAAGCGCAACGTCAAGAAGGTGCCAACGCGCCTGTCCGAGCGCCACAAGGACTTGCCTCTCTTCGATTCGACTCAGGAGATGTCGCCCGAGGCGGAGCAGACCTGTCTTCAGGCAGGTCTGCAGGGGCTCGATGCCCAGCTCGAGGCGCACGCACGTCTTGCGACCGCCTGGGCCGTAGGCGATCTGGCCTCGATCAGGGCCCATTCAGGCGACTCGGCCACCGGGGTCTGCGGTTCCTTCACGCTCGCCGACCCGGAGGTGCTGAGCCAGATCGAATCGCGCGTTTGGAAGCTCTGGCTCGAGAACGTCGATCGTGCCGTGACCGACAACGACTCCACCTTCGCCATCCTGCCGCTCGAGCACCTGCTCCGGCCCGACGGACCCCTGTCATGGCTCCGACAGAGAGGCTATGAAGTCCGGGAGCCAGACGAAGCTCCTCCAGAAGGGCAGCAAGGCTAAGGCCTTCTATGGCAGCGCCCCACACTGGGTGCGCCGGCCTTCTGGCCGGCTGCCGCCGCAGACGGCCAACGACTCGCGCCGCGAAGCGGCGACGACACTCCGCGACTCAACCGGCGCGAGCGCCGTTCGGCACCGGCCGCTCCGGGAGCAGCAACGCCGGCTGAAACCCGTCCTCGTAGCCGACGTCGAAGATCATGCCCTCCGATGTCTCCCCCATCATCTTCCTCGGCTCCAGGTTGACGATGAACAACGCCTGACGACCTTCGATCTCGGTCGGATCTTCGCGCTCCTGCTTCATCCCCGCGAGGATCGTCCGCTTGTGGTCGCCGAAATCGACCCTGAGTCTGACGAGCTTGCTGGAGCCCTCGACATCCGTGACGCTCTCGATCGTCCCGACCCGAGCGTCGAGCTGGTTGACGACATCGATGCCAATAGCGGGCTTGACCTCCGCGGGCTTCATTTCGTTCAATCGATCCTCCCGGGGAGCTTCCATTCAACGGCGGCTCATCGTACTGCGTGGTAGTGCCGCGAAGCGCGACCGCTCAAGGCGGCACCAGTGGAATCAAACGCGGCGGTCCACCGTTCTTAGGGCGAAAGGAGTCCTTCGATGATCTGGAGAGCCCTGCTACTCGCGGCCTCAGCGGCTGTTCCGGGCGCGACCGCCCAGGAGAACGGCGGCTCCCAGCCGACCCCAGTGGATCGCTTCGAGGAAGAGATCCAGGTCCTCGGAGAGCTCCCTGGGCCGCCTCTTTGGAGAGTCACCAGGGGTGACCACGTCTTGTGGATCCTTGGTTATCCGGAATGGGTGCCACACGATCTTCTCTGGCAGACGGACTCCGTCGACCACGCGTTGGCCCAATCCAGCGAGTACCTGACGTCCGCAGACGTGCGCATCACGGCGAATCCGTTGAAAGCGCCGCGGCTGCTCAAGCAGTTCAGGCGCACACAACGAATCCCGGACCGCGGAACCCTGGACGACCTGCTGCCGGAGGACCTGTACCAACTGTTCTCGGAAACCAGGCTGAGATACGCGCCGAAGCGAGACGCCCTCCACGAGTTCCGACCCAGCGCTGCAGCCAAGGAGCTCTTCTATTCCGCGGCGCGATCTGGAGGCCTGGAGCGTGGCTACACGATCCATCGGGCGATCGAGAAGGGAGCCAGGAAGCACAACGTGAAGAAGGTGCGAACGGTACTCTCCGAGCGCTACAAGGACTCGGCTCTTCTCGATTCGATGGAAGAAATGTCGGCCGGTGCGGAGCGAACCTGTCTCCAGGCACGTCTTCAAGGTCTCGATGCCCAGCTTGAGGCGCATAAGCGTCTTGCCGCTGCCTGGGCCGTAGGCGATCTGGCCTCGCTCAGAGCTCATCCAGGCGATCCGGCCGCAAAGGCGTGCGATCCCTGGCAACTCGCCTTCGACTCAGAGAAGCTGAACGAGATGGAGTCACGTCGCTGGGATCTCTGGCTCGAGAACGCCGAGCGCGCATTGAGCAACAACGACTCCACTTTCGCCGTCCTGCCTCTCAGGGACCTGCTCCGGACAGACGGACCGCTCTCGCAACTCCGAGAGAGAGGCTATGAAGTCGTCGAGCCCGACGAAACTCCACCGGAGGAACAGCAAGGCTAGGGCCTTCTGCCGCGGCGCCGCCCGCATCGGCACCGCTGGAGTGCGCCGTCAGAGACTAAGTAGACTCTCCATGGAGTACGTTACGCATGAGAGATCGATCAGCGATCCACGGCCGGCTGCACGCCCCTGTTCTCGTGCTGCTGGTCGCTGCCGCGCCAGTACTGGCGCAGGTAGAGACGACCCCGGAGGCCGAAGCGGAGCGTTGGTGGTCAGAGGCGATGCGCTTCGTCGACCTGAAGCAGACGGCCGAGGCTCTGGCCGCCCTGGACACCCTCATCGAACTCAAGAGGCTCCATCCCGAGCTGGAATTGCCGCGCCGCTTCTGGGTCGTCCACGCCGCAACGGCTGAGGTGGAGGGACTGCACGATGTGGCCGTTGCATCGGCGCAACGCTACGTTAATCAGCCACAGGCAAACGCCGCCGATCACTACGCCTACGCCATCCAACTCGTCTTCGACGCCTATCGGGACGCAACGCTCCAATCGGCGGGAGACAGAGAGATCTACACGGTGAGTGTGGGCGGCAGACCGGTGGACGGAATGGAACCGCCTGTGCGGAGGAATACCTACTCCTATCGGCCAAGGCGCACCAGGGAGGCGGTGGCGGCAGGTGTCTATGGTGCCGTGGTTGTCGGATACATCGTCAATGAAAAAGGAAGGGTGGAGTACCCGGCGGTTCTCCAGGATCCCGGCTACGGACTTGCAGCCGGGGTGGTGACGTTCGTCAAGCGCAGCAGGTACCGACCCGCGATGCTTCACGGAGAGCCTGTCGCGGTGTTCCAGATCGTGACGATCAACTTCCCTCCGTTGCCATAGCAGCGGCGCTACTGCGTGGTAGAACCACTGCCGCAATGCCCGACCCGGACTTCTCCACCTTCCCACTTCGCCAGAAGGGCAACCGCTACCAGGACTTCGAGGAAGGCCGGACCTTTCAGCACCACTGGGGCCGCACGCTCACCGAGAGCGACAACGCGCTCTTCGCCACCGCGACGATGCGGTTCACCCCGCTCTACTTCAACGCCGAGTACGCGCGGGCCCACGGGCACGACTCGGTCGTCATCGACCCGTTGCTCGTGCTCTGCACGGTGGTCGGCATGTCGGTCGAGGACCTCTCCGAGGGCGGCGGGCCGTTCCTCGGCGTGAACGACGTGAAGTTCCACCGGCCCGTCTACCCCGGCGACACGATCACCGGTAGGAGCCGCGTCGTCGGCCGCCGCGAGTCCGGCTCCAGGCCCCACTTCGGCATCGTCACCTGGGAGACGGAAGCGTTCAACCAGCACGGCGACAAGGTCGTGAGCTACCAGCGCACCAACCTGGTCGCCAAGCGGCGGGAGGCAGCCTCATGACGATCCACGCTGGGTGCGCCGGCCTTCTGGCCTCCGCCACTGGGTGCGCCGGCCTTCTGGCCTCCGCCACTGGGTGCGCCGGCCTTCTGGCCGGCATTCCGGCCACCAAGCGCCGCGAGGCCACCGAATGACCACCGCCCTCACATCCTCCTCCACCTACTTCGAGGACTTCGCCGCCGGCCAGAAGATGCAGCACGCCCGCGGCACGACGATCGAGGAGGTCGAGAGCCAGCTCCTGACCAAGCTCGTCATGAACACCGCCGACGGCCACTTCAACGAGGACCGCATGCAGAAGTCGCCCTTCGGCCGGCGGCTCGTGTTCGGCCTGGTCACGGGCTCGACGGTGATCGGCCTGGCGACCCAGGACACGGCCGAGAACGCCCTCGCCGAGCTCGGCCTCGACAAGATGCGCTTCCGCGCGCCGGTCTTCCTCGGCGACACCCTGACCGCCTACACCGAGGTGCTCGAGACCCGCGACGCCGACCGCGACGACGCCGGGGTCGTCCGCTTCAAGCACTGGGGCACGAAGCAGGACGGCACGATCGTCTTCGAGGGCGAGCGCGAGGTGCTGATCAAGCGCCGCTCGCACTGGGGGTCGTAGTGAGCCCGGACGCCCGGGACCGCGGGCCGCTCAGCGACCTCGTCGTCATCGACTGCACGATGGCGCTCGCCGGGCCGTTCGGCTCGGCCATCCTCGCCGACCTCGGCGCCGACGTGATCAAGGTCGAGCCGCCGACCGGCGACATGTCCCGCCCCTCGCCGCCCACGCCTACGGACTTCATCCACCCGGCCCAGGGCAAGGCGGGCGTCGACGGCGGCTGCGACTTCGGCGGCTACTTCGGCAGCATCAACCGGAACAAGCGCAGCATCTCGCTCGACCTGAAGGACGACGCCGACCGCGAGACCTTCCTCCGCCTGTGCGAGCAGGCCGACGCGGTGCTCGAGAACATGCGCGCCGGCGTGATGGACCGGCTCGGGCTGAGCTACGAGACGATCCGCGAGCGCAACCCGCGGATCGTCTACGCGGCGCTCCGCGGCTTCGGCGATCCGCGGACCGGCGAGAGCCCCCACTCCGACTGGCCCGCCTTCGACATCGTCGCCCAGGCGATGGGCGGCTTCGCCCACGTCAACGGCCCCCGGGGCGACGACGACCGTCCCGGCGGGGGCTACCCCGGCGGCGCCTCCGTAGGCGACCTGTTTCCCGGCACGCTGATGGCGCTCGGCGTCGTCGCCGGGGTCCACCACGCGCGGCGCACCGGCGAGGGCCAGTTCATGGACGTCGCGATGGTCGACGGCGTCAACCTGCTGTGCGAGTCCGTGTTCGCGAACTACGGCTCCAGCCTGCGCCACCAGCTCCCGCCGCGCGGCAAGCACCACCACAGCCTGTCCCCGTTCGGCATCTACGACGCGAAGGACGGCGGCGTGGCGATCGCGGCGCCGACGCCGGGGCAGTGGGAGATCCTCTGCCAGGAGATGGGCCGGCCCGACCTGATCGAGGACGAGCGCACGAAGAACTTCTGGTCGCGCCGCGAGAACCGGGAGTTCGTGGAGGCGGTCGTCTCCGAGTGGACCGGCGCCCACACCCGCGACGAGATCGTCGAAGCGCTCGCCGGCCGGGTCCCGTGCGGCCCGGTGCAGACCGCGGCCGACATCTTCGAGAGCCCCCACACCGCGGTCCGCGAGATGGTCGCCGAAGTCGAGCTGCCGGGCGAGAACGAGCCGGTCCGGATCGTCGGCTGCCCGATCAAGTACACCCAAACGAAGACCGGCGTGCGCCGCCGGGCGCCCCTGCTCGACGAGCACCGGGACGAGATCCTCGCCCAGTTCGGGCTGGACGGCGACGGCGAGCCCAAGGAGTAACACGCATGCGACTGAGACGTTCCGAGCTGGCCGTGCCCGCCAGCAACCCCAGGATGGTCGAGAAGTCGGCCGGAAGCGACGCCGACCTCGTCTTCCTCGACCTGGAAGACGCCGTCGCGCCCGACAGGAAGGAAGGCGCCCGCCAGATCGCCATCGACGGCCTGAACGACCTCGACTGGACAGGCAAGGTGCGCTCCGTCCGCGTCAACGACCACACCACCCGCTGGGCCGTCGACGACGTGATCAGCGTCGTCGAGGGCGCCGGCGAGAACCTCGACATCATCATCCTGCCCAAGGTCAAGGAACCGCGCGACATCTGGTTCTTCGAGACGATGCTCGACGGCCTGGAGCAGAAGCTCGGGCTCCACCGCAGGATCGGCCTCGAGGCGCTGATCGAGGAGGCCGAGGGCCTTGCCAACGTCGAGGCGATCGCCACCTGCTCAGATCGCCTCGAAGCGCTCATCCTCGGCTTCGGCGACCTCTCCGCCAGCATGGGCATGCGCTTCGGCCACGAACTCGACAAGGACTACCGCTACCCCGGCGACATGTGGTCCGCCCACCGCGTCCGCATGATCGCCGCCTGCCGCGCCGCCGGCATCGACGCCATCGACGGCCCCTTCGGCGACTTCCGCAACGACAAGGCCTACCTCAAGCAGGCAACCTACGCCGCCACCCTCGGCGCCGTCGGCAAGTGGTGCATCCATCCGAACCAGATTTCGCTTGCCAACGACGTCTTCGCGCCGTCGCCCAGGGAGATCAAGCAGGCGCAGAAGATGGTCGACCTCTACAACGAGTCGGTGGCGCAGGGCGCTGGCGCCGGCGGCAAGGGGGGGCAGTTGGTGGATGCGGCGACGCTGCGGATCTACCAGCCGGTGCTGGATCGGGCGAGGGCCACTGGGAAGTTGTAGGCGGAAGACTGCGCGGCCGCGGGACGACGCGCCGGATGCGCACGGCGGCGATGCACTTCCGTCCCGTCAGCGTGGCGGGCGATAGGTCTCGACCGGCGGGAGCTGCGCGCCGGACAGGTCGGCCGGAACGCTCTCCTCGGCTACGACGGTGTGGGTCAGCGTGCCGATCCCCTCGATGCTGGCGCTGATCGTCTCGCCCGCCTGGAGGTACCCAGAGCCTGTCGCGCGCTGGACGCGACCGGCGCCGGTTCCGCCGGACGTCCCGCTTTGCAGAACGTCACCAGGGAACACGGTAATGAGCGACGACGCGTACTCGATCAACTCCGGGATGTTGTGGATCATGTCTCCCGCCCTGGCCTCCTGGACGGTCACGCCGTCGATGACCAGGGTTTGGTGCAAGCGCTCCATCGGGTCGCCGTAGAACTCCTTCGGAACGATCCAGGGCCCATGGGGCGCGAACGTGTCATGGCCCTTACCGACGAACCAGTCCAGGACGGCGCCGAAGCCACCCGGAGGCCGGCCGCCACGATCGGATATGTCCACGGCGACCATGTAGCCGAACACGTGGTCGTATGCACGGCTCGCGGAGATGTACTTGCCCGTGCGGCCGAAGACGATGGCCATTTCGACTTCCCATTCGATCCGGTCACGGCCGTAGGGCATCACGATGTCCTCGCCGCTGCCGATGATCGCGCCGCGGGTGGGCTTCAAGAAGAGGTAGGGCACGCCCCGGTTCTCTTGCCGCTCCCTGGTCTGCGCCTGCAGCTCCTCCTCGGTGCAGCCCTCGCACGCGTGCGAGTAGAAGTTGACCGCCGCGTTCATCAGCTTGCTCGGGTACAGGATCGGCGCGAGGATCCTGACGTCGTCGACGTCGTGGACGTAGGCGGGGCGCGCGCTCCCCGACAGCCGCTTCCCGGCGACCAGGTCGTTGACGATCTCGTAGAGCCGGTACTTGAGGCCGTACTCGTACCGGCCGATCAGCTCGAGCATGTCGGCCGGCATGACGAGCCCGGGGTAGCTCGAATCCAGCTCCAGCTCGGTGTTCGCCGCGCCGATGTCCACGATCAGCGAATCCCGCAGCACGAGCCCCACGACGGCCTCCCCGTCGATCTGGAAGGTGCCGACTTTGAAGGGTTCGGCCGATTCCATGGCCTGGGCCTGAAGCCCGGCCGGAGTCGCGAGCACCACGAGCAGGCCAGCGAGAATAGTCGAGCGCATTCAGCCCTCCGTGTGAGTCGAGGTCAGCGTTCTCAGCATGACCCCACGGTGGGCTGTCGTCAAGACTATGTAGTGGCTGTTCGGCACGGGCATCACGGCGTCGTCAGACGCACCCGTTCCCCGTCCAGTTCGATCGTGGTCTTGGAGTAGGTCAGCTTCTCGACGATCTTGCCGTCCCTGAAGTGCAGGATGTCGAGGCCGCGCCTGGCTTCGTGCTTGTCCCCCTGGCCCTTCTCGAACGAGGGCGAATCGAGCTGCCAGCGGAAGAGCATCTTCTGGTCGACTTCGTCGATGAAGGTCTCTTCGGTCGTGAACTTGAAGTCTCCATGGTTGGCGAACCACGGCGCCCATGCCTCACGCAGATTCTCCTTGCCACGGACCGAGCCTCCGTTCCAGTTCTCGAAGTAGATCTCGTCGTGAAACAGGTCCATCACGCCGTCGAGGTCGTGCTCGTTCCAGGCGGCACCCCATGTGGCGAACGCGGTGGACATCTCGTCGCGGGTCAGCATGGTCTTCTCCTCCTTGGAGACGGCTACAGGCACTCGTAGCCTACTCGCGCAATCTCCGCGTCCCGAACCACACCCCCACAGCCCCGACCACCGGGTTCAGCCAGTTGAACCACACCGGCTGGCGAGCGCCCGCGGTCGCCTCCATCATCGACACGTCGTCGGGGCGCGATCCCGCCACCATCTCCGGCGGGATCAGGGCATTCACCGCTCCCATCACAATCACCAGGCCGATCAGAATCGTGGCGCCCTTGGCATCGTGCGCCACCCGGGCACAGACGTGCCCGCCGACGTACGCGCCCACGAGCCCGAGGACGAGCTGGACGAGGGCCCAGCCGACGGACACCTCCCAGGAACCCGGCTCGAAGGCGCGCGAGGGCCCCACAGTCAGCCACAGAAGCGAGAAGAGGACGAAGAGCAGGGCGGCCATGGCGACGTAGCCGACGACGGCGGCGAGGATGTTCCGTACGATCGTCACGGTTGACCCTTCTCCTCCTGGATCTGGATCAAGTTGCCGCACGAATCGTCGAAGACCGCGGTAACAACAGTCCCAAGGTCCGTTGGCGGCTGAACGAACCGCACACCTCTCGCGACGAGACGCTCGTGCTCAGCTTCGACATCATCGACTGCGAAGCTGGCACAGGGGATCCCGTCCTCCACCAACGCCGCCCTGTACGGACCGACCGCGGGGTGGGCAGCAGGCTCGAGCAGCAACTCCGTCCCATCCGGAGCTTCCGGGGATACGACGGTGATCCAGGCGTGCTCTCCCAGAGGGATGTCGTGCTTTACCTGGAAGCCGAGCGTTTCGGTGTAGAAGCGAAGTGCCTTCCGCTGGTCGTCCACGAAGACGCCGGTCAGGTGGATTCTCATTCCTCGATGCCTGTCCGCTAGGCGGGTTTCCACAGGCCGATGATGTTGCCTTCCGGAGCCGCGATCCAGGCGAAACTCCCTTGACCAGCCAACTCGACCGGCTCCACGAGCACCTTGCCGCCGAGCTCGGCGGCCTTGGTCAGCGAGGCTTCAAGGTCGTCGACCTGGACATACACGATCACGTAGTTCCCCCACTCGGAGGCCAACTCCCCGATATGTCCCGAGATGGGGGAATCGCCACCGGTCTGGATCGCCAGACCTGCTTCCCTATCAGTGATTTCCCAATCGAACAGTGCTGAAAGGAAGGCGCGCGTCCGGCTACCGTCCTCACAACCGATCTCGAAGTGGACAACAGGGTTTCCGAGCATGTTTCGCGTCCTCGCCGGAGGTTCGCCCGCGCCAGCACGCAAGGGCGCGGAAACCGCGCCACCTTACAGCCCCACGACCATGGCCGGCAACTACGCCCTATGGACGCCGGTCAATACGGCACCGGGTACACTTCGCCCGTTTCCGGGTGGCATCCCCAGGCGACCTTCTCGCCCTCAAACGTATCGGGAATGCAGCCCCGAGGCGTCTCTCCGGTCTGGTCCCGGACCCCCAGACGCTCGACCCAGCCGTCGGCGAACCGGAATCCCTCGGCGTCCTCGGGGACCAGCGGCAACCCGAGGAGGCGCTTCCAGTAGGCCCAGGCGCTCATTGAGAAGTGCCTGCGTCCGGCGCGCGCGAGCGCTTCCGCGACGCACTGCGGACCGAGCGACTCGACCATCCGGTTGCCCAGCCTCGCCGCGCCAAGCTGCTGCTGCCCCACATGGTCCAGAATGGCCCAGAGCGCGGTGCTTTCGTTGTGCACGGGCGTCCCGTCGTTCGCGGCGCACTGCCAAAGCGCGGCGCGGCACAGCGCGTCCCACAGGCCAGCCGCCCGGAGCTGTTGCGCGATTTGCCGATCCGCTGCGTTTCGACCAGGCGCGATGCGCGTGACGCGGGCGTCGTAGTTGGCGTCGACGATCCCCTTCATCACCCGGTCCTCCGCAAGGACTGCCTCGAAGTGCCGCCCTTCCTGATCCTCAGACTGCCCAAGAAGTAGCAAGGGCTGCCCAGAAGGGCAGCCCTTGAGCCGACAGCACGCTGCCGACGGGTATCTGTCGAAGAACTCTACCGTATGCATGGCCATGCAAGTGAATTCGGTGGACCCCAACTGGGACACTCGCCGCGGCTCTGGCTGGGTACCAGAGCGCCGGTAGCGAAGAAGGGCCGCCGCGGGGGAGCTTCTCGCTTCGAACGGCGTCGACCAGCGTCGGTACTGAGACGGGACCCTGCAACCGCCTCGAACACGTCAGCGATCCGCTTGCAGGGCGGCCGCCGTCTCAACGCGCTCCCGACGCCGACGACGGTACTACCTAGCGCGTGCTGTCGGCTACGATCAGCACATGGAGATGACGCTCGCCCAGATGAGGGGCGACTTCAAGTCCGAGTGGATCCTGATCGGGGCCCCGGAGACTGACGAGGCGCTCAACATTCGTGGAGGCACGGTGCTCCACCACAGCAAGGACCGCGACGAGGTCTATCGGAAAGCGATCTCGTTGCGCCCCGCGCGAGCGGCCGTGCTGTACACGGGCGCCATTCCCGAAGGCACCGCGATTGTCCTGTGAGCCAACCGTTCGACGCCGGCCGGGGCCTCATCGTTGTTCCGGCGGAGTTGTTCGCCCCCTCGGGCAGGAGCGCCGTGACTTTCCGGTACTCGCGCACACGCTGCCACCCAGCGCGCAGATCGATGGCCTGCTGGGCCTCGACTACATGCGCGAGCAGCGGTTAGTCATCGACTTTCGCCGAAACACCCTGTCGTTGAGCTGAACCGGGCATGCGATCTCGCCGGCGCGTCGGCCGAAGCCGACCGGCGACGGCAGCGGATCAGGCGGCGATGGCGCTTGGCGCGAGCGCTTGCGCTGGTGCGTTGGCGGCAAGCGAAGGCGCTCTCACTTGCCGAATGTCCACGCCCAGGTCCGGATCCGATCTCTCGAGCCGGAGCTTGAGGTCGTTCGGCAACTCGCCGCGGCGGGCGCGGTCCCGGGCCGCCTCCCACTTCGTTTCCGCCTCAGGATCGTTCGTGACGAAGAAGTCCTCGACCTCCCGACGGAAATCCTCGAAGTTCGCCGCATCGGATGCGCAGTCGATCAGGGTGCACCGCAGTGACTCGACGAAGTCCTGGTACGCCTCGTTCACGGTTCGACCGAACCCGAGAAGACTCCCCGGATTCACGCCGCTGAGCTCGAACTCCCCGTCCTCCTCGTCGCAGGTCGCCAGCGCGCGGCCATGGATCCGCACGGAAGCGATGTAGCCCTCGCCGAACACGGGGCCTCCGCTCTCGAAGAACAGTGCGTACTCGGTCATGTCAATCTCCCCGCCGGGGCGAAGCGGCCGCAACCTGGCGATTCTAGAATGACCCGCATGAAGAACCCCGCCCACCCGGGCAGGCTCGTCGCGAGCGCCATCGAGGCCGAGGGCTGGACGATCACGCACGCCGCCGAGCGGCTCGGCGTCACCCGCGGGTTCCTGTCGCGCATCGTCCACGGACACGCCGGCGTCACCGCAGCCACCGCGCTGCGGCTCGAGGCGCTCGGCTGGTCCGGCGCGGAACACTGGATGCGGATGCAGGCGAGCCACGACCTCGCCCGGGAACGACGGCGCACCTGAAGCAGGCCCATCTCCGCCGCCACCCTCGGCGCCCGTCGCTAAGTGGCCCACGCACAACGGCTAGGTGACATAGAGGGCCGGGGCAAGGGGGCCATGTCTATGCCGTGTGATGCGCTTCTTCTATCTCGGACACGAAACAACTGGCCCTTTCTGCGGACTTTCGCTAGAATCGCCCGCCTATTTTGAGGAGCCCGTCATGCTCGTGGCCTTTGCCCTGACCAACAGGGCCTGCTTTAGGGACCGCCAGGAACTCAGTATGGAGGCCGTCGGGCGAACCGCGGACCGCTTCGCCTTCGGCACAGGAGTACGCCAGGCACCGCGACTCAACCGGGTGGCCGCCATCTATGGTCCCAACGGTGGTGGGAAGTCGCGCCTCGTTCAAGGCCTAGCCTTCGCCCGGGAGTTCGTCCTGAACTCCTCGAAGGAGGGTCAAGCCGGGGAGGAGATCGCCCACCTTCCCTTCTTGTTCGATGAAGTCAGCCGCAACAGCCCAACGGTCCTTGAGACCGCCTTTATCCACGATGGTTCAATGTACGAGTATGGCTTCTCCCTAGACAGAAAGCGCGTCCACCGCGAGTGGTTGCTGGCCTGGCCCCCGGGGGGAAGGATGCGTCGGCTACTGGACCGTTTTCTGGATCCAGAGACGGGCGAACCGGATTGTGAGTTTGGCCCGTCCGTCCGTGGTCCGAAGTCCCTTTGGCGCGACAGCACGCGACCCAACGCTCTGCTGGTGTCGACCGCCGTGCAGTTGAACAGCGAGACGTTTCGCCCAGTTGTCGACTGGTTTCGAAGGCTTCGGATAGTCGACACGGACGGCCTTCCACCCAACTTCACCGGATCGGACATTGCCGAGAGTGAAGCCTATCGGAAACGCGTCCTGGGGTTCTTGAAAGCGGCTGACATCTCTGTCGCTGATGTGGACGTGGACAAAGTCGAAACCCCTCTTGAAGAGTTGAAGGAAATCCTCCCTCCCGCCATCTACACCCGATTCGCGAAGGACTCAGAAACGATCGAGGGCATGAAGCTCCGACTGGTTCACAAGCCTAGCGACGGTGATCCACAGGCACTCGACTTGGAAGAGGAGTCCGACGGCACTCAGCGCTACTTCAGTTTCGCGGGTCCTTGGCTAAGGAGCCGCGAACACGACTTGGTCGTAGTAGTAGACGAACTGGACCGCAGCCTCCACCCTCACTTGGTCGCCTCGCTAGTCAGGCACTTCAACCAGCAGACAGATGACGGTGACAGCAAGGCTCAACTAATCGCCACCCTCCACGAGGTTACTCTCCTTCAGAAGGATCTAGATCGCGGACAGGTCTGGCTTACGCAGAAAGAGCGGAAGACGGAAGCCGCGTATCTGAAGCCCGTGTCAGACTACCGCCCCCGGCCGGACGAGGCGTTGATGCGAGGCTATCTTGGTGGCCGCTACGGCGGCGTACCGGTGGTCATCGCGCCCGAACCCCGTGGCTAGACGCCGCCAACGGCCCCGTCCACGGCGAAGGGGCAGGCGGCCCGCCACGGATCCTCCGCGCCGGCGGCTGATGATCCTCTGCGAAGGAGCGCGTACGGAGCCCAACTACTTTAGGGCGCTGGCCCAGGACCTGGGATTGCCGAACGTGGACGTTGACGGTCCCGCGTTGCTGAAGGACCTCCCAGACAGGACCTGTGCCGCTTGGGCCGACGATTTCGAAGAGGTCTGGTGCGTGGTCGATGAGGACGAACGTCCGGAAGAGATCCGTCGGCTTCGGGAGCGACTCGCACGGCTTCAGCCTGGGGAGGACGCCACATCCCGCAGTACGGTGTCGACACCCTGTTTCGAGTTCTGGCTGCTACTCCACTTCGAGTTCACCACTCAACCCTTCTACGGCATGGCCGGAGGTCGCTCCGCCTGTCAGCAGGTGATCCTACGGTTGCGGGGCCACGTACCCGACTACAAGAAGAACGATGCGTCCGTGTACGGCCAGTTCAAGGACAAGCTGCAGGACGCTCAGCGGAATGCAGAGCGCCTTGATCCGGACGCGAGTAGCCCGCAGACCGAGATTGGCGAGCTAGTTGCTCGGCTGCAGCGACTAGCAGAATCGCAACGCTGAACGCCCGGACCACCACCGTAGGCGACCTCTCCCGCCCCCTCCGCCTGTCCTTCGCCGGCGTCTCCAAACACCTCGGCGTACTCGAACGCGCCGGCCTCGTCACCCGCGAAGCGCGGGGCCGGGAACGCGTCTATCGGCTCAATCCGGCCGCGCTCCGGGACGCCCAGGACTGGCTCGAGTTCCACACGCGCTTCTGGA